>JBGATY010000009.1:0-45778 GCA_044228955.1 Planctomycetota bacterium | reverse complement strand
GTCCGCGGCCGACCTGGCGGCGCTGCTCCGCTTCGGGGGCTTCCCGGAACCGTTCCTTCGCCAGAACGCGGCCGAGCACCGGATCTGGCAACGCGACCGACTCTCCCGGGTCCTGCGCGAGGACCTGCGCGATCTCGAGCACCCGCGGCTGTGCGAGGAGCTCGACCTCGTCGAGGGGGAGGGGCGACTCTCGGCTATCACGTTCCTGATCGGGAAGACGACCCTGATCACGGGCGACACTCGCGGCCGCGTCCGTGGCTGGTTCGGCACGAAGCCGGGGGACGCGCTCACGCCCGACGGCATTCATCTCGAACGCACGCACGAACTCACGTCCGGGCGCGGCGCGGTCACGGCGCTCGCGGCCTCGGCGCGCGGCCGCATCGTGTGCGCCGGATTCGCGGACGGATCGATCAGGACGTTCCACGTCACGAGTCACAAACTCCTCCTCGAGACGCTCGCGCCGAATCGTTCTCCCGTCGCGTCTCTCGCGGTGGCGCCCAAGGAAGATGGGTTCGTCGCGATCGCGGGCGACGCGTTCTGCGACTGGACGATGAACCTCGGCCATCCCGAAGCCACGCTCGGCGCGCTGTTCGGGCCGGTCTGGTACGAAGGCTACGCGCGACCGGAACACGTCTGGCAGAGCACGGGTGGCACGGACGATTTCGAGGCGAAGCTCGGCCTGTGGCCGCTCGTGTTCGGCACGCTCAAGTCGACGTTCTATTCGATGCTGTTCGGCGCGCCGCTGGCGATCCTCGCGGCGCTCTTCACCAGTGAGTTCCTGCACAAGCGGCTCAAGGGTCCGCTCAAGTCGATCACGGAGATGATGGCGTCGTTGCCGAGCGTGGTGCTCGGCTTCATCGCGGCGATCGTGATCGCGCCCTTCGTGCAGGGCTTCGTGCCGACGGTGCTGGCGCTCTTCGTGACCATTCCGGGCGCGTTCCTGTTCGGCGCCCACGTGTGGCAACTCCTGCCGCAGCGCACGGTCATCCGCTGGTCGGGTCTGCCGCGGTTCGCAGCGATGAGCGCGTGCCTGCCGCTCGGCGTGTTGTTGGCGACCCTCGTGGGACCGCTGGCGGAACGAGCGTGGTTCGGCGGGGACGTCATGGGTTGGCTGTCCGGAGCACGCGGCGACTCGGTGGGAGGCTGGCTGCTCCTGCTGTTGCCGCTGTCGGCCCTCGTCTACGCGTTGCTCTCGCACCGTTTCGCGGTGCCCTGGCTCGGGAAGATCTCCGCCGACTGGGACCGTCCGCGCGCCGCGCGGTTCGACTTCTTCAAGTTCTTGGCCGCGACGGCGATCGTGTTCGCGATGGCGTGGATCGCGGCACACGCGCTGGACGGGCTGGGATTCGATCCGCGTGGCGGTCCGCTGGACACCTACGTGCAGCGCAACGCGCTGATCGTCGGCTTCGTCATGGGCTTCGCGATCATCCCGATCATCTACACGCTGGCGGAAGACGCCCTGTCGTCGGTGCCCTCGCACCTGCGTCTGGCTTCGCTCGGAGCGGGCGCCACGCCGTGGCAGACCGCCCTGCGCGTCGTCGTCCCCACGGCGATGAGCGGCCTGTTTTCCGCCGTCATGATCGGCCTCGGCCGCGCGGTGGGGGAAACGATGGTCGTCTTGATGGCAACCGGCAACACGCCCGTGATGAGTTGGAACGTATTCAACGGCTTCCGGACGTTGAGTGCGAACATCGCCGTCGAGTTGCCGGAGGCCGTTCGCGACAGCACCCACTATCGAACGCTGTTCCTCGCGGCTTTCTGCCTGTTCGCGCTCACCTTCGTGCTGAATACGTTTGCCGAGGTAGTACGCCAGAGATTCAGGAAGCGGGCGTACCAGCTGTGACTACGGTCGAACGAGCACGAGGACCCGCCCGCCCGAAGAAGGCCGTCGTCAAACGCCGGCGCTCGGCACGGCGCGCGACGGCGCTGCAAGCCCACGGCGAGCCTTTCGTGTGGCTGACGGGCGGTGCTCTCGTCATCGCCATCGCGATGATCCTCGGCCTGTTCTTCCTCATCGTGAAGGAGGGTGGATCGACGTTTTGGCCCGCTGAAGTCGTGCGAATCGACCTCGTCGACGGCAAGGCCGTCATGGGCGAGGTCAGTGTCACGAACCACTACGTTCCAGGTGCGAACGTGCTCGAACGCCTGCCTCCCGAGCGAGCCCACGCCGTCCGCGAGGAGATCGCCTCGGAAGGCTCGACACGCCGCCGCATGCTGCGCAGCGGCAACTTCGACGTCACCGGGACCCACTACACCTGGGTCGACGACTTCGACGTGGCGAAGGAGTCGTCGCCGGAGTGGGCCATCGTCGTCGAACGCCAGGCGTGGGGGCGCTTCCACGGGACTCCCAAGGCGTTCCGGATCGGTGACGACGTCGTTGCAACCGGACCGGCGGCGGCGTGGTCGCGTTTCGAAGCCGAGCGTGACGCCGTTCTCGATCGGCTCGATCGGCGTCGCGGCCTCGAGGAGCACTCCGTGGGCGAGGTCAACGCCGAGCTCGAGGCCGATCGTCTGGGCTTGCGGAAGATCGAGCTCAAGAGCGGCAAGGCGTCGCCCGAATACGCGGCGCGCTCGAAGAAGAACCGCGCGCGAGAAGTCGAGCTGCATCGACAGTTCGAATCGATCACGCAGGAGATCGGCGCACTGAACGCCGAGAACGCGCGCTACCGGCTCGTGTTCGAAACGGCCGACGGAACCGAAGTGGCCATCCAGGTCGCGGACATCGTGCGGGCGTACCCGGCCAACCAACTCGGGGTCGGCGGCAGATTGAGCGTGTACCTCTCGCGCTGGTGGGAGTTCCTGACCGACGCTCCGCGCGAGGCCAACAGCGAAGGGGGCGTGTTTCCGGCGATCATCGGCACGGTGGTGATGACGCTCTTGATGGCGATCCTCGTCGTGCCGTTCGGGGTGCTCGCGGCGTTGTACCTGCGCGAGTATGCCACTCAGGGATTCCTCGTCAGCGTCGTGCGCATTGCCGTGAACAATCTGGCGGGCGTGCCCAGCATCGTGTTCGGCGTGTTCGGACTGGGGTTCTTCTGCTACGTCGTCGGCGCGTCGATCGACACGCTCCTTCATGCGGAGAAGCTGCCCAATCCGACGTACGGCAAGGGCGGGCTCTTGTGGGCGGCCTTCACGCTCGCGCTCCTGACGCTTCCGGTCGTCATCGTGGCGACCGAAGAGGCGCTCTCGGCCGTGCCGCGTTCGATGCGCGAGGGCAGCTACGCGTGCGGCGCGACGAAATGGCAGACCATCCAGCGCATCGTCCTGCCACGCGCGCTGCCCGGGATCATGACGGGCATGATCCTCGCGATCGCGCGTGGAGCAGGCGAGGTCGCGCCGCTCATGCTCGTCGGCGCCGTGAAACTCGCGCCCGAGCTCGTCGTCGACACGAGCTCGACCGCGCCCTTCGTCCACATCCATCCCGAGCGCAGCTTCATGCATCTCGGGTTCCACATCTACGATCTCGGCTTCCAGAGTCAGAACAGCGAGGCGGCGAAGCCGATGGTCTACACGACGACGTTGCTGCTCATCGTGATCATCGTGGCGCTGAACGTCACGGCGATCTGGGTGCGTTCTCGACTCAAGAAGCGTTACTCCTCGGCACAGGTCTGATCATCATGAACACGACTCTCGAACGAACGTCTCCCGCGCGCACGGAAATCCACGCCAAGGTGAACGACGAGGAACCGGTGCTCGAGATCTCGGGCTTCCGGCTGTGGTATGGCGCGAAGCAGGCCCTGTTCGACGTTTCGATGAACGTCCCACGCGGGAAGGTGACGGCCTTGATCGGCCCCTCGGGGTGCGGGAAGTCGACGCTCTTGCGCTCGGTGAACCGCCTGAACGACTTGATCGACACCGTGCGCATAGAGGGCGACATGCTGCTCAACGACGACTCGATCTACGGCGCCAGCGTCGACGTCATCGAACTGCGCAAGCGCATCGGCATGGTGTTCCAGAAGCCGAACCCGTTCCCGATGAGCATCTTCGAGAACGTCGTTTATTCCTTGCGCATCGACGGCGTGCGCGACCGGCACGTCCTGCTCGAAACGTGCGAGAAGAGCCTGCGCGGCGCGGGTCTGTGGGAAGAAGTGAAAGACCGCCTGCACGAATCCGCCTTGCAGTTGTCGGGTGGACAGCAGCAGCGTCTGTGCATCGCGCGAGCCATCGCGGCTGAGCCGGAAGTGGTGCTGTTGGACGAGCCGTGTTCGGCGCTCGATCCGATCGCGACCGGCCGCATCGAGGATCTGATCGAAGAGCTGAAGGGCAGCTACTCGATCCTCATGGTCACGCACAACATGCAACAGGCGAGCCGGGCGAGCGACTACACGGCGTTCATGTATCTCGGCAGGCTCGTCGAGTACGGGCCGACCAACGACATTTTCCTCACCCCGCACCTGACCGAGACGGAGGACTACGTCACCGGCAGGTTCGGCTGAGTATCACTGGTCGTCGGGGCCCAGCCCCAGGTGCTCGGCCATGCGCACGAGATCAGCGAGAGAATCCGCGCCCATTTTCTCGAGCACGCGCGAGCGGTGGAGCTTGACCGTGCGTTCCGCGATGCCGAGCGAGTGTGCAGCCTGCTTGTTGCGCTGGCCGGCGACGATCTCGACGAGGACCTCGCGTTCGCGCGGCGTCAGGGTCGCGTAGCGAGCCTCGAGCACCGAGAGTTCCGCGTGACTCTTGCGCTGTTCCGCGTCGCGGACGAGCGCGCGCTCCAGCGCCGCGATCAGATCCTCCTCGCTGGCCGGCTTCTGCAGGAAATCGACGGCGCCACGCTTCATCGCGTACACGCTCGTCGGCACGTCAGCGTGGCCCGTGAGGAAGACGATCGGGATCTCGACACCCTGCTCCGCGAGGGCCTGCTGCAGTTCGAGGCCACTGCGTCCGGGCATGCGCAGGTCGAGCAGCAGACATCCCGGCTCCTTCGGGTCGAAGCGCGAGAGGAAGTTCTCGGCCGACGTGAACGACCGCACCTTGAAGCCATGGGCGTCGAGGAGACGAGTCGTCGCCGCGCACAGCGCTTGGTCGTCGTCGACGAGAAAAACCGTGCCGATTCGCGTCATGAGACTCCTCGCTCCTGTGTTGCCGGGAGGTCGATCCGGAACGTCGTTCCTTCTTCCGCCGCCGAGCGCACACCGATCCTTCCCCCGTGAGCTTCGACGATCGAACGGCAAATCGCCAGTCCCAGACCCATGCCGGTGGACTTGGTGGTGACGTACGGCTGGAACAGGCGTTCGGCGACCTGCGGGGAGATGCCGGGACCCGAGTCGCGCATCTCGAACACCACGTGGTCGAGTTCGGCCCGAGTGCGTATGTCGATCGTGCGTTCCCCGTTCGAGTTCGACAGCGCCTCGCAGGCGTTGTTCACCAGGTTGACGACGACCTGCTGGATCTGGATCGGATCCGCATCGACCGTGATCGGCCGTGGAGCGAGCTCCAGGACGAGATCGATACGATGATCCTGCAGCTCGCGCCGCACGAGCGGAAGCGTGTCTCGAACGATCTGATTGAGGTCGATCGGGCGCCTTTCACTCTCGTTCTTGCGCAGGAAGTCGCGCAGGCGCCGGATGACGTCCGAAGCGCGCTGACCTTGTTGAGCGATGTCGCGCAGGATGTCGTCGATCCCTTTCCTGTCCAGCACGTCGTTCGCGAGGTACCGACGTCCGGCCTGCGCGTTCGTCACGATCGCGGCAAGGGGCTGATTGACCTCGTGCGCCAGCGACGTCGCGAGCTCGTCTGCCGTCGCGACGCGCCCCACGTGCGCGAGTTGCTCGCGCAATCGCGACTCGCGTTCCTCGGCGCGAGCGCGGCCCTCCGTGGCCTCGAGCAGCACTTGCGTGCGACGCCTGAGGAATCCGATGCGCACGCGGTCGATGGCGTACAGGCAGGCCACGAAGAGGAACCCCACGGCCGTCCTGAACCAGTTCGTCTCCCACCAACTCGGCGCGACGCGCAGGCCCACGACGGCCGCGGACTCGCTCCACACGCCGTCCTCGTTGCGGGCTTCGACGCGGAATTCGTATTGGCTCGGCCTGAGCCCCGTGTAGGGCGCGCTTCGTTCGGTCCCGGCATCGACCCAATCCTCGTCGTAGCCGACCAGTCGATAACGAAAGCGCACGCGCTCCGGCGCGGTGAGCGAGAAGGTCGTGAAGTCGAACACCAGGCGCTTCGTGGCCGGTGGAACTGCGACTCGACCTCCCATCGTGAGTTCGACGTCGTCGGCGGAAACGCCCTCGACGAGGACGCGCGGCGGCACGCGATTGAAAGGGAACGCCAGCGCGTCGACACGCACGGGTCCTTCGATGGTGCCGAACCACAGGCGGCCGCGCTCGTCCCTGAATCCCGCCGGCGAGCCGAAGTTCGCCTCGGGCATGCCCGCCGACGGACCGATGACGACCGGATCGATGCGTGGCGCGCGCCCCTCGACGAGTGCCAGGAGGTCCCGGCGCTCGGCGACGATCAGTCCTTGGTTGGAGAGCAGCCACAGACGACCGGCTCCGTCGTCTTGAATGCTCGAGAGGGCCATGTTCGGGAGTCCCTGAGCGCGTGTGATGCGCGTGGCGCGACCGTCTTTCAGGCGCGCGAGCCCGCCGGCGTAGGTCGCGATCCACGCTGACCCGTCCGGCTCGGACAAGACGCAACGCACGTCTCCCTGCGGCACGCCCTGCTCGACGCCGAAGCGCTCGGTTCGTCCAGCCGCGTGACGGATGACCGCCCCGTCGCAGCCGACCCAGACGCCATCGACGGCGTCGGCCGACAGCGAAATGACTCGCCCATCGATGTCCAGGGACTCCAGGATTTCGCCGGAGTGCGAGAGTCGCACGATGCGACGACCGCTCTCCACCGAGGCCCAGATGTCGCCGCTCTTCGTCTCGACCAGTGCGCCGAGTACACCGGGCAACACGAATTCCTGGGTCGCACCACCCAGGGTACGCAGGAGGGTCTTGTTGCCCGATGACCACAGACTGCCGTCGAATGCATGCAGGATCGAGAATGCGATCGGCGACGTCTGCAGAGTCCAGTCCAGTCGTTCGGTCCCGTCGGCCTGCTTCGAGGCCGCTCCGTGACCGACACCGCCGCTCGCGAAGCTGAGCCACGCGCCCTCGGCCCCGTCGCTGGCCACCGCGGAGATCGTCAGGTCGCGCCGCGCCACCACGAACACACGCACGCGCTTTCGCGACACGCGCGCGAGGCCCTTGCCGCGCGAGCCGACCCACAGATTGCCCTCTCGGTCCACGAGCAAGGACCGCACGCTGAACGACTCGAGCAGTCCCGAGCCGGCGCCGCGGACCCAACCCTTCCCGTCGACTTCGCGCACGACGTGCAGGAGGCCTTGGCTGGTCCCGACCCACACCCCACCCGTCCCATCCTCCAGCAGGGCCGTGACGCGCGACTCGAACGGGGGATCGAGACGGACACGCTCGATCGTGCTGGACTCGGCCACGGCCAGGCCGTCGTGCAAGCCGACCCAGAGTCGGTTTGGGGCGAGGCCCACGCACGAAATCCTCCCCGGAGCAGTCCATTCGGTTCCCCCCGATCGCGGGCCTCCACCGCGTATCACCGCCTTCTCGGTGGCCAGCGCCACTTGGCCATCCGCGTCGAGGAAGACGGCGACGCAGGCCGAGCTTGCGCCGGTCGCCGCGACCGGCATCGACCAGCCGTTGTCCGCGTGGAGCCACACGCGGCCCGAGACCCCGCGCAACCACAGCTCGCCACGGTCGGTGCACAGGAGCGATATGGTCGAGAGGTCGCCCTGTTCCGAATTCGGAGCCGCGAGGGATTCGACGATCGCGCCGTCGCGAAAGTGCAGCACGCCTCCGTTCTGCGTGAGCATCCACAATCCGCCCGCGCCGTCGGAGGCAAGGGACGTGATCCGCACCGAAGGCAGGTTCGGAAGCGTGTCGAAGTCGTACGTGCGGAACTCGACGCCGTCGAATCTCAGCAACCCACCGAACGTCGCGATCCAGAGCGCGCCCTGATCGGTCTGCAGCATGTCATTGACCGTTCCCTGAGGAAGGCCGTTTCCGATCGTCCAGGACGTGACGCTGTAGTCGTTCGTGGGTTCTTCCGCTGCGAGGGGAGGAGCGAGCAGAGAACTCGCCACGGCAACAGCACTCAGCAACGCGCAGCGCGTCCACGCGCGACGAGCCAGGCGACTCGCCATGCCGAGGCCCGGGCTTCGGCCGAAGCGGTTCCATACTGAACGCGCCGTTATCTCCGGTTCGCTTCCGCTCGTGAACGGTCGGGTTCTCGAGGATTCACTCATGCGCCGCTCGACATTATCTCACTCGCCTCGATTCCCGGTACACACGATCCCAGGACCTCGTGTGCATTCGTCACCAGCGGTGCGGCCAATGGACTCTGCCCAGGCAGTCGTGGTTCAGTATCACTCGCGCCCGCTCGAGTTCGTGTTCCCGCCGACTCCGAGGGCCACTGAAGCAGAAACCTGTTCGCAATCAACTTGATCCACAGCCCATGACTCTCTCGCCCTCGGACGCAGTCGCGTCCATGAATCAGAACGAGCGCAGGGACTCGCGTTCCCCGCACTCGGACAGCCACGGCCTGCTCGATCGCCTGGACGTCGGCGTCTTCTGCCTCGACGAGGAGGGGCGCATCGTCTCTTCGAACTCCGCATTCGCGCGCCTGCTCGCGCTCGACTCGCGGACGCCCGGCCGGGGCACTGCGTTCTCGTCGCTGCTCGCAACGAGCGAGGACGTCGCGGTTTTCGCCGGCACGATCGAGCGCGACGAACGTGTCCGCGGCGTCGACCTGCGCTTCAAGAGGGGAGAAGCATCGACCTGGATGCGCTTGACGGCCGCGCGCGCGAAGCAGTCCGACGGGCGCGTGCTTCTCGAGGGCATTCTCGAGGACGTCGATCGGTTCAAGCGATCCGAACAGGCCCTGGTCGAGGAACGCGAAGCCGCCCTGTCGGGGACGCGCGCGAAGAGCGAATTCCTGGCCAGCATGAGCCACGAGATCCGCACACCCATGAACGGCGTGATCGGCATGACCGACCTGCTGCTCGAGACGGAACTCGACACGGAACAGCGGGAATTCGCGTACACCATCCGCTCGTCGGGCCGCGCGCTGCTGACCCTGATCAATGACATCCTGGATTTCTCGAAGATCGAAGCGGGCCGGCTCGAGCTGGAAGACGCGCCGTTCAGGTTGCGCACGCTCGTGGAGGACGTGCGCCGGTCGCTGGCCCCACTCGCGGACCAGAAGGGACTCGCGCTCGGCGCTTCGATCGATCCCGAGACCCCGGACGACTTGATCGGAGACCCGTCGCGCCTGCGACAAGTGCTGCTGAACCTCGTGGGCAACGCGATCAAGTTCACGAGCAAGGGCGCGGTGACGATGCGCATGAACGGTCGCGTGACCGACAGGGACCGGGTACGCCTCCGCTTCGCCGTGACGGACAGCGGAGTCGGCATCGACGAAGAGCAACGCCGGCGTATTTTCACGCCATTCGCTCAAGGTGATCGTTCCACGACGCGCCGCTTCGGGGGCACTGGACTCGGCCTGACTATCAGCTCGCGCATCGTGCAGTTGATGGGCGGCGACCTGAGCGTGGAGAGTCAGCCCGGACGTGGCTCGACGTTCGCCTTCGAAATCGAGCTGAAACCGGCTGAAGCCTGCGCGGAATCGCCGCGCATCGCGCCCTCGGAGCTCAACGGCGTCTCGGTCCTGATCGTCGAGGACGACACCACGACGTGCCGTCAACTCTCCGAGATGGTCGCACTGTGGAACATGCGTTGCGTGACCGCGTCCGATCCCGGTGCCGCGCTGCGCGCGATCCAGGGAGCGCGTGCGATGGGTGAGCCGTTCGGAGTGGCTCTGATCGACATCCACTTGCCGGACATGGACGGCTTCGAACTCGCGCGGCGGATTCGAGCGGAAGCACTGCACGACGCGACCGCGGTCGTCCTCATCACTGCCGCCGGCGTCCGAGGAGACGCCGGTCGTTGTCGCGAACTCGGATTGGCCGGCTATCTGACGAAGCCCATCGAGGCGCAACTCCTGCTTGAGGTGTTCCGGTCCGTGTTGTCGAGGCGCGTTCATGGAGCCCTCGTCACGCGTCACGAATTGCTCTCGCGTTCGACGCCGCTGAAGATCCTGCTCGCCGAGGACAATCCGGTGAACCGGCGTGTGGCTTCCAAGCACCTCGAGCGCGCGGGCCACTCCGTCGTCCTCGTCGAAGACGGAGCCGAAGCGGTGCGGCTGGTCGAATCCGAGGCCTTCGACATCGTCCTCATGGACATCGAGATGCCGGTGATGGACGGGTTCGAGGCGACGAGACTCATCCGGCAGCGCGAGGAGATCACCGGCCGGCGCTTGCCCATCATCGCGCTCACCGCCCACGCCGTGAGCGGCTTCCGCGATCAGTGCCTCGCCGCCGGAATGGACGGGCACGTGTCCAAACCGATACAACCAGCGCAGTTGTTCGCGCTCATCCAAGAAGTGTCAGGTTCGATCGCACGCGCGTGATGTGGCTCGACGGAGCGAGCGTGCCGACCCTCGTCGTCGATGCACGTGCCGACGCGGAGCGGATCGTCGCGGACGAGATCGTCGCGCTGCTGCGTGAGAACCCGGCTCTGGTGCTCGGGCTCGCGACCGGGAATTCGCCGGTCGGGGTGTACCGGGAACTGTGCGCCGCGCAGGCTGCCGGGCGGGTGTCGTTCGCGAACGCATCGACGTTCAACCTCGACGAGTACCTCGAGCTTCCTGGAGGAGATCCGCGCTCGTTCCGGCGCTGGATGGAGGAGCATTTGTTCGACCGCGTGAAGCCGCGGGCAGTGCACATGCCCGAGTGCACGGCTCTGCAACCGGAGCCCGCTCGCGTCGGCGAAGCGTACGAACGGCTCATCCAAGCTGCGGGAGGAATCGACGTCCAACTGCTCGGCATCGGCCGGAACGGACACATCGGATTCAACGAGCCCGGTGCACCGCGTCTTTCGCGCACGCGCGTCGTCGAGCTGCATCCCGCGACGCGCGAACTGGCTGCGTCCGCATTCGGTGCCATCGCTCACGTGCCGAAGCGCGCGATCACGATGGGCGTCGCGACGATCCTCGCCGCTCGGCGCATTCGCGTGCTCGCGTTCGGAGCGGGCAAGGCCGAGATCGTGAAGCGGGCGCTGGTCGACGAGGTGTCCTCCGCCTGCCCCGTCACGTTCCTGCGCGGACACCCCGACGTGAAGCTGTTCGTCGATCGCGAAGCTGCCGCGGCCGTCACGCGCTGAGGTTCACTCGCGCCGCACGACGACGCGATCGGGAATCTCGTTCCTGTCGCCTTGCGTCCACGGGAAATGACGCTCGAGCACGTCTCCCGATGCACGAATGCCGTCGACGAGGCCTTCCTCCACGCGGCCCCGGCGCACCTTCGCGAGAATTGCGGCTCGCGTCGCGTCCCAATGCTCGTCCCCGACCTTCGCGTGGATTCCGGCGTCGCCCAGGACGATGACACGGCGCTCGAGCAGCGACACGAACAGCAGCACGCCGGTGCGTGCGTGCGTGTTGCCCAGCCCGAGGCGATGGAATTCGCTCACGGCCTGTTTCGCGGCCACTTCGTCGGCGCGCCCCTCGCTGACGAACATGCGCTTCCATCCCGGGAGGATGCGCGCGAGCGCGAATCCGAGTGCTCCGAGCCCCAGTTGCAGGCACAGCAATTCACGCGGCTCGCTCCACGGCAGTCGAGTGGCGAGGAGCAGCGTGCCGAGGATGACCGCGACCAGCGCCGACAACCAATCGGCGTCGGCATGCGCGTCCGAGCGCTCCAGCACGACGGGGACGATTTCCCCGGTCGTGCGCGCTTCGGCGGCCAGCAACGCCTGGTGTGTCGCGCTCTGCTCGTTCGATCCGAACACCGTGCTCACCGAGTAGCGGCGCGACTGTACGAGCGCGCGCACGAGACACAGCGCCACGACAACCGCGAAGATCCACGGACCGACGTCGCCGATCGCGACGGCCCAGGCAGGCGTCGCGCTCTCCCAGGATGCGTGCGCGCCCATCTGACGGAATGCGTTCGTGTCGATCTGCACCATGGTCACCAGCCTCCAGAGGAGCCGCCGCCGGAGAAGCCACCGCCGCCGCCGAAGCCGCTGAAGCCGCCGCCCGAGCTGCGTCCGCCGCCGCCGCCGAATCCGCCGAATCCACCGAAGCCGCCGAAACCGCCGAAACCGCCGTGTGAACCGATCGAACGCCGGCCCGAGATCGGCATGCCGCGACCGAGTCCCCGGAGCGCGCGCGCGAACCGAAAGAGGAAGATCAGGAGGATGATCGTGATGATGACGGCGGGGAGCCAGCTCTCCTCGTGCGCGCGCTCCTTCGGCAGATAGCTCAGATCGCCGCCGGCAGCTGCCCGCATGGCTCGCACTCCTTGCACGATGCCTGTGCTGAACTCGCCGCGCTTGAAGGCCGGAGTGAGCAGGTCACGCACGATACGGCCGCAAACGAGGTCGGTCAGATCACCTTCGAGGCCGCGCCCGACCTCGATGCGCATCTTGCGGTCGTTCTTCGCGACGACGAGCAACGCTGCATCGTGGACGTCCTTTTGTCCGAGAGCCCAGGTGCGCGCCACCGTGAGCGAATACTCCTCGATCGTGCGACCGCCGAGGCTCGGCACAGTGAGGACCGCGATCTCGTGCCCGCTGCCTCGCTTCCAAGCCTCGAGCTCGGATTCGAGCGTCGCCTCGTCCGCCGGAGTGAGGAGGTTCGCGAGGTCCGTGACCCAGCCATCCGCCCGCGGAACGTCCTGCGCGGCGATCGGCGCGGACGTCGAGAAGGCCACGAGCAGTCCGCACAGGACCGCCGCGCGGAGGATCCATCGGCGCAGCGCGACGATTACTTCTTCTCCTTGTCCTTGCCGAATTCGAACTCGACCTTGGGCACCTTGCGCTCTTCCTCGGTCGCGGCGGCGAGCTGCGGGATCTCCTTGAAGTTGAAGAGGCCGCCCACGATGTTGCCCGGGAAGGTCACGAGCGAGCGGTTGTAGCCCTGGATCGAATCGATGTAGTCGCGGCGCGCGACGGCGATGCGGTTCTCGGTGCCCTCGAGCTGGCTCTGGAGGTCACGGAAGCCCGCGTTCGCCTTGAGCTCGGGGTACTGTTCCGCGACGACCAGAAGACGCGCGAGCGAGCCCGAGAGCGACTGCTGCGCATCCATGTACTGCTTCATCTTGGCCGGATCGTCGAAGATGTCCGCCGGCATCTGGACCTTGCCCACCGAGGCGCGCGCCTCGACGACCGCTTCGAGCGTCGACTTCTCGTAGTTGGCGGCGCCTTTCACGGTCTCGACGAGCTGCGGGATCAAGTCGGCGCGGCGCTTGTACTGGTTGTCGATCTCCGCGAACTTCGCCGTGACGATCGTCTTGCCGCCGGCGAGCGCGTTGTAGCGCGAGATCGCCATGCCTGCGATGGCGAGGACCACGAAGCCGACGACGAGGCCGATGATGCAGCCTGTGCTCAGGGCGCCGCGACGGGTGATGGGAACGCGAAGGGGGGATTTCATCATGTGGTTTCGAACGGCGGGATTGCGAGTCGCGCGTCCGTGGCGCTCAGTATGCCGCCGCGAGCCGGATATTCATCGTGCTCTGCGCGATTGAATGGCGACGAGCGGCCCCGCGACCGTCCGTTTGGTCGGTTCGGCGTCGTTTACCGTGATCTTCGCCACCTCGCGCGTCTGGCGCCGCTCCATCGAAACGGTGCCCAGGTAGATCCAACCCTGCCCGCTCTGGCGCGTCGGATCGATCGTCGTGCCCTGCATGCTGCCCGCCTTCGCGACCGAGTACGTGAAATGCGCGGCGGCATCCTCGAGTGGCGGTACCCAGGTGTAGAGGTCGTACTTGCCCTTCTCGATCACGGTCAGGGTCCACGAGGCGTCCGCCTTCGCCGAGTTCGAGATCTGGAGCAGGGACACGCCGGTCGCGTCCTCGATCCACTCCCATTGGCCTTCACCGGCCAGTGGCTTGACCACGTCGCTCCTCGTTCGCCAGGCGACGCCGTCGCGCCAGGGGACGAGCGCCAATCCGTAGAAGGGGCCTCGAGCGAGTTCCGTGGCGAGCGCCCCTTCCTCGCGCTCTAGTTCGAGCAGCGACGAGACGACTTCCGATCGTATTCCCTCGGCGCGATCGTGAGTGACGGCGGCCAGCACGAACTCGGTCGGCGCCTTCCACGATCCATCGGCGAGCTCGAGCAAAGGAGCGAATCGCGCCGGCGACTTCGCGCACCATGCCTCCGACTTCACCGCGTCGACAGCTTTCTTCCATGCGGCTGCATCGCGCGCGCGCACGCGCGGGACGGCGCAGTCGAACAGACCGCGCTCCATCCACGTCGATTGCGCCGTGCCTCCATCCACCAGCACGAACTTGACGTTCGGATCGCGGACATCGACGGTCTTGCGCAACGATTGGACGAAGTCCCCGAGCGCGGCGAGGCCCTTGTCGTCGAGCTTCGCCCACTGCGCGAGCGCGTGCGCGTCGAAGGCGATCGCGTCGACGTGGTGCATGCCGACGAGTTCGTCGACGAGTCTGCGCGTGAACGCCTGAGCGGCCGGGTCGAGCGCATTCAGCAGGACCATCGGATCGCGTTTCGCCACCATGACGAGATCGACGACGGGGACGACCTCGAGACCGGCGCGATGTCCCTCGATCACGATCTCGGTCAGCACGTTGCGCGACTTGAAACGTGGATCGACCCACCTCGGATCCATCTCGTTGCCCCCCGCATCATGAGTGACGAGCGACGGCCACAGGGGACCGTCGGGGCGCCAGGCGACGGGAAAAACGGCGTTCAGGCCGTTGTCCCAGGCGAAGTCGCACGCGGCAGCGATGGTGGTCTCGCGTGCGAGGAGCCCGTCGTCCGCCGGCCCGAGCCACGCCGCGCGAAGCTCGACGAGCTCTTCCGCCACGGGAACGTCTTGGAACGCGAGCAAGAGGGCGGCGAGCGCGAACGGAATCATGCGCACGATCCTTCTCGCCCAGTCGGCTGCGCGCAAGTCCGGGCACGAAACGACCGCGCCCGTCGCGAGGACGGGCACGGTCTGCCGACGGAACTCCCGTCGTGGCTCAGATGTCGATCACGAGATTCGGCAGGAAGTCGCAGGTGTTCACCGTGAAGGTGAGCTTCTGGGTCTCCTGCTGGCCGTTGATCGTGGCGCGCACCTCGATCAGGTAGGAACCGGGCGCGAGCTGGATCGGGTTCGTGATCCCGCCCCATTCGCGATGGAAGCTGAACGCCGGGCAGGGCGGAGTCGCCGGCACGTTGATCAAGGGCTTGTTCAGCACGGTCTCGACCGTCGTCAGGAGCAGCGGCGGCCCCAGCGACTCGATCTTCGTCAGCCAGATGCGATCGACGGTCGGAATCGGCACGCCGTTGTGCTTGACGACGAGTCGCGCACCGGTCTTGACGCCCTCGCCGCAGAACGTCCGCGTGATCGTGGTTTCGTCCCCGATCATCGGGCTATCCGACTGGTATTTGACCTTGAGGGTGCCGACGATGGCCCGCTCGACCTGGTGCGGCTGGAAGTGCACCTGCAGGATGCCGTCGCCGAGAGCTTCGCCCGGGTTGAGCATGATCGGCACCGCGGGACGGTTGACGAGCACGAAATCGACGAAATGCGCTCCCGGCGGCGTGATCATGACGTCCTTGATGTAGATCGGGCAGGCACCGTTGTTGGTGATGTTGAGAGGTGCGGACATCTCGCAGTCGCCGATCGTGACGAGCACGGTCGGATCGAACGCGGGCACGTCCTGCACGTCGAGCGAAACACCCGGAGTATTTCCCGTCCAAGCGAGATCGAGCGGGTTCTCGTCGGGATCGTTGCTCGCGATCCGCATGGTGCACGTGTGCGGGCCGGCCTCGGTCGGCGTGTAGCGCACGGTCAGCGGCAGGCAGTGTCCCGGGAGGACCGTGGCCGGGAAGATGTTGTTGATGATCGCGAAGTCGTCGCAGGACATGATGAACGCCACCGAGGTCACGTTCAGGTCGTCACCGCCGACGTTGCAGATGTTGATGACCTTCTCGGCCAGGTCACCCGAGCAGACGTTGCCGAACGTAGTCGAGCCCGAGACCGCGATGTCGGGCGGCGGGCAGCCGGAGCCGGTCATCGGTATGTCGTAGTTCGCCTGATCGGGATCGTTGGTGAAGATCCTCAGGTTGCCTGCGAACAGGCCCGGACCCGTCGGATCGAAGCGAACGGTCAGGTCTACGTGCGCACCGGCGTGCACGACGAAGGGCAGAACCGGATTCGGCTGGATGGCGAACGTCGCGGCGCCCGCGGTGACCGTGGCGCTGTGGACGAACAGATCGCCGCCGCCCGTGTTGAAGATCGAGACGATCTTGTCCTGGAACTCGCCTTCGCAGAGTTCGTCGTAGTCGAGCGCCGCGTTGACCGTGATGTTGGGCTGGTCCGGCAGGTTGAACGCGAGGTTCGAGACCAGGGCGTAGTTCTGCGGACCCATCGGAACGGAAGCCCCGCGGACGCGCGCTCGCCAGATGCCCTGGATGGGATTGGCGATGCGCACGTGCTCCACCGTATCGACCGTGTTCGGTCCCGTCGCCGTGGCGTTGTTCGTCACGTTCATCGGATCGCACGAGAACGGGAAGAAGACCTGATTCGTCGGGCTGATCAGATCGAGGTTCAGGTTGTTGACGATGTCCGCGTTCGCGCTGCTCGTGGCTCCGGCGGGATCGATCCAGTTCAGGGTCGCGCGCAGTTCCGGTGTGCCGGCAGGCACGACGATGAGCCAGGTGTCGACTTGAGTCGCGGCGACCGAGTCGGTGACGATGCGCACCGGACCCGCGTCGATGGTCCGCGCGGCGGCGAGCGCGTCGAGGATGCCGTGACCGAACAAGTAGTCGGGACCCGGACGGCCGGCTTCCATCGCCGTATTCACGAGGAGGGCCTTGACGATGTCCGGGGACGGGTCGAGTCCAAGGTAGATCTGGCGATAGCGCTCGAACAGGAGGCCGACTGCGCCGGCCACCGTTGGTGTCGACATCGACGTTCCGCTGATGGAGCAGTAGTCGGCGCCCGGACAACCGGGAATCGTGACGCTGCCTGCCCAGGTCGAGAACAACCCGACGCCGTTCGCGACGAGGTCGGGCTTGATGCGCCCGTCGTCTGCCGGACCCGAAGAGCTGAAGGAGGCGATGGTCCCGTTGTCGTTCGTCGCACCGACCGTGATCACGTTCTTCGACACGCCCCAGGTCGGAATCGTGTCGTACTGCTGACCATCGGTTCCCGTCGCGCCGTCGCAGTCGAAAGGCGGATTGGGATTGCAATCGTTACGGTCGTTGCCGGACGACTTGCAGATCACGGTGCCGCGGTTGCGGACGACCGTGTCGAAGTCGGCCGATTCGCCGTCGTAGCTGCCGAAGTCGCCCTGGTTGCCCGTTTGCATGCCCTGATCCCAGCCGATCACCCTTCCCCACGAGTTGTTCGTGATGACGATGTCGTGGTTCACGACTTCCGTGTCGTGCTCGGTGGCCGCGTTCCCGTTGAAGTTCGCGGAGAACAAGGTCGCCGCCGTGCTCATGCCGCGCGCGGCCGCGTTGTTCATCCCGTTACCGATGATCGTGCCCGCGACGTGAGTGCTGTGGTCGTTGTTGCTGGTGTTTTCGAGCAAGGTGACGCGGCCGGTCAGATCGGGGTGGTTGGTGCGGACGTTGCCGCCGTCCCATTCGCCGAAGATCACGCCGGTGCCCGTCAGGTTGTAGGGCGCTACCTGGATGTCGTCGATGTTGGAAAGCGCCGCCGCGACGACGTTGTCCTCCTTGGGCGGGAGCGGAATCGGTTCGATGGACTGCACGGCGCGACTGCGCGCGAGTTGGGCGAGCTTGATTGGCTGGCAGGCGACCTCGATCTTCCTGTTCACCGCGTACGTGCGATCGGGAACGAGGACGCCGATCGTGTCGAGCGCGAGGAGCGCCTCACTCAGGCGCACGTCGTCGTAGAACTTCACACGGAGCTGATAGCTGCCGTCGGGATTGACCGCATTCAGGCGGATCTTGCCCTCGAAAAGCTCGGCGGTGAGCTTGTCCTCGGGCTGAACCGGTTCCCAGCCGCGCACGAGCGGGGATCCTTGCAGTGCTTCGAAAGCCAAGCGCTTGGCGCGCACCAGATACGTCGTCGGTGCGACGACATCGAAGAAGCGCACGCCCGAACGAATCAGGCGACCACGTTCCTCCGCGGACAACTCATGCGCGAACTGCACGTAGAGGTCCGTCTTGTCGTTCTCGTACGTCGGCGTCGCGGTCCGCGACGGCAAGAACGAGCGCGAGCGAACGTCCACGACGAGAGGTTGCAGACGCGGCGGCAGTCCTTGTCGGAACTGCATGCTCGCATTCGCGTCGAACAACGGCTGCTGTGGGCTCTGCGCCGTCCACGCCACGGCTGGGACGAGCGCACCGACGGCGAGGAGTGTGCCGAAAGCGAATTGGATCGAGGACAAGGAGTGGAGGAAGGAGCGCTTCATTTGAACTGCGGCGTTCCAGGGGGGATTCGATCTCGACATGGATGTTCCTCTGTGAAGACGTGCGTGAAAATCGAGGAGCCGCACTGACGGACCTCGGGCGAGGAGACGTGCACCAAGAACGGTTCGTGGGCAAAGCTCTCACGAGGGCGTGAGAGACTCGACTCGACTTCTCTGCTCGAAGACTGGCAGGCGGAGGGAAAACGTCGATCGGCAGGCTACTCGGGTCCAGAAAAAGTCACAAGTGGGGTCGAACGGCTGAGCCTCGCTACACGCCCGATCCGCGGTCTCGAATTCGTCACTCCGATCGTGCCAGCTGTGGCTGAGCACGCGGATCGAGTTTCCCCTGCGTCTGACACGGGGCCGCAATAGCGCCTCAGCGGGCGTCCAGCACGACGTCGAATGGGGTCGCGGTGCCCCCGAACGCATTCGGAATGCGCTGGGTGGCGAAGCCCTCGGCGAAGATCGCCAACTCGAGCGGCCCTCCGCAGACCGTCGGGTACACGAGGCTCGTCGCGACGTCGTCCGGCGATTCCGCGGACGAGAGCGGCCGGGCGGGAGCCACGACCACCGCGTCGACTTCCTCGCCGCGCGCGTCGAAGACCTTGAATCGTTCGGCCACGCGCACCCCGAAACGATCTCGAGCGACGATCATCGCGGGGTACAGCTTGCGCGGAAACACCAAGGTCCGCACCGTGCCGGAATCGGGGACGGTCACCAGCGCGTCGGCATCGCAGTTCTCGCGCACGGCGAGCGGTTCGTCCGGTTTCGACGTCGAAGTGCCGCGGATCATCCGTCCCGAGCGCATCGTGACGCTCCACGCGCCGCTCGGCACGTCCGCGAGCAGGAAGGCGCCCAATTGCGGGTCGCGCCGCACCGTCCGCTCGAAGGCGGATCCGTGCATCAGCGGGAAGCGCGGCTTGAACGTGAACGAAGCGCTCTCGTCGTTCGCCCGGCCCTCGTCGTCGATGATCACACTGGCCAGTGCTTCCTGCGGATCGAGTTCGATCGTCTGCTGGTAGCGTTCCCCGTCGATCAGGCCGCGCAGTTGGACGCGCCTCGTCTCGTACCCGCGTCGCGTGGTGATCAGCGGGTAGGCCAGCGCCGGCTGCACCAGGACGGCGAGGCGACCCTCCTCGTCGGCCGTGCGCGTGAACTGTCGATCACCGGCCTCGATCTGGACTTCGACGCAGCACAAGGGGGCCTTGTTCGAGAGGAATCTCAGTTCCAGACGAGCCGCGGGCAACGCGAAGTCGACGTGTTTCGCCGGCGCCTCGACGCGAACGGTCCCGGCCTTGCTCACGTCGATCGCCACGTCGCGCCGCCGGACCGTGCGCAGGTTCACGGAGTGCTCGGTCCGCTCGAGTCCGTTGATCTCGTACCTGCCCTCGGAATCGGTCTCGACCGTGGCCTTCGCGCGCACGAAGTGGTCCTGGCGCCACGCGAACGGCACTCCTCCGAGGTCGATCACGTCGCAGGTGGGGCACGCGACGATTTCGACCTCGGCGCGCGCGAGCGGCTCTCCGCCGATCCGCACGGTGCCCTCGATCGTCGCCCCCTTTTCCAGGACGAAGGGTTCCAGCTCGAGTTGGGAACCGATCACCGCTTGCACCCGGCGCGTCGTCGGCAAGAAGCCGTTCGCGTACGCCGCGACGAGGACTTCTCCGCCCAGGACCGTCTTCAAACAGGCGCGACCGCCCTGCCCACTGCGCGTCTCGACGAACTCGCGCCCGCGCGGACCGTTCGCGTCGCAGGCGAATACCACGAGGCGCGCGCCCTCGATGCGCTGTCCCAGGGCATCCTCCACGCGTGTCGTGAGCGTCGATTCGTGCGCGGACGCTCCGCAACGCGCCTCGTCCAACGGGCGCTCGACCAGTCCGCGCCGAGGGTCGACCGACGGGTTCGCCAGGAGGCAGGCTGGTTCGGGCGCGAGCGTCGACGCCTGCTCGACCTCGTCGTCGAGCGCCCTCGGTTCGTTTCCCCGCGGCTGAACCGCCCGTGCCGCGACCCACAGCCCGCCCGCGATCCCGCACAGGACGGCGACGAGAACGGTCCATTGGCTCGCGGGGGTCTTCACGCACGGCTCCGGTCTTGATCTTCCGTCCTACGCCCGCGACTCCGGCCGGTTGGCCTTGTTTCGACAATCCCCAAAACAGCCCGCGGGTTGACGGCGCGGCGGCACTCCTCGAAGGTGGGACGCTCGTGGAGCGTCGAGGTGAGAATGAGCTGCTCGTCGGTGTCGACGGGGGTGCGACCGAGGTCAAGGCGCACGCGATCGTCGAGGTCCAAGGAGGCCTGGCGGAGGGCGCGGCCCGGGCTGGATTCCGGTACGAGCGCGCGGCGGAGTTCGAGCCCGTGGACCTCGAGCGCCAGCTCGCCGAGCACGCGCGGGGCGACTGCCAGCGATCGAAGAGCGAGCGCGAACAGGGCCAGCGCTGGATCGACGCGTTCGTGAACGCGATCGAATCCGTCGCGGCGCGCGCCGGCAACGCGACGATCCGGATCGGCGTCTGCGCCCCGGGGCTCAAGACGCTCGACGGGCGCGGCATCGCCGTGGCGAAGAACGGCCCGCGCATCCCCGATTTCACGGACCATCTCGAGGCTGCGCTCCTGCGCACCGGACTCGTGCTCGCTGCACCCGTCCCGCCGCTCGTCAGCGACGGTTTCGCGTGCGGTCTCGGCGAGAAGGCCTCCCCGCAGGGTGGATTCGCAGGCATTTCGTCGGCCTACTACATCGGTGGAGGAACGGGAATCGCGGAGTGTTTCGTGCTCGACGGCCGCGTCGTGTCGATGGACGAAGTCGCGGACGTGTCGCGCAAGGCCTGGGCCATGACGGGTTCGTTGGGCCGTGACTACGAGGCGCACCTCAGCATGCGCGGGATCAACGCGCGCTTCGTCGAACTGGGAGGCTCCGCCGACGTGATGCCCGAGCAGGCCGTCGCCCGCGGCGATCGCCTCGCCGAGCGGACGTTCCATGAGTGCGCCGCGATGTTCGCCGAGTTGGTGCGCGCGCGCGCACGCGAACTGAGGGAAGCACGCGGCATCGAGCTCGAACGGGTGGTCGTGGGCCAGCGTCTCGGCGCCTTGTTCGCCGATCCGGCGCTCTGCACGGCGCTGCGCGAGCCCGCCGAGCGCGCGACCGGAGTCCCGATCCAACCGAGCACTCTGCGCGCGGCGCCCGCCATCGGAGCGGCGCGTTGGGCACTCGACCAGTCCGAGCGAGGCGAGACGCATGCCCGCTAGTCCGCACGTCGCTTTCGGAGCGCAGGACTGGCTCGTCGTCCTCGGCGTACTCGGCTTCACGACGCTGCTCGGCGTGTTCCTCGGGAAGGGCGCCACGATCCGCGATTTCTTCCTCGGGGGCCGTCGATTGCCGTGGTGGTCGGTCAGCGCGTCGATCGTCGCGACCGAAATCAGCGCCGTGACGCTCGTCAGCGTGCCGTTCCTCGTCTTCAAGCCGGGCGGCAACTTCGCCTACCTGCAACTCGTCGTGATCGGTTCGGTGCTCGCGCGTCTCGCGATCGCCTGGTGGCTCGTGCCGGCCTACTACGAGCGCGAGATCTACAGCCCGTACGACTTCATCGGCACACGACTCGGGACGCGCGCGAAGAACCTCGCGAGCCTGCTTTTCGCGGCGGGCGGCGTGCTCAGCCAGGCTTCACGCGTCTACTTGACGGCGCTCGTGCTCGAGATCGTGCTGGGCGAGCCGCTGGCGAGGTTGTCGGAAGCAACCCACGTGCCCACGCTCGCACTCTCGATCGCGTTGCTCACGACGTTCGCCGTGCTGTGGACCTGGATCGGCGGCATGGCGGCGGTGGTGTGGACGGATTTCGTGCTGTTCTTCGTGTTCACGACGTCGGCGATCGCGCTGCTCTTCGTGATCGCGGGCAAGCTCGACCTCGGTTTCGAGCGTCTCTGGCGCGTTGGCGTCGACGCGCACAAGGTCGACTTCTTCGATTTCGACCTCAATCCGGCGAAGGCCTTCACGTTCTGGGCCGCGGTGATCGCGTCGAGCTGGGGCGGCATCGCGTCGTACGGCATCGATCAACTGATGGCGCAGCGCCTCTTCTGCTGTCGCAACGTGAACGATGCGCGCAAGGCCATCGTGTGGTCGTCCGTCGGCGTGGTCGTGCCGGTGCTCGTCGCCTTCGTCGGCGTCGGGCTCTACGCGTACTACGAGCGCAATCCGATGTCGCCGTCGGCGCTGGACTTGTTCGCGCGCAAGGGGGAGAACCTGCTCATGATCTTCACGACGGACGTCGTGCCGAGCGGATGGAAAGGGCTCGTCGTGGCGGGCATCCTGGCTGCGGCGATCTCGAGCCTGGACGGCATCCTGACCGCGCTCTCGCAGACGACGCTCTCGGCCGTCTTCCTTCCGCGTCGCAAGCGCTTCCTGGAACGACTGCCCCCTGCGCAGCGTCCGAACGCCGCCTCGGAAGAGAAGCGCGCGGTGCGCTCGGCTCGCGCGCTCGTCGTCGTTTTCGGCCTCGGTCTGGGCGTGCTCGCGTTCGCCATGGACGAACTGTCCAGGAACTTCGGGTCGATCCTCGAATTGGCGCTCACCATGGCGACGTTCACCCAAGGCGCGCTGCTCGCCGGCTTCGCGCTGGCCCTCTTGGCACCACGCATCGGCGGTTCCGGATTCCTGTGGTCCGCTCCGTACTCGGTCGCGTTCGTTTTCGGGGTCGCGTGGCACGGCGCGACGTCGCGGGCGATCTGCGCCGCGGCGGCGCTCGTCCTCGTGCTCGCCTGGTTCTTCTTGCGGGCGGTTCCGGACCTGAAGCGCGGCGAACCGGTCGCGCGTTCGCTGCTGCAGTTCGGCTTGGTGCTGCTCGCGGCGGCCGTGCTCGTGTGGGTCAACCGCTACGGGCTCTTCGCGACCGAGCGCAGCGAACGCTTCGACCCGGAATGGGTGTTCTCGGCCCTCGCGTTCCCTTGGTATGTTCCGCTCGCTTCGACCATCGCGTTCGCTTTCGGCCTGATCTGGGCCCGCGACGAGGAGCCGTCGAGCGCACCTGAATACGCGTGAATCGCATGAATCGATCGATCGCCCTCTTTTGTCTGCTCCTCGTGTCGTTGTCGAGCTCCGTCTCGAGTTCGTGTCAGAGCGCGACGCCGGTCAAGCGACCGCGCCTCGCCGAGCACGCGATGTGGGTGACGCGCTGGGACTACAGGACGCGCGAGGATTGCCGCGCGATCGCCGAGAACTGCAAGGCGATCGGCATGGACACGATCCTGTTCCAGGTGCGCGGCAATGCGACCGCGTTCTACCGCTCGACGCTCGAACCGTGGGCCGAGCAGTTCGATTTCAAGGATCCGGGCTTCGATCCGCTCGCGACGATGATCGAGGAAACCCACTCGCGAGGCATGCGACTCGTCGCGTGGGTGAACGTGGTTCCGGCCTGGTGGGGGCTCACGCCGCCGACGGCCCCAAACCACGTCTACAACAAGCACCCCGAATGGTTGTGGTACGACCAGAAGGGCAAGCGCCAGGCACTCAGCGAGAAGTTCTACGTCTCGCTCAATCCGTGTCTCCCCGAGGTGCGCGCGCACATCGTCGCGGTGGTAAACGAAATCGTGTCGAACTACGCGATCGACGGGCTGCACCTCGACTACATGCGCTTCCCCAACGAGGCGCCCGCGACGCCGGCCGGAACGGACATCGACTACCCGCGCGATGCGAAGACCCTGCAGTTGTTCGCGGCCGCGACCAAGAAGACCCCCGACCAGGATCCGCCCGCGTGGGACAAATGGCGCACTGCGCAGGTCACCGAACTCGTGCGGCAGATCCGCGCGAAAGTGCGCGCGCAGAAGCCCGAAGTCGAGGTTTCGTCGGCGGTCGGCGTGAAGCGCGAGAGCGCGCTGACGCATCATCAGGATGCGTACACGTGGCTCGCAGAGGACCTCGTCGATGCCGTGTATCCGATGAACTACACGGCCGATCCGAAGGTGTTCGCCACGCGCACCGACGTGTGGAACAAGGCGGCCCCCGGCGAGCGCATCGTTCAGGGCGTCAATTTCGGCATGGGCACGCCGGAGACGATGCGCGCTCAGGTGGAAGTCGCGCTCGAGCGCAGTGAAGGCTTCGCGATCTTCGCGTACTCGTCGCTCTTCCCCTCGCCCGTGGACGCCGTCGATAGGCCCGAACCGGGGCAACGGGAAAAGCGGGACGCGGTCTCCAACGCCGTGCGGGCGTGGCTGAAGGACGTCAAGGGCGTCACCCAGAAGCGCTGACCCCGCCGGCTGGGCTTGATTCGCATACGGACCTGACTAGAAGAGCGGCCCGTTTGGAGGAGTACCCATGCTGAGAATCCGCCCCGGCCCGGCACGCGGTCACGCCGATCACGGCTGGCTCGACACGTACCACACGTTTTCCTTCGCCGACTACTACGACGAAGATCACATGGGGTTCCGCGACCTGCGCGTGATCAACGAGGACGTCGTCCAGCCCGGACTGGGATTCCCGCGCCACGGACACCGCGACATGGAGATCCTGACCTGGATCCTCGAGGGCGCGCTCGAACACAAGGACTCGATGGGTTCGGGCGGGATCATCAAGCCCGGCGAGATGCAGTACATGTCCGCCGGGTCGGGCGTGATGCACAGCGAGTTCAACGCGTCGCGGACGGCGCGAGTGCACCTGCTGCAGATCTGGATCGTGCCTTCGCAACATGGCGTCAAGCCGCGCTACGCGCAGAAGGACTTCGGACCCGCGCTCGCGGACGGCGGGCTCGTGAAGCTGGCGTCGCCGGGCGGTGATGGCGGTTCGATCGCCATCCATCAGGACGTGTCGCTCTTCGCCTCCCGACCTGCGGGGAGAGGGGCGTTGGTCCACGAGTTCGCTCCCGCTCGTGCCGGCTGGCTGCAAGTAGCTCGCGGCAAGCTGCGCGTGAACGACCTCGACCTCGCCGCCGGCGACGGGCTCGCGATCGAGCGCGAGCCGGTGATCACGATCCAGGCCGAAAAGGGCTCTGAATTCCTGCTGTTCGACCTGGCTTGAGTCGACCCCCCGGCGCGGCGTCGGCGCATTCCGGTAATTCGTGAAATCGGTTCGCCGTCCCGGGCAAACGTCGAGGAGCCTCCCGATTTCGGGTGGGCCCGTCACCCTTTCCCGAGCCCCCGAACCACCATGAAGATCCCCGACGTCCTAGGCATCGCCTTCGCGCCCGCCTGCTGTCTCCTCGCCGTTTCCGGTTCCGCGCTCGCGCAGATCGGCACGATCATCTCGCCGCCCGCGCTGGTCAACAAGAACGGGTTCACCGACAGCGGCCACGACTTCGCACCGGTTCTCGTCTCCGACGGGGCCGACACCTGGACGTGCGTGTTCACGACGACCGAGGCCTCGCTCACGAACGGCGGTGACCCGGACATCTTCTGGACGCGCAGTCGCGATCTCGGCATGACGTGGAGCGTCCCGACCGCGATCTCAGCGAGCTTCCTGTCGGATACGGGACTCACCAGCAGGGACGTCGAGCCGGCGGTCGCAACGGACGGCCTGTCGCGGATGGTCGTGTGGTCCTCGACGAAGAACTCGCCGGCCGGGAACTACGGCATCTTCTCGGCCTACGGCACGGCGCTCTCCACGACGTGGACGGACGTCGGGCCCGTGGGCAACGCATTCGCGAGCGACACCGTCGACGACAACAACCCGTGCATCGCCGGAGCGAACGGCACGTACGTGACCGTGTGGGAGCGCAATGAAGGCAGCGGGGACCGTGACCTGTACTTCTCGCGCACCACGAGCACCGGCGGCACGACCTGGTCCACCCCGGCGCGCGTCGACGGCGCCAGCGCGACCGACACCGGAGCCGACACGCACCCGCGCATCACGACCGACGGCGCGGGGCACTGGGTGATCGTGTTCGAGACGGTTTCGAACGGACTCGGCACGGGCGCGGACTCCGAAATCTACGCCTACCGTTCCGCGAACGATGGCGTCACCTGGCAGGGCCCGTCGCTCGTCAACGCCACGGGACACATCGACGGATCGGCATACGACACCGAACCCGCGATCGCGGTCGACAGGGCCAGCGGCACGTGGCTGTGCGTGTGGCGCACGTTGCACACGTTCAACGCAATCACCGGAGGAGATGCCGAGATCGCGGAATCGAGAAGCACGGACTTCGGCTTCACCTGGTTGCCCGTCGGACTGGTGAATGCCGACTATCAGACGGACCAGGCGAACTCGACCGGCGACGGAGAGCCGTTCGTGCAAGCGGATCAGCAGGGGCACTTCGTGACCAGTTGGACGCGTTCGATGCTGAACGACGCCGACACGGACCTGCGCGCGGCCCGCAGCGACGATCTGGGCGTCAACTGGACGAACCCAGACTTCATCGACATCGACGCAACGCCGGACAGCGGCGTCGATTCGCATTCGCAGATCGTCTCGGACTCCTTCGGACACTGGCTCAGCGTGTGGCAGTCCTCCGACAACATCGCGCCGTCGTACGGGACGGACCTCGACGTCCTCGCGTCGCGCTTCCTGATCCCGCGCACCGATTTCAACACGGACTTCTGCTACGGATACGTCGAGATCGGAAACGCGGCACGTTGCCCGTGCGGGAACGACTCGTCGATCACGAGCCGCGACGGGTGCCTGAACTCCACGGGTTTCGGATCGAAGCTCAGCTTCATCGGCCAGCTCAACGTGTCCGCTCCGACCGAGACCATCCAATTCACGAAGGTGCCCCCCGGATCGGCGGCACTCATGTTCCAGGGCAACGGCCAGTTCCAGTTCGGCGAGGGCCTGGCGTTCGGCGACGGTCGACTCTGCGTCGGAGGCATCCTCGATCGCCTCGGCGTGGGGTTCGGCAACGCCGCCGGCAACGGTGCCGTCACCTTCGTGCCGACCGGCGTGTTCGTGGGCAGCACCCGCTTCTACCAGGCCTGGTACCGGGACTCGGCCGCGTTCTGCACGTCCTCGACGTTCAATCTGTCGAGTGCGTTCGCGTCGGTGTGGATGCCCTAATGAGCTGTCACAGCCCACTAGTCGCGCGCTTTCGCACGACAGGCCGAAGCGGACCCCGCTTCGGTCTCGGGTGGCCAAGCGAGCGCCCGTGGCGTTCGTCGCACCCCCCGAGACTCTCCCGACGCCAGGGTCAGGGATCCACCGTTGGACGAGGCGAACGCCGCGTCAGGTCTTGAGCATCGCTTCGATGCGCTTCTGGAACATCGCGAAGCGCTGCTTGCCGGCTGCCGTCTCCCTGGCCGCCCATTCCGCGTTCTTGAACGCAGTGGGCGACATCTCCTTGCGGAAGCGCTCCAGGTACGGGGCGATCTTGGTGAATAGCAGCAAGCCCTCTGCGTTGTTCTCGACGAAGAACTCGGGGTGCACGATGCCGTGGCGGCCCATGCTGTAGACCATCTCCCAGTAGCTCGAGACCTGTCTCCAGGCGGCATTCATCGGGTGCGTCATTTGAGTCACGGCGACGAGTTCCTCCCAGTTCTTCGGCACCCAGCCGTTGATGGAGTTGCGCGCCTGGCGCATGACGGGTTCGCGGCGCAGGTCGTAGAGCTTGATGACGAGCTCGGCGTCGTGGTGGTCGGGCATTTCCTTGGACATGTGCGTTCCTCTTTCGTGGCGGTGTAGTCGAGTCAGGAGTTCTTGCGCGGGGTGCGTTTCGTGGAGGCCTTCTTCACGGCCGCCTTCGATTTCGACGCCAAGGCCCCGCCTGCGAGCAGCGCGACGATCTTCTCTTGGGCCACGGCGCGAAAGCTCTCGTCGATCCAGGCCTTGAGCGTCTCGATCGGCACGCGTTCGTAGCGGTCGAAGCTCGCCGAGACCCAGCCGCTCTTGCCGAGCCCGTATCCGGTCGGTTCCGCGAACGAACTGGCGAGAGCGCGTTCGTGCGACTGCGGCAGCTTGACCGACAGCTTGATGCCGTCGGCGTGGACGTACATGAACAGGAAGACCCTGCCCTTGACCTTGAACGCGCTCTCGCCCCACGGGAAATCCTCGTGGCTCTCGGGGAAGGACAACGCGAAGGCCCGCAGGTCGGTTTCGGCGGGGTGGGCGGCGGCTTTCGATTTCATCGCGCGTCGGTTCGAGTCTCGAGTTCGAGCATCTCCGGGATGGTTTGCCGGCGGCGCACGAGCCGGGCGTTTCCGTTCTCGACGAGCACTTCCGCGGCGAGAGGACGCGCATTGTAGCTGCTCGACATCACCGCGCCGTACGCGCCCACGTCGTGAATGCACAGGACGTCCCCGCGCTCGACCGGAGGCAGCATGCGCGGCGCCAGTTCGCCGTGCTTGTCCACGGTGAAGACGTCCCCCGATTCGCACAGGGGACCCGCCACGACCTGAGGCCGCGCGCGCGAGTCCAGCGGACGCCCGAGCACCGTGATGCGGTGGAAAGCGCCGTACATCGCCGGGCGGACGAGCTCGTTGAACCCAGCGTCGACGAAGACGTACTCGTTGCTCCCGCTCGTCTTCGATCCGAGGACCTCGCAAAGCAGGCGGCCAGACTCCGCGACGAGGAAGCGTCCGGGTTCGACTTCGATCCGGATCGACCGGCCGAGCGCGCGCGAGATGCGCCCGCGTGTCGCGAGCCAGATCTCGACGAAGCGCGCGACGTCGAAGGGCTTGTCGTGATCGGTGTACGGAATCGGCAGGCCGCCGCCGGCCGAGATGACCTCGAGATCGGATCCGACCAACGGCGCGACGTGAGCGAGCGAGTCGCACACGCGCGTCAAGTGCTCGAAGTCGCTGCCGGACCCGATGTGCACGTGGAGTCCGACGACGCGCAGCCCGAGGCGCTTCGCGCGTTCGATCGCGGCGTGCAATTCGGCGTGCCAGATGCCGTGCTTGCTCGCCTCGCCACCGGTCTGGACCTTGCGTCCATGTCCGTGGCCGAAGCCTGGGTTCACGCGCAGCAGCACCGCGCGCCCCGGACACGCGGACGCGTACTCGTCGATCATGAAGGGCGAGCCGAGGTTGACCGTCACTCCCGTGCGCACGACGGACGCGAGCGCGGCGCGATCGAACAGGTCGGCCGTGAAAACGACCTCGCGCGCATCGAATCCGGCCGCGAGAGCACGCTCGATCTCGCCGGCCGAGACGGCATCGAGTTCCACGCCGAGGCGTTTCATCAGGCGCAGGATGGCGAGGTTCCCGTTGGCCTTCTGTGCATAGCGCACGACGTCGAAACCGCGCAGGCTCGCGACGCGGTCGGCGATCGTGCCGGCGTCGTAAACCCACAACGGCGTGCCGTGTTCGCGCGCCAGGCGGACCAGCAGTGCGTCGTCGAGCGCGCGTGTCACTTCAAGGCCTCCATCAGGCCCGCGACCAGGGCATCGACTTGCGCATCCGTGTGCGTCGCCCGCAACGCGATGCGCAAGTACCCTCCCTGCCCGTCGGGGTAGTCGACGCACGGCACGAGCAAGCCGCGCGCCGCGAGTTCGTCGCGCACGCGTTCCATGCGGGCTCGTGGCGCGAGTCGCAGCGCGAAGACCGGAAAGGGCACGGCGCCCACCGGCAGTCCCAGGCGGGAGAAGAGCGCTCGCAGGCGGCTGGTGTGCTCGAAGAGACGGGCGCGCAGCCGCGGGTCCGAGTCGATGACGTCGAGCGCCGTGCTCGCTGCCCGCGCCAGGGCCGGAGGGATCGGCGTCGAACCGACGAATGCTCGCGAGTTCGCGCGCGCGCGTTCGACGTGTTCACGCGCGCCGACGACGAAACCGCCGAAACAGCCGAGCGATTTCGACAGGGTCCCCGTGACGAGGACGCGTCGATCGGAAACGTGTGCATGTTCGGCGCTGCCGCGACCGCGCTCGCCCAGCACGCCGACCCCGTGGCAGTCGTCGACGACGAGCAGCCCGTCCATCGGCAACAACTCGAGCAGGTCGCGCAACGGGGCGAGGGCGCGCAGGACCGGGAACACTCCGTCGGTGAAGATCGCGAACGGGCCGCGAGCGTGCTGTTTCGCGGTCTCGCGCGCCGACCCGGCATCCGCGAACGCGTACTCGTGCACGGCGCGACCCGAGACGACGAGCGCATCGCGTACGCTGACGTGACTCTCATGGTCGACAAGGATCGTCCCGAGCCCGGTGGGCAGCGCCTGCGCGACCACGATGTTCGACAGGTATCCATCGGGTACGAGCAACGCCGCCTCGACGCCGAAGAAGCGCGCGAGATCAGCCTCGAGTTCGTCGTGGGCGGTCGCGTTGCCCGTCGTGGCGCGCGACCCCGACGACGACACGCCGAACTCAGCCAGACCGCGCTCGAGGGCCGAGACGACACTCGGATGGTGCGCCAGCCCGAGGTAGTCACACCCCGCGAAAAGCACCATTTCCCGGCCTCCGACGCGCACGGTGGTCGAGGAACTGGCCTCGATCGCCCGGCCGCTCGCAGCCATCGCGCTCACGTGTTCGTCGGCGAAACGCATCCGACGAGCGGGATCGAAGCCATCGTGTGCAGGCCGGGCGCGCTCCGCCTCAGGGAGGCAATCGAGTTGAGCGTGATCGCCGACGTCGCGATGTCGCCCTGGACGCCGCCCTTCCAGATGAGGTCGATCGGCGGCGTGCCCGTGACGATCACGCGGTCGTGCGGATCAGCGAGCCCGATCGACGCCTGGAACTTCAACTCGACGACGATGCGCTTGCCGTCGTAACCACGCGCTTCCTGCCTCACGCCGCAGATCGAGCCCTTCCTCACGGGGCCGACGCCGCTCGGCATGTTCTTCGACGCGTACACGGGGCGGATGTCCTCTTCCCAGCGCGCGACCTTCAATCCCAGGCACGCCGCGATGAAATGCAACGACTCGCCGAGCCCGACGTGTCGCAACGTGCCGGCCTTCACCTGCGCGTCGAATTGCGCATCGTCGAGCCCGACACCGATCTTCCTCTGGAACGGGATGCGGCGCGACGACGCATCCTGATAGCGATGCACTTCGACGCGTTCGACCGACCTGGAGATCGCGGTCGCCGCCACGGGGAACGTGTCCATCAGGAAGCCCGGGTTGACGCCCGTGCCGAGCAGGCGCCCGCCGTGCTTCTTGGCGAGCTTGTCGAGTTCGCGGGCGAGCTTCTCGTGGCGCAGGTACGGCCAGGACAACTCTTCGCACGTGCTGACGACGGTCATGCCGCGCTCGAGCAGCGTGCGAAAGGTCGGCGCGCACTTCTTCAAGTCCGAACTCGAAGCAACGATCGCGCAGTCGATCACGCTCCAGTCGACCGACGCGTAGTCGGGGGCGATGCGCACCCTTTGGCTCGAACCCGGCACGACCGCGGCGAGTTTCTGGCCCGCGAGAACCGGTGCCGTGTCGACCGCCGAAACGACGCGCCCGAGTTTGCGCTGGTGCAGGTCGGTCACGATCTTGACGCCGAGGGGGCCCAGTCCAACTTGAAGGATCTTCCACATGGGGCCGGCAGGATAGCGATTGCAGGTCGACGGGCGGGTCCAGGTTCGTCCAGCGGGTCACGTGAGGGGCAGGGCACAAGTCCTTCACCTTCGACCGTGGAAGCACGTTCCTATCCAAGGCCGACATGTAGGCCGTTTATGCCCACCAGGTCCCGGTTCGAGCTTGCTCCCTGAGGCGCGGTGGGGGAGGATTGATTACTGCTCGGGAGCGACGTTCGAAGGGTCCTGCAAAGGCCCCTCTTGTGCCGCTCCACGCACGAGTCTCGATCCGCAACTTGGCTTCACAACAGGCGCGCCCTTCCCAGCCGCCAACTCGACGAACATGGTCCATCCGACCGCCCCACGACGGCACGGCTGGCTCGCGCGCCTCACCGGCGACGCAGGCCACGATTGCCTGTCTCAGACCGACTTCGATGCCGCATTCGAGGTCGAAGCCTCGCGTTCCGAACGCAGCGGCAATCCGCTGTGTCTCGTCGTGTTCGCGACGCAGCGCGGAAGCGGAACGGGGAGCGAAGTCGACGGGCTGATCGAGTCGATCGCCGCGCGCAAGCGCCAGTACGACACGATCGGCCGCCTCGAGGAGCACCGGGTCGGAGTCCTGCTGCCCTACACGACGACGGCTGGAGCGTGGGCCTTCGCCGAGGACGTTCTGAAGCGCAACGGCGGTGCTGCCGGACGTCTCGTGGCGACGGTGTCGTCGAACGCCATCAGCCCGAGCGGCAGCCCGGTACCCGCTCCTCTGCCCAAGGAAGTTGCAACGTCGCCCGCGGCGCCCCGCTCGCGCACGGCCATCGACCCCGCCGTCCCCGAGGAAGTCGTCGAGGAGGCGGCAACGCACGCCGGCGTCGAGGTCGATGCTCCGACCGTCGCGAGCATCTGGCACGAGTTCGGGCGGAAGCCGTCGAAGGCGAAGCGCCTCGTCGACATCGCCGGTTCGAGTCTCGCGATCGTGCTCCTGTCGCCCCTCCTGCTCGGATCCGCGGCCGCCGTCAAGGTCTCGTCACCGGGTCCCGTGTTCTTCCTGCAGGAGCGGGCGGGTCAATTCGGCAGGCCGTTCAAGCTCGTCAAGTTCCGGTCGATGTACATCGACGCGGAGGCACGCAAGGACGAGCTGATGCACCTGAACGAGATGGACGGGCCTGTGTTCAAGATCAAGAACGACCCGAGGATCACGCCCATCGGCCGCTGGCTGCGGCGCTTGAGCATCGACGAGCTGCCCCAGTTCTACAACGTCCTGCGAGGCGACATGAGCCTCGTCGGACCGCGTCCTCCGATGCTCTCCGAACTGCCCGGCTACGAGCAGTGGCACTTGCGCCGACTGACCCGGCGCGGAGGCTTGACTTGCATCTGGCAGACGAGCGGTCGCAACCAGATCCCGTTCAAGGAATGGATGCGCATGGACCGGCGCTACATGCGCCGTGAGTCGATGATCACGGATCTGTCGCTCATCGCGAAGACGGTTTGGACCGTGACGATCGGACGCGGGGCGAGCTGACGCGACCAGGAAATGACTTCCGCGCCGCGTGAAGACCCCTCCATGCGGCACCGGTTTCCACGACCGCTCCTCCATCCGATGCGGCGCGGCATTCGATAACCCACGGAACTCGTGACCGCAGGCGCGGACGCGGAGTCAGCGTGGTTTCAGCGCTGGTCCGTGTTCTTGCCGCGCGGGATCGTCGACCCCACGCATCCCTCACTGGCACGAGTGCGAGGCACCATGACCGCCCTAGATTCCAAGAAGACCCCGTCCATCGCGCGCATCGCGCTGGGACTCTCGCTGTCCGCTGCGCTCCTCCTGCACGCAGCCTGCAAGTCGACGTTTCACAATTCCGTGGGTTCGCCCGCGAACCGGGGTGATGCCCTGACGCTGGAAGCGAAGTCGGAATGCCGTTCGCGTGGCGTGTTCGCCGGAGCCGTGAGCCCTTCTCAGTGGCAGCTGCGCGTGGTCAATCGCTCCGGGCAAGGTGCTGCCTGGCGCGTGGCCAGCGATCAGCCCTGGCTCACCGTGCCCGTCGCGCTCGGCTCTACTGCCGCCCGATCGGAGAGCGCGATCCAGGCCTCGATCGACCCCGAAGCCGCGCGGACTCTCGCCGTGGGCGTGCATCGCGCTCACGCGAAGTTGTTCACCGCGGACGACACGGGCGCGCCCGTGAGTTCGCTCGAGATCGTCCTGCAGATCGACGAATCACACGCGAACGGACGCTGGGGCGGTCCCTTCGCCGGCGCGGAGCCGACCCTCGTTCCGCGCGTCGAGCAACTCGTCGCAGAAGCGCAGGCACCGGACACCGGACACTGGACCGATCTCCAGCCGTCGCCCGACTCGCGCATGATCTACGTGTCGAGTTCCGCCGGCAACGACGCGAACAGCGGACTGACGCCGCAGCAGCCGAAAGCCACGCTAGCAGCCGGCAAGTCGCTCATGCGCAACGGTTTTCCCGATTGGCTGCTGTTGAATCGCGGGGATACGTGGGTCGGGTCGTTCGGACAGTGGGTCGTCTCGGGCCGATCCGAGAGCGAGCCGGCCGTCGTGACGACCTACGGCTCGGCCGATCCGCGACCGCACATCGCCACGGGCACGCAGGACGGCATCGTCACGATCCAGACCAGCGCGAGTCCGCCCGTGCTGCGTCACATCCGCATCGTGGGGCTGCGCTTCACGTGCAACGGCTACACCGGCGTCGAGGGCACGCCGAGCGGGATCAGCTGGCACGTTCCGTTCGAGGACGTGCTCGTGGAGGACTGCTCGTTCCAGTACTTCCACACCAACATCGTCATCGAGCCGCTCGGTGAGCAGGGACACGATTTCCGCCTGCGTCGCAGCATCGTCGCGGACGCGTTCACCACGCAGAACTCGCACAGCCAGGGACTGTACGTCTCCAACACCGAGGGCGTCCTGCTCGAGGAGAACGTGTTCGACCACAACGGGTGGCGCGAGGACGTGGCCGGCGCGGTGCCGACGATCTTCCGCCACAACGTCTATCTGCAGACCGACGTCACGACGGTGCGCGCGATCGGCAACATCTTCGCGAGCGGTGCCTCCCACGGACTCCAGGCCCGGCAAGGCGGTCTGGTCGAGGACAATCTGTTCGTGAACAACGCCATCGCGCTCCTGCTCGGCAGCGATTGGCCGACCAAGGAACCGATCCGGTTCATCGCGCGCCGCAACGTGATCACCGGCGGTCGCGACCTCGATCCGGCCACTCCGCGCGGCTTCGCCATCGACGTGCCCGCCGCCGCAGCGGGTCTCATCTCCCGGAACCTGATCGTCAACCAGCGCAACGTCGGCTTTCCCGTCGCGATGAACCTCTACGATGGAACCAGCCCGGCCGGGCTGCACGACGTCGTGGTCGAGGGGAACATCGTCCACGACTGGCACGGCGCGGTCATCATCCAGGGCCAGTCGCCGCAGTTGACCGGGCTGGTGTTCCGTCAGAACGTGCTGGGCGACAGCGTCAGCGATCACCTGCTCGTCGAGTGCACGCACCAGCCGAACGGATCGATCGTCGAGTGCGCGAACAACATGTTGTGGAGCACGCATGCTCCGACGAACGGTTGGTGCCGCATCGGCACCGGGAACGTCTCGTACGGCACGTGGAAGTCGGCCATGGGGGACACCACGTCACTGGCTTTCCTGCCTGCGTACTTCGACACCGACAGGACCGTCGAATCGTACGACAGTCGGCTCGGTGGAGCAGGCACGCTCGCTTCGTTCATGGCCGCGGCGCGTCGTCAATCGAGAAACGCCTGGTCTCCCGAGTACACCGCATCCGTGGTGAACAACTGGATGCGTTCCGGGTTCCGCTGGCAGGAGTGAGCGCGCCTCCCCACGGAGAACATGGGAAGCACTCACAGGATCGGCGTCGTGGCGATCGGCCGCAATGAAGGCGACCGCCTGAAGCGCTCGCTGTCGTCGATCGAGGCGTGGCGGGCGAGCACGGTCTACGTGGATTCGAGTTCGACCGATGACTCGGTCGCCTTCGCGCGCTCGCTCGGCGTTCAGGTCGTCGAACTCGACACCACGATCCCGTTCACGGCGGGCCGCGCGCGGAACGCGGGATTCGAGCGCCTCTCCGAGTTGATGCCGGACGTCGAGTTCGTGCAGTTCGTGGACGGCGACTGCGAGGTCGTCGAAGGCTGGGTCGAGCGCGCGACGGCAGTGCTCGAGCGCAGCGGTGACGTCGGCGTCGTCTGCGGTCGCCGTCGCGAGCGCTTCCCGAGGAACACGATCTGGAACCGGCTGTGCGACATGGAGTGGAACACGCCGGTCGGCAGGGCCCTGGCCTGCGGCGGCGACGCGTTGTATCGCGCCAGCGCTTTTCGGGCCGCGGGCGGATTCGATGCGCGCCTCGTGGCTGGTGAGGAACCCGAATTGTGCATGCGCATCCGCTCTCGCGGGTTCGTGATCGAGCGCATCGACGCCGAAATGACGCTGCACGACGTGGCCATGACTCACTTCTCGCAGTGGTGGCGCAGGGCCTCGCGCAACGGCCACGCCATCGTCGGCGCCTTGATGCTCCACGGGCGCGAAACCGGCCACGACTGGGGGCGCCAGTTGTTCCGCGCCGTGTTCTGGCCGGCGCTGATCACGGCCGCAACGATCGTGGCCGCCGCGGCGCCGTTCACCAACGTTTCGACGGGGTGGAAGCTCGGCTGCGCGGCGGCGCCACTCGCGCTGTTCGCGCTCGTCTGGACGAGGACGTTCCTCAATCGACGCAGACGCGGCGATTCGGCCGGCGACTGCGCGCTGTACGCCTTCTTCGTCGTGCTCGGGAAGTGGGCGGAGTGCCTCGGCGCGTGGCGCTGCTGGCGCGATCGCTCCAGCGGAAGGCGCTCGCGCTGGATCGAGTACAAGCCCGTCCCCGCACGGCCCGGCGGAGAGCGCGCATGAGGCTCAAACGACGTTTGCGGAGCGTGATCGAAGTCGCCGCCGCGTGCACGGGAATCCTCGAGCGCTTCGAGCGGGGTGCCCACGACGGGTTGACCGTCCTCACCTACCACCGCGTGCTCCCCGCGAGCGAATGCGCGAACTATCCGTTCTCCTCGCTGGCGATGCCCGTGGACGCGTTCCGCGCGCAGATGGAGCGCATCTCGAAGCAGTTCGAGGCCGTGACCGTGAGCGAGGGCGTGCGTCGCGTAGCCGAGGGTCGTTTCGGATCTCGCCCGCTCGTCGCCGTGACGTTCGACGACGGGTACGTGGACAACGCCGTGAGCGCGGCACCGATTCTCGATGAACTCGGACTGCGCGCCACGTTCTTCCTCGTGTTCGACTTCGTCGCGGACGCGCGGCCCTTGTGGTTCGATGCCGCGGCGAGCGTGCTGGCGGGCTCGACCGACTTCACGGCTGCGATCGAGCGGCTGAAGAGCATGGAACCTGCGGCTCGCGACCTGGCGATCACGGATCTTTGGTCGGGCGCGGGGACGATGGCCCGCCGTGATTGCACGCCGATGTCCAAGGAGCAGGTGATCGCACTGGTTCGAGCCGGACACGAGATCGGCTCGCACACGCTGAGCCATCCCATCCTGACGCGCCTCGACGACGAAGCGCTCGAACTCGAAGTCAAGCACTCGAAGTCCGGACTCGAGCGCTGGACTGGAACATCGATCGACGGTTTCTGCTATCCGAACGGGGACCACGACGAGCGCGTTCGCGAACGGGTTCGAGCGGCAGGCTATCGCTGGGCTTGCTCCACGATCCCCGGTCGCAACCGAGCGCCGCTCGAGCTCTTCGACGTGCGGCGCATCGACGTCACGCCATCGCGCGTGTCGGATCACGAGGGCGAGTATTCCGAACTGGCCTTCCGCAGCGAAATCAGCCTGCTCCGTCGCGCCCTGCGCGGGGACGGTCGATGAGGCACGAACGATGAAGATCGCCTACCTCGTCAACCAGTATCCGCACGCGAGCCACACCTTCATCCGCTCGGAGATCGAGGGGCTGGAATCGCTCGAAGTCCAAGTGGAACGAATCACCGTCGTGGAGAGTCGCGCGGCCCTGGTCGACGACCGCGATCAGAGGGAGCGCGGGCTGTTGCGTCTCAGACTCAAGCGCCGGCTGCCCGTGCTCCTCGCGCACATGGCTCGCGTGTTCTTCTCCCGACCGCGCAGGTTCATGGCTGGTGTGTCGACGGCGTTGCGCATGGGGCGCCGTTCGCCTTCGGGATCGTTGAACAATCTCGGGTACCTGGCCGAGGCCTGTGTCCTGCTCGATTGGGCGACTCGTCATCACGTCGAACACGTCCACGCCCACTTCGGCACCAACTCGACGGCGATCGCGCTTTTGTGCCGCCGCCTCGGCGGACCGACATACAGCTTCACCGTGCACGGAACGGAGACGTTCGACACGCCGGCCTTCCTCTCCCTCGACCTGAAGACGAGGCACGCGGACTTCGTCGCGGCCGTGTGCTGGCACGGTCAGGCGCTGATGATGCGCTGGATCCCCGTCGAACTCTGGAAGAAGATCCGGATCGTCCGCTGTTTCCCCGATCCGCAGCTCTTCGACGGCGTGCTCACCGCGCCGGTCAAGGCACCGCGACTCGCGTACATCGGCCGACTCGCGGCGGAGAAAGGCATCTTCACGCTGTTCGACGCGGCCGCCAAGCTCGCCGCGGAGGGCCTGGTGTTCGAGATCACGATGATCGGTGACGGTCCCCTGCACGGGGCCGCGGTGCAGCGGCTGCGCGAACTCGGACTCGAGTCCCGCATCCACCTTGTGGGCTGGGGTTCCAACCAGGACGTGAAGAACGCCATCCTCGATGCGCGCGCGCTCGTCCACCCGAGCTATGCGGAGGGATTGCCCGTCGCGATGATGGAAGCGCTCGCGCTCGGTCGTCCCGTGATCGGCACGTACGTCGGCGGCGTTCCAGAACTCGTTCGTCCCGGTATCGAGGGTTGGATCGTCCCCGCCGGAAGTCACGAGGACCTGGCGAACGCGATGCGTTCCGCGCTCACGGCCGATCCGCTCGAACTCGCGCGGCTCGGGAAGAACGGGCGCAGCCGCCTCGCCGAGATGCACCGCCCGAGCGCCGAGATCGCCAAGCTCAATCACGAGCTGCGCGCGGTCGGTCGGCGCAGGGTCGCGTGATGCCGCCCGGGTTCTGACCCGGAAATCCTTTCCACGCGAACGTCAACCGGCGCGAGGGACGTGAACCGCCGGATTCGACACGCGAGAGCCACGCGCGACAGGTCGATACAACGACGTACCCCCATGTCCTCCACTCGCACATCGTCCGCCGACAGCGGAGGAAAGCGCACCCGTGTATTGGTGCTCGCCGAAGCAGCCAACCCGGAATGGGTGTCCGTGCCTCTCGTGGGCTGGTCGTTCGCGCGAGCGATCGCCGGCGAAGTGGATGCGCACCTCGTCACTCAAGTCCGCAATCGCGACGCGATTCTCCGAGCCGGACTGGTCGAGGGACGCGACTTCACCAGCATCGACAGCGAGAGGGTCGCTCGCCCTCTCAACCGCGTCGGTGCGTGGGTCGCGGGCCTGAAGGGCAAGAGCTTCAGCACGATCACCGCTCTCGAGACCCTCGCCTACTACGAGTTCGAGCGTCTGGTCTGGCGGCGGTTCGGTCCAGAGATCGTCGCGCGCCGGTGGGACATCGTGCATCGCGTCACGCCGACCTCGCCGGTGATGCCGAGTCCCATCGCGGCTCGTTGCGCACGCGCGGGAGTTCCGTTCGTGATCGGACCGATCAACGGCGGTGTGCCGTGGCCGAAGGGATTCGAAGCCCTGGCGCGGGAGGACCGCGAATGGCTCGGTCGCGCGCGTTCGATGCACAAGCTCTTGCCCGCGCACCGCTCGACGCGCGCGCACGCCACCGCGATCCTGGTCGGGTCACGCACGTCCTACGCGGCGATCGCGGAGCGATGGCGTTCGAAGTGCGTCTACATGCCGGAGAACGGTGTCGATGCAAACGCCGTGCACGACACGCAGAAGTCGAACTCCGGCCCGCTGCGCGTGATCTTCGTGGGCCGGCTCGTTCCGCTGAAGGGAGTGGACCTCCTGCTCGAGGCGGCCGCTCCGCTCGTGCGCGACCGGCGAGTCGAGGTCGAGATCGTGGGCGACGGGCGCCAACGTGCCGCGCTCGAGGACCTCGCCCGAAACGAGAACCTGGGTGCCGGAGTGACGTTCAGTGGCTGGCTCTCCCACGCCGCCGTGCACGAGCGCATGACGACCGCGCACGTCCTCGTCCTGCCGAGTCTGCGCGAGTTCGGCGGCGGCGTCGTCGTCGAGAGCATGGCCGCCGGAGCCGTTCCGATCGTGCTCGACCACGGCGGTCCGCCGGAACTGGTCTCGCCCGGGACCGGCATCGTCGTGCCCATGGGCAGCCGTGACGAGATCGTCGCCGCGCTGCGCGCGAGCATCGCAGCTCTCGCCGGCGATCGCGCGAAACTCGAAGCGATGTCGGCACGGTGTGTCGAGCGCGTGCGCGAGCACTTCACCTGGCAGTCCAAGGCCGCTCGACTCCGCGGTCTCTACGAATCCATCCTCGATCCGAATTGCCCGCGTCCGGACTTCCCGATGCCCATCGGTGATCAACCGAACTCGAGAGAAACCGCGCTCGATCCACGAGCGCACAGCGCCCCACCTCTACGCTGATGCCTACGACATCCATCGCCATCTACGCCTGGTTCGCACTGGCGCCGTTCCTGTTCGCGTGGTTGCCCGCGCGAAGGGCCATCATCGCCGGCTACGTCCTCGCCTTCTCGTTCCTGCCCATCGCGGTCATCGACACTCCGTTCGTCGACGTCGACAAGTACGTGGCGACCACGATCGGTGTCCTGATCGGGCTGTTCCTGCTCGGCAAGCGGCATGCGATCAAGCGCAGGCTGTCGTACTGGGACCTGCCCATCACGGCGTGGTGCTTCTGCCCGGTCGCGACGTCGCTCGAGAACGACCTGGGACTCTATGACGGACTGTCAGCCAGCGCTCAGCGGCTCTTGATGTACGGCATGCCGTACCTGCTCGCGCGCATCTACCTGGCGGACAGGAGCGGATTGCGCGACATCGCGATCGGCATCTTCTACGGCGGCCTCCTCTACATGCCCTTGTGCCTGTGGGAGATCCGCATGAGTCCGCAACTGCACATGCAACTGTACGGTTATCACCAGCACGCCTTCATGCAGACCGTGCGGACGATCGGCGGATACCGGCCCATGGTCTTCATGCACCACGGCTTGATGGTGGGCCTGTGGATGGCCGCGGCTTCGCTGATCGGCATCGCGCTCTGGAAGAGCGGCGCCCTGAAGCGCGTCGGACCCTGGCCGATCAAGTGGTTCGTCGTCGCACTGACCGCCACGACGATCCTGTGCCAGTCCTTCGGGGCCCTGGTGCTGCTCGCGATCGGGCTCCTGGCGTACTTCTCGCTGCGCCGCTACGGCCGCCTGAGCATCGCGGCATTCCTCGTTCTGCCGATCATGTACTGCGGTCTGCGCATCGGAGGGCACTGGAACGCGAGCACGCTCGTGGACATCACGCGCCATTTCAGCGAGGAGCGCGCCGACTCGTTGAAGTTCCGGCTGGAGCAGGAGGAAGTCCTGGCCGCGCGCGCCTGGGAGCGTCCGATGCTGGGCTGGGGTGGATTCAACCGCGCGTTCCCGCCGCCGAACGCCTCGGACATGCGGCAGGCCGTGAGCGACAGCCTGTGGATCGTCGTCTTCGGCATGAACGGGTTTCTCGGACTCGCGAGCATCGTGCTCACGCTCCTCACTCCGATCTATGCGCTCACGAGACGCTGGCGACCCGAGCACTGGACGCACCCGGACCTCGCGCCGGCGGGGGTGTTGGCACTCGTGCTCGGCATCTACCTGATGGACGGGATGGTGAACATGATGGTCAATCCGATCTTCATGCTGGCGGGCGGCGCATTGACCGGCCTCGCCATCGCCGCTCCCGTTCGAGCCCGATCCACCGAGACCGCACCGAACTCGACCAGTGCGGTCCCCGCAGGTTGAGACCAACCGACTCGTCTCGAAAGAGATCCACTTGCAGCCCCGCGTCCTCGTCGCCGTCGTGAACTACAGGTCAGCAGACTTGGTGCTCGACTGTATCCGCTCGCTCGCGGCGGATTCGCAGGACATCTCCGTCGTCGTCGTCGACAACGCATCCGCGGACGGATCGAAGGAGCGCATCGAGGCGGGCCTCCGGGAGTTGGGCTCACCGGACTGGGTCGACTTCGTGCCTCTGGATCACAACGGCGGATTCGCGCACGGGAACAACGTGGCCATACGTCACGGCGTCGAGAAAAACGGCGGCAAGTGGCCCGAATTCGTGTGGTTCCTGAATCCCGACACCTACGTGCGCCCCGGCGCCTGTGCCGCGTTGATCGCGTTCCTCGAAGCGCATCCCGACGTCGGAATCGTCGGCAGTCGTCTCGAGGATCCCGACGGAACGGGCCAGGCCTCGCGTTACCGCTTCCCGTCGATCGCGAGCGAGTTCGAAGCTGGTCTGCGCCTAGGGGTCGTCTCGCGCCTGTTGTCGGACAAGATCGTCGCGTCAGCGCTCGTCGATCACGATCACGAGATCGACTGGGTCGCCGGCGCTTCGATGATGGTCAGGAGGGCCGTGTTCGACGCTGTCGGGCTCATGGACGACGACTACTTCCTCTATTTCGAGGAGACCGACTTCTGCCTCGCCTCGAAACGCGCCGGCTGGCGTTGCTGGTACGTGCCGCAGAGCCGCGTCGTCCACCTCGTCGGACAGAGCACCGGAGTGACGGTGCGCAACGCGGCGCCCAGGCGCATTCCGCGCTACTGGCTCGCCTCGCGAAAGCGATACTTCGCCAAGAACCACGGTCGCGTCTACGCCTTCTGCGCCGACGTAGCCTGGACGATCGGGTACACGACCTGGCGCATCCGCCGCCGCTTGCAGGGGAAGCCTGACAACGACCCGCCGCACCTCCTCAAGGACTTCGTGCAGTTCAATTTCCTCGCGAGGCGATCGTGACCACGGCACAGAGGCCCTACATCGCGCGCCGCGTGACGGCCGTCCGCGCATCGCTTTCGTCGCCCGCGCGCCGAGGTGCGGTGTGGACCGCCGTCGGGTACGGCGGGGGACAGGTGCTGCGCTTCGCGGGCAACATCCTGCTCTCGCACTTGCTGTTCCGCGAGGCGTTCGGGATGACCGCGATCGTCGGCGCATTGCTGCAGGCGCTGCAGTTGTTCTCGGACATCGGCGTGGGGCCGAGCATCATCCAGAGCGCGCGCGGGGAGGATCGGACGTTTCTGGCGACCGCGTGGACGATCCAGGTCGTTCGCGGAGTGGTGATCTGGCTGATCGTCTGCGCGGCCGCTCTGCCGCTGGCGAGTTTCTACGGTGAGCCCACGCTGGCCTGGATCGCGCCGATCGGAGGGCTTTCGGTCCTCGTGTCCGGATTCGCCTCGACGAAGCTCTTCACGGCGAACAAGAACCTGCAGATGGGGAGCCTGACGCGCATCGAGCTCTCGAGCCAGGCCCTCGGTCTGGCCGTGCAGGTCGTCTGGGCCATCTTGTCGCCGTCGGTGTGGGCGCTGGTCGGAGGGGGACTCACCGTGAGTCTCTCGAAGACGCTGATGTCGCACTTCGCGCTGAAGGGCATCGACGATCGATTCGGTTGGGACAAGTCGGCGGCACATTCGCTGGTTCGATTCGGACGCTGGATCTTCTTCTCCACGCTGCTCACGTACTGCGTGACGCAGGCCGACCGGCTCGTGTTCGGCAAGCTCGTTCCGCTGGACGTGATGGGCGACTACAGCATCGGCGTCCAGATCGCCATGCTGCCCGCGATGGGCATCGGCGCGTTGAGCCTCTCGATCGCCTTCCCGCACTACAGTCGACTGTTCAACGCGAAAAGCGACCTCGAGGAGACCTTCGTGCGCACGCGGACGCGCTGTCTGCTCCTGGCGGGCTGGATGTGCTCAGGCCTGATCGCGGGCGGTCAGGCCGCCGTTTCTGTCCTCTACGATGCGCGCTACCACCAGGCCGGATGGATCGTCCAGGTGTTGGCCTGCGGCGCCTGGTTCTTCGCGCTCGAAGCGACGAACGGAGCAGCGCTGCTCGCGTGCGATCGAGCCAAGTGGGTCGCGTTCTCGAACGGGGCGAAGCTCGTGGGGATGGTCATCCTCATCCCCATCGGATTCGCGACGTTCGGATTCCCGGGCGCCGTGGCCTGCTACGCCGCATCCGACGTATTCAAGTGGATCGTCTCCTGCGTGGGGATATCGCGGTTGAACCTCGCTGCCTGGCCCAGGGACATCGCCTACACACTGTGGACAGCCGGCGCTTCGTTCGCCGGAATGTGGGCCGTCGAGCGAGTGAACGCTCAAACAGGAAGCAAAGTCGTGCCCGCACTCGTCGTGTTCGTCGTCGTGAGTCTCGCCTGGCTGCCCATCGTGGTCCGCGAAAACAACAGGCTGCGCAACCGAGGTGAATCTTGAACACCCTTCCGTGCCTGTCGATCGTCATCCTCTCCTGGAACACGCGTCCACTGACTCTGGCGTGCCTGCGCGCGCTGATGCGCGACGCCTCGTCGCGCTCGCGCGAGATCATCGTGATCGACAACGCCAGCGCGGACGGGAGCGCCGAGGCGATCGCCGCGGAATTCCCGGCGGTCAAGCTCGTGCGCAACGACGAGAACCGCCTGTATTCGGCCGGCAACAACCAGGGCGCCGATCTGGCGACGGGTGAGTACCTGTGTCTCCTCAACTCGGACACGGAGGTCGTCTCGGGCGCGCTCGACATCCTCGTCGACTTCCTGGAAGCGCATCAGGACTACGGCGCGGTCAGTCCGAAGCTCGTGAGCTTCGACCACTCCACGCAACGGGCCTGCACGCGCTTCCCGACGATGCTCGATCCGCTCGTGGACAGCACGATCTTCGGCAAGTTCTGGCCGGGCACATACGTCCATGGCCGAACGCGCATGCACGATTTCGATCACGAGTCGAGTCGCGACATCGATCAGCCGCCCGGGGCGGTCTTCATGATGCGGCGCCGGGAGTACGCCGATTTCCACGGCCTCGATCCGGAGTTGAGTCTCTTCTACAACGACGTCGACATGTGCAAGCGCCTGTGGCGGAAGGGGAGGCGCATCCGCTACGTCGCCGAGGCGCGTGTCTACCACCACCAGGGCGCGTCGACGAGCCGATCCGATCGCGTGCAATCACTGTGGCTCGCGAACCGCCAGGCGTTCTACGCCAAGCACTACGGATTCGTCGGTTCGGCGTGGCTGCGCGTCGTGCGCTGGATCTGGCTGTCGCAGGTCGCCGGCGGCGTCGTGCTCGGGCCGCGCAAGGTGAACGAGAAGGTCAAGGCACTGCGCGAACTCGGCGGCAAGGTCTGGACGTGAACCGTGTCACGGTCTCCGTGATGCACTCGTGACGAGCAGTCGAATGCCGAACGGGACACCGTCGATCAGGTAGCGCTTCGCCAGACGCTTCGGCTCCTGGCCCAGGCGATGCACCCATTCGAGTCCGAGCTTCTGCATCCAGCGCGGCGCTCGCTTCACCCGGCCGGCGAGGAAGCTGAAGCTGATGCCGACGCCGATCATCCACGCCGCGTCGTACTCGGCGCGCAAGGCTCGAATCAGCTTCTCCTGCTTCGGTGATCCGAGCGCGACGAACACGAGATCCGGACGGGACCAGCGCAGGCGCCGGCCCAATCTCGCAATCGCCTCGGGTTCGATCTCGGCCCCGAGGCGCGGATTGTCGATGCCGCACACGATGAGGTCGGGGTGCCTCCGGGCGAGCACGCGCGCGGCCTCCTGGGCCGTGCCGTCGTCGCCCCCGAGAAGGAACACGCGACCCTGCCTCGAGGCGAGCGCCGCCGAGAGGCTCGAGATCAAATTGGAACCGGCGACCCGCTCCGGGAGCGGCGTCTTCTGCGCGCGGCTCGCCCAGAGGAGCGGCATTCCATCGGCGACGAACAGGTCGGCTTGCCCGCACAGCTCTCGATAGTCGGCGTCGTTCACGAGTCGGCGCATG
>JBGATY010000099.1:0-13575 GCA_044228955.1 Planctomycetota bacterium | reverse complement strand
TATTTCGCTCGAGGCTAGTCTCGTCACGATCGGGCCGCAGAAGAGATCGAGGCAGCCATGAGTACCCGTGCTCGCGTGTTCCTCTTGGCCTGTGCGGTCGTAGTTGTCCCAGCGCTGATGGTCACCTCATGGCTGATACGCAGGCAGCAGTCGATGCGGCAATCGATGAATGAGTCCCTGAATTCAGCCAGTCTCGAACGCGAGGCCGACAACTCGAACATTCCAGAGGACGTCATTGTCGACGCCAGCCCACCCGATGCCGTACGCCAGCCACGCCTGGCGGAGGAGACTCCGAGGGCAGGAGACCCACACTCGAATCGCGCGCTGTCCGAAGTGCAGGAGATGCGGAAGCGTGTGTTGGACAAGAACCTGCCGTCACTCGATGAACCTGCCATCACATTGAAGTCTGGCCAGCTCCGCGAAGTGATGGCTACGAGTATCGCCGTGATTCTCGATGCACAAGGTCGAGGAAGTCCCCGGGTGATTGGCCAGCGCGTCGAGATACCCACCTCCAAGGACGGCAAGTACACGATGGTCTACAACGGCACCATGTATTCATTCACGGGCGAAGAGTTCCCTGAATACGATTACTACTGGAAGAACCGACGCGCGACTCAATCCGAAGTGCCTGGGATGGAATCCATGCTCGTATTGATCAAGCAGCGCGCGGGTGAGGCACTCGAGCTACTTCGGTGAAACCAAGAGCGAGGACTCACATGAAATGCAAGCATCCGCTCTTCTCCACGGTGTTTCTGACTGCGCTTGCCCTGAGTCCGGCTCCAGCTCAGATTGGAGGGCAGTGTCCACGTACCTGTGTGCAGTCAGCTGGCTACTCGGGCTCGTCCGGGACAATCCCCACTTGCGTTGTCGTGCTTTTCTTTTTCGGCAACGATCAGCCTGGAAGCCGTCCAACCGTCGACCCGTGTTCGACGTGTTCGAAGTGCACTTTGGATTAGGACCTCTACTTCAGCACTGAACTCTGCGAGCCCGACACGCACTGCTTGGATGTGCGGCTTCCCGGCGGCAGTTGGCTGGGATGCAAGGATTCGTGGGAGATCTACGGGACTCTCGATGCCAATTGCGGAACGGGCACCAGAATCGAGATCAGTGGAGAGTCTGGCGGTGTCCAGACTTTCTACGATTCCGTGGTCCTCGACTGTGAGTGCTAGCAGCCCGTCGAAGAAGTGCCCATCGCGAGCACCGGGCGCTGTTGGAGTGTTGGCCCACTGCTGATCGCGGCATGCATCGCCGCCTGATATCGACGGCCGATTTGCGCCCAGATCGTCACGACGAGTTCGCAGCATGCGTCCAACAGGGCCGCGAACCGGCCCGAGAGCCCGCGCGGAGCGCCAACTCCGAGCAGTGTGCGCATCACAAAGCTCACGTTGAAGGCGGCCACGTGCACGAGGTAGCGCTTGAGGATGTTCTCGCGACCTCGCAGGTGGACCCGGCGCATCCCGCCGGTTTCCAGGCCGTGAGCGAAGCAGCGTTCGAGAAGTTCTCCTCGTTTGCGCATCAGGTGGCGGCCACGCTTCGTGCGCAATCTCCGCCGATTCAAATACGTGCCGTCACGAGCCTGCTCTCGACCGATCCAGCGACGACGACCGCGTTCCGGTTCACTCACGTAGCTGCTCAGGCTGCAAGCGGCGACCATCTCCATGGTCGCGTTCGAGTGATAGCCCTTGTCCGCGACCCATTCCGACAGAGCCTTCGGCGAGATCTTGTCCTGGCACCGTTTGTCCTTCGCGACCGCGATCACATTCTCGACCGTCGCCACGATCGTCTGCTTCATCGTCGTCGGATCACCGTGCGTCGCGTCCTGCACCGTCACCGCCAACACCGCGCCGCTTTCCATGTCCACCGCGTGCTCGGCCTTGTGCGCGAGATGCGTACGACCGTCTTTCATCTTCGTGATCTTCGCGTCCGAGTCGTTCGGGTTCGTCCAGTCGTCGTTCGAGCCCTTCTTCTTGCGCTCGCGATCGAGCTTCGCGAGATCGGCGCGCGTCGGCGTTTCGATGCCCGATTCCTTCGCGAGAGAGGTCAGGAAGTCGGGATAACTTGTCCCATCGTCGCCGCGCACGATGCTGCGAAGCGCGGCGTTCGCCTCCAGAGTCGTCGCGTCGATGCCGATCGTGCGGCCACGCAGTAGACCCTTCTCCGCCAGCACCTTGAGCACGAGCGTGAAGACCTCTTGGTGGACTTCGACGCTCAAGCGTTGGCGAATTCGAGACAGGCTCGAGTGATCCGGCGTCTGCTCCGACAGGCCGAAGCCGAGGAATTGGCGCAGCGAGAGAGAGTCGGCGCAGCGCCACGCGATGCCGCGCTCGGAATCCAAGCCCTCGAAGAATCCGACGAGCAGCATGCGCATGTACACGCTCGGGGGAATGCTCGGTCGGCCCTTGCCCTCCACGTAGAAGGGACGGCACAGCTTCTCGACGGTCGCGTCGAACTTGGCCTCGGCCAGCACCGTGTTCAGGCGGTCGTAGAAAGCGTGGCCTGGCGGGCGGGCGAGATCCGCGGTCGCGATCCACAGATCACCCTGCTTGTCCTTCGGTCGGCGGCGCATCGACATGCGGTGGACTCCTCTTGCGCTCTTCTACCCAAGTGGGGCGACGGAGTGACCCGCTCACGTTGTTTTTCAACGGGCTGCTAGCGCTGAAATTCGCGTTCGACACCGTTCAACCCGCGAGCGGATCGCCGCGGTCGAGCGGTCGCCGGATGCCGAACTTCCGCTGATGGGCCCGCCGGCGCCGGCATCGTCGCTCGGCTCTCGAGTGCGAGACCGAGTTCGTCTTCAAATGCGCACGTCCTGAAGAACAAGTCACACCTCGTTGGCGAATCACAATGCACGGAACGGGAGCGTGCTGGCATGCGGCCCAAGCGGGACGGCAGCGTCGCCCGGATGCACGACGTAGCCTGCATCGACCTTGTCCGGAAGTTCCGAGCGCAGGACTTCGATCGCATTCGCGAACTCCAGCCGGGGCGTCGTGGAGGTCTTGCACTCGATCGGCACCAGGCGCTGCTCGCGCTCGACGACGAAGTCGACCTCGACACCCGCCGTGGTGCGCCAGAACCAGATGCGCGCTTCCTCGCCGCGGTTCCACGCCTGCTTCACGAGCTCGCTCAAGACAGCTGTCTCGAAGATGGCTCCCGCCATCGGCCCGTGCATCGCGTGCTCTGGATCGCGCAGGCCCGCGAGCGAGCAGAGCGTGCCCGTGTCCGTGAAATAGACCTTTGGCGTCTTCACGAGCCGCTTGCCGACGTTCTCGAAGTACGGACGCACCACGATCACTTGATACGTGGCCTCCAGAACGGAGAGCCAGGCCTTCGCCGTGTTCACGGCGATGCCGAGGTCGCGCGAAAGGTCGTGCAGGTTCAAGAGGCTCGCGCTGCGCACCGCGAGCGCGCGCAGGAAATTCTGGAAACTCGTCAGATCCCCGACTTGACGCAGCGAGCGCACGTCGCGCTCGAGGTACGTGCGGATGTAACTCTGATGCCACAGCCACGCATCGCGCGCAGGATCGAGCGCAACCTCGGGATAGGCGCCGTGGACGAGAGAGGTCCAAAGCGCCTCGAGATCGGCGGGGCCCAGTGGAGGACTCGCGCGCGGAAAGCCGACGGGCGTCGCGGCGTCGAGCTCGCGTCGCGAGAGCGGCAGCAATTGGAACATGGCGACGCGTCCGGCCAGCGACTCGCTGACGCGCTCGTTGAGCAACAAGTTCTGCGAGCCGGTCAGGAAGTACTGACCCGGCACGTCGCGCCGCTCGTCGATGCGCGCCTTGACGTACGACAGGAGTTCCGGCGCCTCTTGAACCTCGTCGAAGATGACCGGCGGCGGGTGCGCCTCCAGGAATGCACGCGGGTCGTTCTTCGCAAGCCGCAGGAGGTCGGGCAGGTCGAGGTTCACGTAAGCCGCGCGCGAGCCGAACGTCGATCGCAGAAGGGTCGTCTTGCCCGACTGTCGCGGCCCGGTGAGGACCACGGCGGGGAACTGGTCGGCGGCGGCGGCGACCTGGTCGGAGAGATGGCGGTGGAGCGGAGAGCGCGGCATCGATAGTATTGTGCATTCAGAAAGCACAAAATCAACATCGCCCACAAAGCATTATGCATTATCAGTTTACGACTGTACAGCGGCGCTGCCGTCCTCGACGTGCAACCAACCAAGCTCTCCCGGTTCACCCTGCCGAGCAGTCCGGGTCCCGCCTCGCGCGCGTCCCGCGTCGACCCCAGCTGTCGCCCGCTCTAACGCCTCCACTGAACCGGGGGAGGGTCGCGACGTGCATTCGAGTTCGCAAGCGCGCGAGGCCTGACACGGTTCGTTCCGAGTCCGGCCTTGCGATCACCCAACAGCGATGAAGTGCTGAACTAGATGCACTCGCTGGCGGACTCTGCCAACGCACCCGAAGAGACGACGACACAGCGCGAGCTACGCGAGATCATGGACAACGCGGTGCTCGAACTCGCCGACAACTTTCGCGAGGTCATCCTGTGCCGCTTCTACCTCTCGATGCCGGCGGTCGAAGTCGCCGAGCGCATGGGTTACAGCAATCCTCAGGACATTCACTCGCTCTATGATCGGGCAAAGGACGCGTGGCGAATCATCCTCGAGCCGCGCATCAGGGCTTGGCTCAGGGAGGGTTGAGTCCAAGTCCGTGCCGGACCTGCCTCGAGCTTGCGGCCGTGCGCCCTCGACTCCATGATCGCGCGCCACACAAGCGAAAGGTGCATCGATGGTTCGACTGGATCGCATTTACACCAAGGGCGGGGACGACGGGCTGACGAGCCTTGGCGACGGCACGCGCGTCGCGAAGCACGATCCGCGCGTCGTCGCGTACGGCACGGTCGACGAGCTCGATGCGGTGATCGGGCTCGTCGTCGCGGCTGGATTGGCCGATCCCTACCGCGGCTATCTCGTCGCCATCCAGAACGACCTGTTCGACGTCGGTGCCGACCTGTGCGTGCCCGGCGAAGCAGGACAGCGGTTGCGCATCACGCCGCAGTACACGCAGGCGCTCGAGGAGATCATCGATCGCGAAAACGCCACGCTCGAACCGCTCAAGTCGTTCATCCTTTCAGGAGGCACGCCGCAGTCGGCATGGCTGCACCTCGCGCGCAACGTCTGCCGCCGAGCGGAGCGTTGCGTTTCGGAACTGATGGCGATCCCCGAAGAGAAGGATCGCGTCAACGCCGAAGTGTTGCGCTACCTGAATCGGCTGTCCGACCTGTTGTTCGTGCTCGGGCGCGTGTTGAACGGCCACGGTACGCTCGACGTGCTGTGGAAGCCGGGTCTGCGCCAGACCTGAGCGTTCAGCGCACGGCTGCCGCGCGCACGAGCGGATCGATGTCGTGCTCGGCGAGGCGCGCCAACTCGGCTTTTCCAGCCTGCTTGTCGAGCACGGCGAGCGCGCGTGCCGCTTCGCGACGCACCGGCGCGTAGCCGTGCGCGAGGTTCTTCTCCAGCGCTCCGATCGTCGACTGCATGCCGAGCGCGCCGACCGCCCACGAGACCGTCGCACGCACGCGCGGATCGGCGTCGTCGAGCAGCGGGATCAGGTTCGATTCCAGACCGCTCGGCATCTGCCCGCCGCCGAACTCGGGCGGGGTCATCCGGTCGGCGACGAGCTGCAGCGTCAGGTAGTACGCCGAATCGCGCCGACGGATCGGGTTGCCGCTCGACAGTCCCTCGAGCACGAGCGGCAGTTCCGGGTACCCGACGCCGTCGACGACCGGAAACGGCGAGCGCGCGCCGGGCGTCATGCGCCTCGAGCAGTCGCTCGGGTCGAGCATCACGTGCGCATGACGATCGTAGACCCAGGTCTTCGCCCCCATTCGCAGCGTCGTCCCGCGGAGGTCGAGTTCACCCTCGGACACCGGTTCGGTGCGCGTGGGTCTGTCGAAGCGCGTCATCTCCATCTCGGTGAACGTCACCTTGCCATCAGCACCGCGCGTGAAGTTCGTGAACGTGCGCTCCACCTCGTCGCGCCACGGTTCACGCAGCACGTGGTCGCGCATCTCGGTCTCGAGCGCCGGCTTCTCCGCGAGGAGTTCCTCGATGCGACGCTCGAAATCCGCGCGCAGGCGTGCGTGATCTTCGCCCGTTGCCGGCCCGGAGAATCCCGTGTGGATGGCACGCACGCGACCGTCGCGGCCGAGGAAGATCGTCGTCGGAAAGGCGAACAAGGAATCGAGCACCGGGAGTGCGGCCCGCGCGAGCGCCTTGTCGGATCGTCCGACGAGGAGCGCCTGATACTCGGCTCCGTGTCGCGCGAGCATGCGCCGGGCGGCTTCGGCGTCGGTCGAGCGTTCGCCGGTGAGCTCGAAGTCGAGTGCCGTGATCGACAGTCCCCGCGCGCGATACTTGCGGTCGAGCTCGGCCAGCAGGGCGGTCTCGTCGTGACAGTTCGGACACCACGAGCCCGTGACTTGCAGGATGCGCGCCCGCCCGTCGAAGCGCGGATCGCCGAGAGAAACATACGTGCCGTCCAGGGCTTCGAACTGCAGCTCTCCGAGCGCGTACCCCTCGTCCCAGCGCGTGCGCGCGAACTCGTCTTTGAGCCCCGCTGCGTCGTCGCGCACCGCGGTCCACGTGTCGGTCCACGTGGGTCCGGAACAGAAGGTCCCGGCGAGCGAACCGTCCACGCGCAGGTCCGCGACGAACAGGAACGCGTGCGCTCCGTCGAAGCAGCAAAGACGCATGTGTTCGTCGTACGTGCCGGCGAGGTAGCGAAAGTCGCCCGTCGAGGTCAGGAACGTGCCTTCGATCGCGCCCTTCGTCGCCGGTCCGCCGCGGAAGATCGCCACCGCGGGGTCGGGATCCTTGGCGAAGGCCACGCGCCAGCGTCCACTGACGTCGGGGATGCGTTCCGGCGGCGTGACGACCGCCTCGCGCGAGGCTCGCGGCGCCCATTCGGCGTGGAAGGGGAGTGTGCGCTGCGTGTCGGGGCCGGCGCGTTTCGACCACTCGCCGTCGAGCTTCCGTCCAGTCTCGTCGAGCTTCGCGGTGAGTGTGGCCGCGTAGTGGGGGAAGTCGAAGACGTAGCTCTCGCCCACGCGCCGCAACGGAACGTCGATGCGCTCGGAGCCGTTGACCACGACGGCAGCCAGCCCCTGCTGCACGTGGTTGACCTCCAGCCCAAACTGCAGAGGGCCGTGCGGCGCATCCAGGCGAGCGGTCCAGGTTCCTGCGGCGATCTCGCCGGCGAGGGCGAGGCAGAAGAGTGCGTTGTGCATACGCTCGTCATCGTAGCGTCGAAGCAGGCGCTATCGTGTCGTGCGTCATGGCTCTCGTCGCCCGACTCGCGCTCGTCCACGGCCGCGTGCAGGGCGTCGCGTTCCGTCACCACACCAAGCTGTTCGCCCGCGAGCTCGGCCTGTGCGGCTGGGTGCGCAATCTGCCGGCGGGAGACGTCGAGGTTTGGATCGAGGGCGAGGAACGGGCTGTCTTGGAGCTGCTCGAGTGGCTGAAACGCGGCCCGCCGGCAGCGGCGGTCGCTCGACTCGAGGCCGAGGCCGTCGCGCCGGCCGGCTACGACCGATTCAAGGTGCGCTTCGACTGAATCAGCGCGAGCCTGCGTCGGGCGGCAAGCGCTCGATCTGCGTGCGCAGGCGCGTCAACTCCTCGCGCAGTCGCGACGCCTGCTGCTTCAGGTCGTTCATCGCCTGCTCCAGTTGGGCGCGCTCGCCGGCGTGCAGCGCCTCGGGCGCCGCGGGAGGAACCGTGTCCGCCTGTCCGCGGCGGAAGAGCAGGTTGTCGAAGCCCGGAAACGCGCGCCTCGGTGTCGCCGCGACCGGCGGGACCGGGGCCGTGGGCTCGACCGGAGCCACGGGTCCACGCGGCGGGCGCGGCGGCGTCACGCGCAGCACTCGCGGCGCCGTCGCGGCGATCTCGCCCCGCACGCGGCCGAAGAGACCCGGCAGGATCGATGCCTTCTCCGAGGTCATCAGCTTCTCGAGCTGCTGCACGCGCTCCTCGAGCGACCGGTCCGCGCCGTTCACGTCCATCCCGCGGCTGCGCGCGGCGGCTTCCAGTTTCTCGATGCGGGCTTCGAGTGCGGCGTCGTGGCCCGTGTCCGCGCCGCTGGCGCCGCGCGCACGACTCCGGGTCCACACTCGCGCTCCACGATCGGACTCCGCGAGTCGCTCGGCGGTGACGCGCTCCTGCACTTCACGCGAGCGCTCCTGAGCCTTGCGCATGGCGTCGCGGTACGTCTCCATGGCCTGGTCGTACGCTTCGCGGGCTCGTTCTTGAGCCGCCCGCGCTTCCTCGGCGGCACGCTGCCAGGCATCGCGCGCCTCATCCTGGTTTTCGGAGAGCCGCTCACGCGCTTCCCCGAGGGCCTGCTCGAGGTCCGCGCGCCAGGATTCGGCGGCCTCATCGTCGACCCCGATCGCGCTGGTTTCGGGTCCGATGCCGGCGAGCCCCGCCGGCTCCTCGGAACGTGTTGCGAGGATTCGACCGAGCGGGTTCGACGACGTCGATCGGCTGTCGAGCGAATAGACCGTCTCCGGCGCGGACGCGCGCGGCGCCGAGGACGCGCCAGCGCCGCTCCCCTGCGCCGTGAAGGTGTAGGCCGTGGCGCCGCCACCCTTCGCCTCTGGATCGCACACGGCGACGCTGACGCAATTCGCGACGAGACGCTGGCCATCCGGCCCCGTCACGACCACGACCGGCGCACCGCCAGAAGTGCTCGTGCACGTCGCGACGCTCGCGGTGTAGGCGCGGGATCCGGCGAAACTGGCCGCGGAGAAAACGCCGAGGCCGAAGATCGAGAAGAGGAAGGTGCGGTTCATGGTCAGTCCTTGGATACGGAGTCGAAGACGAAGACGTTTGGGTATGTGACTGCGTCGGAGTTCTCTTTCCACTCCGTCGTGGTGAGTTCGGAGAGTCGCGCCTGCACTGTGCACGCTCGCGCGCGCAATTCGGCGACGCGCTGTTCGAGGCCATCCAGTGCCGACCGCAGGGACTCGCCGCCCGTGCGCGCGGAGAGTTGGTCGCGCTGCCGCTCGATCTCGTGCTCGAGGTCCAGGAGCACGCCGTCGAGGTCGACATCCGGCTCGCGAGCGCCAGACGTCGCCAGTGGTGCGCCGACGTTCCGCGCGAAGGCCGCCAGGGCGACTTCGAGCTGGCTGGTCCGGTCCTCGAGTCCTTCCGCCGGGCGGGGATCCCCGTCCGCGGTCGTGACGCCGGGCACGAGCAGCGCCGCGGAAAGTCCGAACGGCGCCAGCGCGCCCGTCATCCACGTGCCGCGCGCCGAGGCCGCCGGCTCGTGATCCTCGTCGAGCAGGCGCCCGACGCGCAGCGACAACCGCGTGCCGCGCGCGGCCATGCCGGCGACCAGACGCGATTCGTCCGCCTGCACCATCCAACCGGCGATCTCGGTCAGGCACGATGCCAGGCCAACGCGCTCGCCGGTTTGCTCGAGGGCCCAGTCGTCCGCCATGTACTCGGCTTCGTCCGACAGCCACGCGGCGCACAGTCGATTGAGCGGTTGGAAGAAGAACACGGCTTCGACCGCACGGCACACGAGGAGCCAGGCCGGATCGCGTCGCTCGACGTGCGCGAGCTCGTGCGCGAGCAGGGAGGTGATCTCCTCTCGCCGCAGGTCCGCCTCGACGCGCGGAGGCACGCAGATCTGGGCGCGGCGCAGGCCGAGGGTCAGTGGAGCCGCGATCCCGGGAGCCGAGCAGAGGGTCACCGAGGCCTTCGAGCCCGACGCTTCGCGCAGGCACGCGAGAGCATCGAACAACGGTCCCGCGCGAATCTCCGTGCGATCGTCGAGCTCGCGCAGCAGCCGGTTCCACTGGCAGATCCAGCGCGCCAGTCCGATCGCCGCGCCGAAGGCCCACAACGAGAGCAAGAGCCCGATCCACGATGTCGTGTCACTGAGAGCGCTGATCGCCGCGGGCATGACCCGCGCCTCGAGTTCCGTCACCGCGACCGGCACCGGACCCGCCGGGAGCAGCCTCGCCGTGCCGGCGGGCGGCTCGCCGGGTTGCGGCATGTCGCCGGGAGTGGAATCGACCGCGCTGGACGCGAGCGCGGAGAGCGGAGCCGATTCCGGCGTGAACCGCATCTGCCACGGCCCGACGTGGAAGTGACTCTGCGCGGTGGCGGTGACGATGCCGCCGACGAGCGCGGTCTTCCACAGACGTTCGCGGATCGGCGGCAACAGGTCGCGCAGGCCCCGGACCCGGCACGCGACGCGCGCGAGGGCAAGCGCCACGAGCCAGGCGCCGCCGATCAGCACCGTGCTGTGCAGCGCGTAGGTCAGGAGCCAGGCGAGCAGGTTCGCACCCAGGCGATCCCAAGTCGTCCATGCTTCAACGCCCACGGCGTTTCTCCTTCCCGCCCTTCTCGGCGATGAGCGTCTTCAGGCGCGCGACTTCCTTCTTGTCGATCTCCTGCTCGGTCAGGAGGTGGCTCACGAGCGCGCCGAAATCGCCGCGGAAGAGGCGCTGGGTCAGTTCCTGCACCATCGAACGGTGCACCGACTTCTCCTCGACGAGCGCGCGGTAGACGAACTGCCGGCCGACGCTCTTGTGCGCGACGACGCCCTTCTTCTCCATCTTCGTGAGCATCGTGGCGACGGTCGTGAGCGCGCGGTCGCGTTCCTCGCCGCTCGACAAGCGCTCCTGTACGCGCGCCACGGTCGCTTCGCCTTCGTCCCACAGCACGCGCATGATCGCGTACTGCAAGTCGCCCAGGTGGTGCGGGCCGCCCATGACTCTCCTCCATCGTCCCGTTCGGTGAGTTCGATCGCCGCGGGCCCGTGCGGCCCGCGTCGAGTCACAACTACTACTAGGGTAGTTACACCGCCAGGGGATCCCCGGCTTTTTCGCGAGGGTTACGGATCCGGCACAACCCGCGGCGGACGCACGTTCGAATCCGGCCGCCACCCCTCGAATCGGGCGGGCGCGCGTTTCGGCGCGGGGCGCGAGCCGGTTACCTTTCCGCCCCCATGCCCCGGTTCCTCGCCCTGCTCGTCCTGCTGGTCCTGGGTGTGAATTCGGGGTGCGCCGTGTTCGTGCCGACCGCGCATCCGACACGCGTCGTCCGGGGGCCGCTCGGCGTGAAGACGGGCGGGCCGATCGTCGCCACCTTGCTGCAGTTCCGCCCGCGCCAGGCCGAGACGACGCCGCCGGGCCGACTGCGCTTCGAGTGCACGAGCGCGTACAGCAGCATGTTCGAGGACGGCACCGACGGCAGTTCGACGGTGCTCTTCGACGGCGAACTGCTGCGGACGGGGTTCTCGTTCCGGACCGGCGTTTCGCCGACGACCGACGTCGAGATCGAAGTGCCGATCGCCTACGCCTCCAGTGGATTCCTCGACACGTTCATCGAGAGCTGGCACGGCGCTCTCGGGCTTCCGAACGGCGGGCGCAAGAAGCGCGACAAGGGTGCGTACGACATGCACGTCGAGAAGGACGGGCAGCGCGTGTTCGAACTCGAACCCGACCGCCCCGCGCTCGGCGACGTGCCGATCGTCGTGACGCAGCGCATCGCCGCCGAAGACGTGGCGGGAGTGTCGATCGACATCAGGGGAGGAGTGGAGCTGCCCACCGGATCGCAGTCGCGCGGAGTCGGCAACGGCGGGTTCGACTGGGGCGGCGGGGCGCTCGTCGAGAAGTCGTTCGATCGCTTCACGCTCGGGGCGGGAGCGTACTTCGTCGAGCCACCGACGGCGGATTCGTTCGCGCGTGCCGACGTCGAAACGCAACAACAGAGCTACGTGCACGCGGGACTCGAATGCCGCTGGAACGAGTGGGTGTCGGTCGTGGCGGGCTTGCGATCCAGTACGCCGGCCACGCGCGACATCACCATCGAGGAAGTGAACGGGAGGGTGCTCGACCTCGACGCGGGTTTCGTCTTCGACGATCCACAGACGGAGCGTCGCTTCGTACTGGGCCTCACCGAGGACCTGGTTTCCGAGTCCGGCCCGGATTTCACGGTGTTTTTCGCCTGGTCGTTCGTGTTCTGATTCGAGCGATGCCCACGTACAGGTTCGTGATCGAGTACGCCGGCACGCGCTACAGCGGCTGGCAGGAGCAGAAGAACGCACTCACCGTCGCGGGCGAATTGCGTCGCGCGCTGGAGGCAGCCGGAACGCGTCCGACCGAGATCGGCGGCGCGGGAAGGACCGACGCGGGCGTGCATGCGATCGCTCAAGTGGCTCACGTGCGGCTCGAGGCAGCACGCGACGCGCGGACGCTCTTGGCTGAGGTCAACGCGCACCTGCCGGCCGACGTCAACGTCCTGTCCGTGGCGGAGGCGGACGCGCGCTTCCACGCACGACACCACGCTCTCTCGCGATCGTACGTCTACCAGATCGCCACACGCCGCACGGCGTTCGCGAAACGCCACGTGTGGTGGATCGAGGATCCGCTCGACACGGAAGCGATGGAGGCGGCCTGCGCGGCGTGCGTCGGCGAGCACGATTTCGTGCTGTTCTGCGATCGCGCCAAGGACCAGGCGAGCACGAGCGTGCGCGTCGACCGGGCCGAGTTGGCGGTCGAGGATGCGCTCGTCCTCCTGCGCTTCGAAGCGTCTCACTTCCTGTGGCGCATGGTGCGCCGATTGACCGGGGCGATCGTGGCGGTGGGGCGTCACCGCATGACGCTCGACGAGTTCCGGTCGCTCGTGAGCCCCGCCGACCCGGAAGGAATGGCCGCGCTCGAACGCCTCGTGCGCGAATCGACCGCGCCGGCCTCCGGCCTGTTCCTCGAGTCCGTCCGCTATCCGGGCGACGCGCCGACGGGCAGGCTCTCCGCGTTGTTCCCGATCCAGCCGCGACGCTGACTCCAGAGGGAATCCGTTTCCGGATCGGAAAGCGGCGCGGAGCCGGTTCTCCACGGTTGTTTAGGGAAGTTGCATTCGAGTCGCAGCCTCTCCGGCTCCGATCAAGGGAAGCGTGACGGGTGCGTGTGGGGGACACGCGTCCGGGTCATGCTCCCTTGCGTCGAACGCCACAGCCTGGCGTTCACGCGAGCCGAGCCTCTCGCGAAGGTCCCATCAGGCGGCAGGGAATGGAACACATGGCAGGAACGAACGGATCGCACGCGGAGTCCCCGGAAAGCGCGCACAGGCGCAAGGCCGGCGGCTTCACTCTGGCCGAGGTCGCGATGGCCTCCGCCGTGCTCACGATCGCCGCCGGCGGCCTCATGAGTTCCATCGTCGCGTCGATGGCGCTCAATCGCGTCAACAACGAGACCGCGCTCGCCCAAGCGTACGCGCGCCGTGCGATCGAGCGCATGCAGGGTGTCGACTTCGCGCAGGTGTTCGCGACCTTCAATGCGAATCCGACCGACGATCCCGCGGGCGTCGGCACTGCTCCGGGCGCGAGCTTCGAGGCCTTCGGTCTCGAGCCGCTCCCCTTGGACGTCGACGGTCGGCCGGGCGAGATCACCTTCCCGGCGGTCGACATCGGCGGCGTGTGGCAACTGCGCGAGGACGTGAACGATCCCGCACTGGGGATGCCGCGCGACCTGAACGGCGACGGCCTGCCGCCGGATGCCCTGGACCATGCGGCCGACTACCGCGTCCTCCCCGTGCGCGTGCGCGTGCAGTGGCGCGGCGTG
>JBGATY010000098.1:0-13718 GCA_044228955.1 Planctomycetota bacterium | reverse complement strand
AGGCCGGGCTGGAGGGCGAATGTCCCTTTCGCCTCGCGTTGATCGGCGACGATCCCGTCCACGTAGAGCCGCGCCATGTGCTCGCTGGCGTCGAACGCGAGTGCGACGTGCTGCCATGTACCGACGCGAACAGCGCCGCCTTCGAGCCGGACCTGTCCTTCGCTCGTGTGCAATACGGCTTGATACGTCCACTTCGAAGGGACGATGGCGATCGTGAAGTCGTCCGAGTGCGACACGATGCTCTCCAGCGCAGAGCCGCTCGTGTACGGATTCGTCCAGTCCGCGGCCTTCACGTGGGTCTCGACCGTGAAGGCACGAGTCAGTGGCAGGGCATCGACGCCCGACACGTCGACCTGCGCGCCGGAGCCGTCGAAGCGCGCCGCACGTCCCTCGACGCCGGGCTCGAACGTGATGCCGGTGGGTGACGCTGCGTGCGCGATGTCGATCCACGCGGCGGGCGTGACCGAGTCGTCGAACGCGAACTCGAGGGCGATGCTCGGCGCGCCCGGACGGGGATCGCAGCCGGACAGCGCCAGCAGCGCGAAGCTGGACAGAGCGGCGACAGGGAGACAACGCATGGGTTCTCGATCGGAAGCGGCCACGCCGTGACTCGCGTGGAGCCGGCAGAATCTCGCGGGGCCGGCGCACAGCCTGGAAAATTCCTCCGCCTCGCCATCCCGCTAGACTGCGTCTTCCCATGTCGGCCGCGAACCGCTCGAACATCACGCCCGAAGCAACCGCCGCGTTCGCCGAGGTCATCGCCCGGCTCGAGCGGGGCGAGAAGGTCGATTTCGAGCGCGAATTCGCCGCGCACGCGGAGATCGAGGGCGAGCTCTGGGCCCTGCACGACAACTGGAAGAAGCTCGATCGACTGCTCGGTGGCCTGCAAGCGAGCGAGTCGACGATCGACGAGCTCGAGGTCGAACTGAAGCGGATACACACGCCGGTCGACGGCGAAACGCGCGAGGACCTGGCTCGGCTGTCCTCGCCCGAGCGGATGCAGCGGCGCTACGTCGTCCGCGAACGATTGGCGCGCGGAGGCATGGGCGAAGTCTGGCGCGTGTTCGACGCGGACCTGCGCCGCGATCTCGCGATGAAGGTGATCCGCGCGCAACCGAAGGATGGCCCCGGCACGCCGGATGGACGGCTTTTGCGCCTCTTTTTGTTCGAAGCGCGCCTGACCGGGCGTCTCGATCACCCGGGCATCGTTCCCGTGCACGACATCGGCATCGACGGAGACGGACGCGTGTACTTCACGATGCCGCTCGTGCGCGGGCGATCGCTCGCCGAGATCCTGGAACTCGCGCGCGACGGCAGCGAGGGCTGGACCCTCTCGAGGGTGCTCGAAGTCGTGCTCAAGGTGTGCGACACGCTGGCTTTCGCGCACGCACAGGGCGTCGTCCATCGCGACTTGAAGCCCGCGAACGTGATGGTCGGCCGTTTCGGCGAGACCTACGTGATGGACTGGGGGCTGGCGCGCGTTCTGAGCGAGATCGAGGACTCGGAGCGCTCGGAAATCGTCGGCACGGCCGCGTACATGTCGCCCGAACAGGCGAAGGGGAACGCGATCCAGGTAGGTCCACGCTCGGACGTCTATTCGGTCGGCGCCATTCTGTACGAGCTGCTCGCGGGCAAGCGTCCGTACGCCGTGCGCGACGACGTCTCCGGCCACGAGACGATCGCAGCCGTGCGCGCTGGACCACCGCCGAGGCTCGAGGACATCGCGCACGCGACGCCCGAACTCGTCGCCATCGCCAGGAAGGCGATGGTGCGCGCGCCCGACGGCCGTTACGCGAGCATGGAAGCGATGGCCGCCGACCTGCGTGCCTACATGGAAGGCCGGGTCGTGCGCGCGCACGAGGTCGGGCGCTGGCCCGAGCTGCGCAAGTGGATCCGGCGGAATCGCACGGCGACGGCGGTCGCTTGCGCCGCGCTGGTCGCGCTCACGTCCGTGCTCGCCTGGTTCAGCTACACGCAAGGCAAGAGCGCGGTCGAGATCCAGCGGCTCGGCGACCTGCGGCGCGTCGAGGAACTCGAGGAACGCGCCGAGAGGCTGTGGCCGGTCGTCCCCGCGCTCGAGCCCGAGCTTGCGCGCTGGCTCGAGGAGGCAGAGGCACTCGCCTCCCGCGCGCCCGAACACGAGCGGCAACTCGCTCGTCTGCGCGAATCCGAGGGCGGGGGAGCGGACAAGGACCTGGCCTGGCGCATCGACGCGCTCTCCGCGCTCACCGATCGATTGGCGCGTTTTCGCGATCCCTATCCCCTGATCGGGGCGATCGCGAGCGTGAAGAAGCGACTCGTGGACCTGCGACACGTCGCGCAAGCGAGCTCGGTGGACGCGGCGGAGGCCTGGTCGCGCGCGATCGCCGAGATCGCGGACGAAACGAAGAGCCCGTTCTACCGCGGATTCGCGCTCTTTCCGCAGTTCGGGTTGGTGCCGCTCGGCGCCGACCCCGTGACCGGCCTGCAGGAATTCGCCCACGTCGCGAGCGGAGCGACGGCTGTTCGCGGTGCGGACGGAAGGCTCGTCTTGCACGACGACACGGGCATCGTGCTCGTGCTCGTCCCCGGTGGGAGTTTCCACATGGGCTCGGTCGGTTCGGTCGCTGGACAGCCGCCGGGGCCGCGCACCGACCCGAACGCGGACGCGTCCGAAATGCCGCTCACACCCGTGACGTTGGAGCCGTTCTTCATCGCGAAGCACGAGACCACGATCGGACAGTGGGCCACGCTGACAGCAAGCGAGCGCGCGGTCGGTTCGAACCCGCTCGAGCCGGCGCGTTCCATCGCGTGGACGGCGACGGAACTCGCGTTCCGACAAGCCGGGCTTGAGCTGCCGACGGAAGCCCAGTGGGAGTACGCCGCGCGAGCCGGCACGACGTCGCGTTGGTGGTGCGGGCTCGAGCCGGGATCGTTGCGTGGCGCGGCCAACGGCGCGCGGCCCGCGTCCGACACGAGCACTTCGGGGCCACAGCGCGTCGATTCCCTGAGACCCAATCCGTTCGGGCTCGTGCACGTTCTCGGCAACGTCGCCGAGTGGACGCGCGACGTGTTCGCTCCCTATTCGATCCCCCCTGCGGGGCCTGAAGGGCTGCGCACCGCACCGGACACCGGCTTGCGCAGCGTTCGCGGAGGCAGCTTCGAGAGCCCGGCGAGCCGCCTGCGATCGGCCGCGCGTCGTCCCGTCTCGCGCGAAAACGTCGACTTCGAAATCGGAGCTCGGGCGGCGCGTGCGATCGACCGAGGCGCGCGCTAATGTCGTCGGCATGGTCCGGATCCTGCCGCTCGTCGCGACCGCACTCGTCTACGCGGTGATGACTGCGTGCGCGGCGTCGTCCCACTCGGGGACGACGGACGGCGGCGACCGCACGACGTCCGCGGACGGAGTCGAAATCCGCTACCGCGTCGCGGGCGCCGTGCACGGCGATCCGACTGTCGTGTTCGTGCACGGTTTCGGCTGTGATTCGAGCTTCTTCGACGCGGCCATCGCGCACGTCGCGGAGCGTCGCAGGGTCGTGGCCATCGACCTTCCCGGACACGGAAAGTCGGGGACGAACCGCAAGAACTGGACGATGGAAGCCTACGGCAACGACGTCAGCCGCGTGTGCGACGCAATCGGCGCGCGGCAGGTCGTCCTCGTGGGGCACTCGATGGGCGGACCCGTGATCCTGGAGGCTGCGCACGAGATGACCGGTCGCGTGCTCGCCCTGATCCCGGTCGAGACCTTTCACGACGTCGATCGGAAACCGACCGCCGCGCAGATCGATGCTCTGGTCGATCAGTGGCGCAAGGACTTCAAGGGCTCCGCGAACGCCATGATCCGCGGCTCGTTCCATCAACCGCCTCGCGATCCGGCACAGGTCGATCGCGTGGTCGGTCGGATGACGTCGATGCGGCAAGAGATAGCGCTGCCGCTGCTCGATGCGATGTTCCACTACGACTCCGCCGCGAGCCTCGACAGCGTGACTCTGCCCATTCGCTGCATCAATTCAGGTGATCGCACGACCGATCTGGCCGCTGGGCGCAGACACGCGAAGCGTTTCGACGCGCGCACGATCCCCGGGGTCGGCCACTACTTGATGCTGGAGGACTCGGAAGCCTTCAACGCGCTGCTCGACGCGGCGATCGACGATCTCGTGCGCTGATCAAAAGCCTTGCAGGTCTGGATCGCCGCTGCCGAGCTTCTAGTGGATCAGTGACCCCAACTGCGCAGGTAGCGAAAGTCGTGATTGACCGTCCGTTCGGAGAGCTTGGCGATCACGGGCGGCAGGCGTTTGTACTGATTGAGCGCGATGCGACGCGCGATCTTGGCCACGAACTCCTTCGCGAAGCCGGCGGCAACGAGGTCTTCCGGTGAGTAGCGTTGGTCGACCATCAGCTCGAGCAGCTTGTCGGCTTCGGCATACGTAAAACCGAGTTCGGCCTCGTCGGTCTGGCCCTGGAACAGATCGGCGGACGGCGCCTTGTCGACGACGGACGCGGGCAGTTCGAGGTGGCGTGCGAGCTGGTAGATCTGGTGCTTGTACAAGTCGCCGAGCGGGTTCAACGCCGACGCTGCGTCACCGAATTGCGTCGAGTACCCGAGCAGGATCTCGGTCTTGTTGCTCGTGCCGATGACGAGGCCACGCCATTCGACGGACAGGTCGTAGAGCACGATCATGCGCGCTCGCGCCATCACGTTCCCGCGGCGGATCTTGTCGGCGACGTCGACCGTGTCGAAGTAGCCGTCGGCGAGCTTGGAGATGTCGACCTTGCGGCTCTCGACGCCGAGCTTCGCGACGACCTGGCGCGCATCGCCCTCGCTGTCTGGATTGCTCGTCTTGTACGGCATCATCACGGCGAGCACGTTCTTCGGTCCGAACGCCTTCGCGGCGAGCGCGCACGAAACGGCCGAATCGATGCCGCCGGACAGTCCGAGCACGGCCCGCGTGAAGCCGAACTTGCCGGCTTCCACGCGCAGGAAGCGCACGAGGATCTCCTCGACGAGCTTGGGTTGGATGTCGAGGCGATTCATTGCGGCTGCGCTCCACTGCCGAGCCGATTCAGTTCGCGAGCGATGATCCACGGCTTCTCGTCACGGCGCAGCGGCGTCGAGACGCGCGCGCGGCGCAGCACGTCCGAACTCAAGTGCGCAATGACGCGACCCGGTTCGAGCCCTTCGATCACCGCTGTTTCGCGGCCGTGCGGATCCACGACGCGCGAGCCGCCCCCGAACAGGATGCCGTCCTCGGATCCGACGCGGTTCACGTAGACGATCCAGGTCTGGTAGAGGAGAGCGAGCGTATCGTGGATCTTGTTCCAGACGTGCGTCGAGCGCAATCCGGACTCGTCTTCGGTGACGCCGCGTGCCGGCCCCGCGCTGGCGACGACCAGCGCGTCGACGTTCGAGAGGAAATGCAGCCAGGAGCTGCCGATGTGCCACATGTCCTCGCAGACCAGGAGCCCGAATCGTCCGTGCTTGCTCTCGAAGGCACGGAAGCGTTCGCCCGGCGCGAAATCCCGGGCCTCGTCGAACATGCCGTAGTGGACGAGGTGCACCTTGCGATGCAGCTCGAGCAACTCGCCGTCCTCGAACCAAGCCACCGCGTTGTACACGCGTCCGTCGCGTCCGCGTTCCGCGAAGCCGACGACGATCGAGATCTGGCGTGACAGGTCGGCGATCTTCTCGAGTTCCGCGGAGTCGAGCGCCAGCGCGACCTCGGACGTCTGGTCCTTCAGGAAATAGCCGGTCAGCGAGAGTTCCGGGAACACGACGACGTCAGCCCGCGCATCGATCGCGGCGCGAATCTCGCGCACGTGCGTATCGAGGTTCGCGGCGACGTTGCCGAGCGTGGGTTCGATCTGGGCGAGTACGACGCGACAGTCCATGAGCCTCAAGATAGCCGCTGCGTGGGCGCGCGAGAAACGCGAGGCTTTTCGGCGACCAGCAGGAACTGCTTGCCGAAGAAGCGCCACGCGAAGGGTAGCTTCAAGTAGGTCTTCACGAGGAAGTCGTTCACCGGCAACCCCGCGCCGAAGCTGACCGGCAGGAAGCGCGGGTGCACTTCGACGAGCTCGAATCCGGCAGCGTACAAGTGCTCGGCGACCGCCCGCTCGGTCAAGACGACCGTGTGGTCCGCGAAGTCGAAGTACTCGCGGTGACAAGCCCGGAAGTTCGGCCCCATCACGGCGATCCGCCCACCGACCGCGGTGACTTCGAACATGCGCTCCAGGAAGGCGGCGACTTCGACCTGGCTGGCGAGGTGCTCGAGGAAATTCGAGACGAACACGCCTTCGAAGTGGTTCTTCGGCAAGTCGACTTGCGTGTTCATGCCGACGATCGAGCGCACGCCCGACTCGGCGAGCGTGCGCACCTGTTCGCCCATGTCGACGGCCCAGCGCTCCCGTGCCGGAACCGCGTTGATGAACTCGCAGGCACCCGCAGCGGGGTCGAGCACGATCTGCGCGTTGCCGAGCTTCTCGCCGACGAAGCGCGCGAGGATCTTCCACGTCGCGATCTTCTTCGCGCGTTCCACGCCACGGAATCGGTACTGATAGATGCGGTCGTAGTTCATGGGCAGAGTCAGCCGCGGCGTGCGCGATCGAAACACGCGCGCACTAGGTCATCGCGCCGCACGCTCGCGGCATCGCCTTCGTAGTTGAGGATCAAGCGGTGGCGGAGCGCGGCCGGGGCGACGCGCAGCAGATCTTCTTCGGCAACGAACAGTTTTCCCGTGAGCAAAGCCCGGGCTTTTCCGGCCAGGAGCAGCGCCTGGGCGCCGCGGGGGCTCGCGCCGTAGCGAACGAAGCGCCTGACCGCGTCCGGAGCGCTCGGGTCGTCGGGTCGGGTCGAGAGCGCGAGGCGCGCCGCCAGCGCGATCATGTCGCGGCTCACCGGCATGGCGCGGACGACCGAGCGCGAACCGACCAGGGCGTCGCGAGCCAGCACCTTCTCGACGCGCGCGTTCGTCGTTCCCGTCGTGTGCGTCAGGATCGAAACGAGGGCGTCGAAGCCCGGCGCCGCGACGTCGATTTGCATCAGGAAGCGATCGAGCTGCGCCTCGGGCAGCGGATACGTGCCCTCCATCTCGATCGGGTTCTGAGTGGCGACGACGAAGAACGGCTCTTCGAGCGCATACGTTTCGCCGAACATCGTGACCTGTCGCTCCGCCATGGCCTCGAGCAGGGCGGCCTGCGTGCGCGGCGTCGCGCGATTGATCTCGTCGACGAGCAGCACGTTCGTGAAGATCGGACCACGTTCGAAGCGGAAACGCCGCGCGCCCGTCGCGGGATCCTCGTCGAGGATGCGCGTGCCGAGCACGTCGGCCGGCATCAGGTCGGGGGTCGCCTGCACGCGCTGAAAATCGAGATCGAGAGTGTCCGCGAGCGCGCGCACGAGCGTCGTCTTGCCGAGTCCAGGCGCGCCCTCGATCAGCACGTTGCCTTCGGCGAGCAACGCGACGAGCAACTCCTCGACGACGGCATCCTGCCCGAGGAAAACGCGCGCGATCTGCTCACGCACGCGCCCCGCCGCGAGGTGCAGCATCGCGGACGCGGCTTCGAGGTCGGAGTCGTGGGCCATCGCTGGTTTCACCCGTTGCCCGCGAGGAAGGCGACGACCTCGCGCAGTTCGTGGAGACTCTGCACGCGCGGGGAGCGCGCCGCGTCCGAAGTGCGGGAGTGATCGACGAGCACGCCGCGGATGCCGACGCGCTGCGCACCGAGCACGTCCTTCTCGAAATCGTCACCTGCGTGGAGAGCCTCGTCGGCGCGAACGCCGGCCTTCTCGAGCGCCCGCTCGAAGATCCTCGAGTCGGGTTTTTCGATGCGTTCGAGCGCCGAGCACAGCACGAAGTCGACGCGCTCGGCGATGCCCAGCGCTTCGAGGAGCCGCGGGAGCCGCGCGCTCCAATTCGAGACGATTCCGATCTTCAATCCGCGTTCGCGCCATTCGTCCAGCATCTGGAGCCCCCCGTCGTACACGCTGAACGTCGCGGGGTCGGAGAAGCGTCCGAAGAGTTCTTCACGCAACGGGCCCAATTCCGACTTCAAAAGGCCCAAATAATCGTGGAAGATCCGCTCGACGTAGCTATGGAACCAGGGATCGCTGTAGCGGAAGGCGCCCCCGATCTCGCGGGGCAGCTCGCGGTGGGCACGATGCATGAGGTCGCGCATCTCGCCCGCATCGAGCCGCAGGTCGCGCGCGCGGGCCCGCTCGGCATAGATTTCGAATCGCGACGGGTTCTCGTAAAGCAGGGTGTTGCCGACGTCGATGAAAACAGCCTTGAGGGTCATGGGCAGGGGTAAGCTGAAAAAGCGCGGCAACCCGCGCTCACAGGGCGGAGCAGTTTCGCACACGCGGGCCCGCAGTGGAATCGCGTCCGCATCGATCGTGCTCGTGCTCTGCCTGGCGGCCTCGTGCGGAGGTCCCAGCCGGGGTCCCGTCGCCGGAGCGAGCGCGGATCCCCATGCAGCCGCGGCGGCGACCGCGCGCAAGGACTGGCGCGAAGCCGCGGACCGCTGGTACGCCGTCTACACGATCGATCAAGGCCGCGATCCCCAGGCGATCCTCGAGACTTCGCGAGCGCTGTTGATGCTCGACGATGCCGAGAGCGCGAACAACATGGTCGACGTCGGGCTCGCTCAGCATCCCGAGAACGTCGACCTGCTCGAGATGAAGGCCGACATCCTCGTGTCGATGGGCTATCGCCGTCCGGCCGAGCGCTACTACCAGCGCGTTCTCGACAAGGACCCGGTGCGGCCGAGCGCGTTGCTCGCGATCGGTCGCGCGCGCATCCAACTCGGGCTCGAGGGTTCGGCCGTGGCACCGCTGCAGGAACTCGTGCGCGTGCGCGGGGGCGACTACGAGAGCTACGCCTTGCTGGCCCGCGCGTTCAAGGGCTCGGGTGATCCGAGCAGCTCATTCGTCGCGTGGAAGCGCGCCTTCGATCATCCCGGAGCCACGGTCGAGGACATGCTCATCGCCTCGGCGCTCTCGCTCGACGCGAACGTGCGCCGCGCTCATCCCGATGCCACGGCCGTGTGTCACGGATGGCTCGAGAAGGCGATCGCGTTCGATCCGCAGTGCTCGTCCGCGCACTTCCAACTCGGGCTGCTCTCGGAGGAAACCGGCGCGTTCGACGCCGCGATCGCGCACTACCGCCGCGCGGCGGAACTCGACCCGAGCTGCCTGCACGCGCTCACGAACCTGGCGATCCTGTACTCGAGTCGCGGCGACGAGCCGAAAACGCGCGAGATGGTGCAGCGCGCCCTGCAATTCGAAGTCGACCCGGACCGGCGCCGGGCGCTGTTGCATCTACTGGACCCGTTCGAGAAGAAGCTGGACGACAAGCCCTGAAGAAGGCTCGTCTCAGCGCTTCAACCCGTCGACGACCTTCTCGATCCGCGCCGTGAGCTCCTCGGCGAATTCGTCGCCGAAGTCCATCGCGATCACGTCGATCTCCTCGAACATGTAGCGCCCGGTCGAGCGGCTGAACGGGATGCCGTACTCCCACTTCGATCCGTCGGCGGCATGGATGACGACTTCGATCTGATCGTCGCCTTCGACGGGAGCGACGGTGTAGCTGGTGACGGAGTACGTGCTCACTTCTTCTCCCACGGTCTCACTGGGCGCCAGATCTCGAAATCGTGGAAGGGGTGCGTGTCGAACGCTTCGACCAGGCGCCAGCCGGCCTCGGTCAGCTCCGCCTTCATCTGGCCTGCCGCGAGCTTGTGCTCCGGCGGCGGTCCGACGTCGAGCTTGCCGGGCTTGTAGTCGAGCACGACGAGGCGGCCGCCGGGCTTGAGCAGCTTCGTCAAGCGCTTCGCATATGCGACGCGATCGTCGAGGTGGTGGTACGTGTCACCGATGAACACGACGTCGAGCGAAGCCGGCGGGAAGTGCGGGTCGTCCTCGGACGCGAGCACCGGAACGACGTTGTCCAGCCGGTGCGAGTGGATCTTGGCGCGCACGACGTCGAGTTGGCGTGGTTCGATGTCGCTGGCGAACACGACTCCGTCCGGGCAGGCCTTGGCGAACGCGACGGCGAACGCGCCCGGTCCGCAGCCGAGATCGCCGATCCAGGCGTCGGTCGGCAACTCGAGCTTCGCGAGCACCGTGTCGATGCGCAGCTCGGCGATCCGCGACGCGCTCTCCAACTGCGCGATGTACCCGAGGACGTCCGCATTGCCGTGGCGGTCGCGGTTCGGCTCGACCACCTTCTCGGGCGCCTTGGGAGCTTCCTCCTGGTGCGCCGCACGCACCGGCTCGGCCGCCTTGGCCACCCGCGGCGGTTCGACGACCGGCTGGACCGGGGTCAGGGGCGCAGTCTCGACCACGGCGCGCGCCGGCTGGGCGACCGTCTCCGTGCGTGGTGCCTCCGTCGTACGGCAGGCGAGAAGCGTCAGGAAGGATGTGAAGAGGAGCGAGAGCACACGAACCGCACGCATCGAGAGCGACCTTTCTGGCGCGGAGTGTAGCGGCGCGGGGCAGGACGAACACGCCAGCTCGGGCTGGGCCGCCTTCTGGATCGACCTGGCTGACAAGGCGATAGGACCGTGCTCCGACCCGAAATCACGCGCTGGGGAGCCTGCGAGGCCCAGAACCGACTTTCCGAACGGCTCGAGAGAATGAGCCTGGGCAAGGAGCGAGATCCTCACGCGCCACGGCACCTCGAGCGCACGCCTCGTTCCCCGTCAGGACCAGGTCGTGCGCGAAAGCAACCCATCGTCCAGCGCGGGCCTGCGCCAGGCCGCCGCCCGGTTCGGCCGCCTCCGCGAGGCGAAGTGACTGCCCCGGCTGCGCAGTCGCGCAGTCTTCCTCAGGCCTTCGTTCCGGGGCGGCGGATCAAGTGGCGTTCGATCCAGCGCTGCAGTTCCGGCGCGGCGCGTTCGTATTGCTTGTCCTTCACGAACTCGAGTCCGAGTCGCACGGTGCGCGTGCCGACGAACGTCGAGCGCACTTCGACGCCGAAGCGCAGCTCCATCTCCTCCTCGGGCATGCCGAGGGACACGGACAGCTGTTTCGCGTTCTTGAAGTCCTGCGCCGTCTCGCGGTCGTACTCCATCGACAGGCCGCCGAGCGAGATGTCGGCGACGCGCCCGTCGACCTGTCCCTTCGGCCAGCGCAAGCGCACCGGCATCGTGAGCGCGCCGCTCGGCGTGAAGCGCTTGTACTTGCGGCGGTTGAACCAGCGTCCCCACCAGCCGTTGACGCGCTCCTGCATCTCCTCGACCCGCGGAAAGGCGAAGGCGTAACGCACGCCGGCCGGGCCCATGTGGACACGGAAGAGGACCCGGGCCACGACGCGCATCGACCCGGGCTGGCCGGCGATCTGGAACACGAGCACCAGCTCGTCACCGCGCTCCAGTTCGGGGTCCTGCTCGAGCGAGAAGTGCACCCCCGCTCCGCCAAATGCGACATCGAGGCACAGGCCCGTGCGCGTGCTCCCGTCGGTGAAGGGAATCGTGGCCTGCAGGACCGTCCCTGGCCCCATCGGGACGCGGTAGTGGCGGCGCTGTTCGCGCTCCAGTCGCAGCAGGGAGAGGACCGACCCGGCCAGCTTGGACACGGGGGCACCCTTCACCGGGGTGGGCTTCGTTTGGCGGCGGGGCATGGGGTATCCAGGAAAAAGGACCCCTCATCGGCGTCCCGTGGCAAAATCCAAAGGTTGAACGGCCTTCCGGCCGATCACACCCCGGAACAGCCGGGCACAGGCCCCGAGCTGAAGATCTTGTCATGGCCCGACCCAAAGAATTCGATCCGCAGACCGCTCTGACCGCCGCAATGGAGAAGTTCTGGGAGAGCGGCTACGACGCGACCTCCCTGGTGGACCTCACCGAGTGCATGGGCGTCCAGAAGGCCAGCTTGTACGCGACGTACGGCGACAAGCGGAAGCTCTTCATCACCGCCCTGGCTCAGTATCAGGACGCTCACTACGAGGCCGCCGCAGTCTCTCTCCCGGAAGCGCCGTCCGTGCGCACCTGGTTGCGGGAGTCGCTCCTCTACTGGATGCGCGAGGCCGCGACGAAGGACAGCGCACGTGGGTGCTTCTGTGTCAACACCGCCGTGGAACTCGGCCCGCGCGATCCCGAGATCGCCAGGATGCTCGCCGTGCATTCGCGCCGATTCGAGGAGTTGATCGCCGTCGGACTGGAGCGGGCGAAGGCCTCCGGTGAAGTGCGCGCCGATCTCGACACGCAAACCGCGGCGCGTTTCATGTACGTCACGGTCTACGGACTGAGTGCCGCCGGCAAGGGCTGTTTCAGCGCTGCGAAGCTCGAACCGGTCGTCGACATGGCGATGTCGGTGCTCGATCGCTGCAAGTGAGCCCAGCGCGCTCGTCGTCGAGCGCGCCGCACGAATCGGTTAGCATCCCGCGCGCCCACAGCGCTGCTCCTCGAGAGCGCGGCGGGTGTCCACGATGCTCCACCGCCTCTTCGCGATCGCGCTGTGCACGATCTTCGTCTCGGGATGCGGCGTCGTTCCGCTGCCGGTCGGCCTCTCCGACCCGACCGCACCGCCGCCGTTGCGCGCTCAGGACGCGGAGTTCCGCACGGTGGCAGCACGCTGGTTCGGCATCTGGAGCGACGACTCCGCCGCCATCGCCGAGGCCGAGGCGCTGTTCGCGCCCGAGGCCGATGCCCTGTTCTTCGACGGCTTCCTGCCTCTCGAGGGGCACTTCGGCCACGAGGGCTGGACGGCAGCGAGCCGTCGAGCGGCGCGTGCGCGGTTCAAGAGCTTCGAGTTGTCGCCGCGCCAGGGCGTCTGGCTGCGGCGCATCGGCGACCGCGCGATCCTGTCCGTGTACTTCAAGGTCGCGTTCGAAGCCGCGGATGCGAAGCCATTCGAGACCGACGGCGAGGCGACGCTCGTCTGCGAGCGGCGAGCGGGCACTTGGACGATCGTCCACGAGCACACCTCGTTCTCGCTGCTCGAGGATCGCCTCGGGGGGGAGGATTTCTCGGAGAGCAGCCCGCCGCTCGATCACGTGCACGCGCGCGATCCCGAGTTCCAGCGGTTGATCGACGAGTACTTGACCGAGCTCGCCGCGAGCCGCGGAGCCGGCGCCTCGCGTGCCGATGCCCCCGCGCGTTTCTTCGCCCCCGGCGCGGACACGCTCGTCTGGGATCCGACGTCGCGTCGGCCGCTCGTTTCGTGGTCGAGCGTGGCCGCCCACCGCGACGCGCCCGACTTGCGCATCTATCTCACGAACAAGACGAGCCGCGGCGACGTCCGCGTGTGGAAGAGCGGCGACCTCGCGTGGGCGACGTTCACGTTCACGGCGCGAGCCACGCGGCGCGACGGCGATCGTTTCGAAGTGCTCGGCCGGCAGACCGACGTGTTCCAGAAGATCGGGGGCGCGTGGAAGATCGTGCACGAGCACGCTTCGGTGCCCATCGGTCCCGGCGGGACACCCGCGCTTTCCTCGGAACGCATGACCGCTCGGCTGCCACGGACCACGCGCAGTGTTCCGGTCCTGCCCAGCACGCCCGCGCTCGTCGAGACCGCGGCTTCGAAGGTCTCGTTCGACGAGCTCGCAGCCCAATACGCCGCGGCGTGGTCGCTCTCGAACGGCGCCTTCGACGAGAAGAAGATCGCGCTGCTCTACGCGCCCGAGGGCCGCGAAGCCTCGCACACGTTCGTCGACGGCCAACCGTGGACGCTCCCGTTGCGCCGCCAATTGTGGACCGAGGCCATGCAGGAGTTGGTCCTCACGCCCGAGAAGGACCTGACGGCC
>JBGATY010000097.1:0-13808 GCA_044228955.1 Planctomycetota bacterium | reverse complement strand
CACCACCCCCAACGAGGATTCCCGTCATGACCGGCCGCACGAAACACCCTGGCATCAAGAAGGACCGACCGAAGGGCGTCATGGCGCGCGGCCCCGGAGTGGGCAAGCGCTCGATCAAGGGCCACGACGGCGTGGTGTGCAAAGTCTGCGGCATCGTGCTCAACCGGGGCACTTGGTCCGTCGGGCCCGCGCCGGAAGGCAAGGTCGCGAAGGTCGTGTGCCCGGCGTGCACGCGCATTCGTGAGCGCTACGCGGCCGGCACGGTGACGATTCCGGCCGAATTCCTCGGGCGGCGCGCGGAGGTCGTGAACATGGTGCGCAACCTGGAGAAGAGCGAGAGCGCAGAGCATCCCTTGGAGCGCGTGATGGACATCGTCGACGACGACGGTGCCCTCGTCGTCACGACGACCGGCGTGCACCTCGCGCGGCTGGTCGCGCACAAGCTTGCCAAGCGCTTCCACAAGAAGCCGCGTATCTGGTACGCGGACGACGAGGAACTCGTGCACGTGGAGTGGGCCCCCGTCGTGGTCAAGGAGAGCACGCGGAAGAAGAAGTCGTCCCGCTGACCTTCCACGGGGATCCTACGCACCTCGGCGCTTCCAGCTGCGCACTCTGGCTTACGGACTCGGTCGGCGCGCACGGTTACTCATGAGTCCCTGGGCGTAGATGGACCTGTTCCGCCTTCGCAAGCCAAGAGGAGTCTTCCATGAGCCGATTCCCGCAAGAGATCGAGCGCTACATGTCGAGCGTGCTCGTCACGGTCGACCCCACCTGGCCCGCCAGCGAGGCCTTGCGCCTGATGAACGAGCACGAGATCCGGCATCTGCCGGTCGTGACGCGCGGGCACGTCGTCGGTCTCGTGGCGCGTTCTGCGGTCGAACTGTCCCGCGGCTCGAAAACGGCTCGGCCCGTGGACATTCGCGACGTGATGGACGCGCGGCCCTTCGTCGTGGAGCCCGAGGAGCCGGCCGATCGCGTCGCGCGCGGGATGGCGAAGAGGCACGTCGACTGCGCCGTCGTCGCGCACAATGAGAAGCTCGTGGGACTCTTCACGTCGACGGACGCGCTGCTCGCCTTCGCGGCCCTGCTCGAGGACGAGCGCGTCCCGGGCGAGGAAGTGGTCCAGTCGGCGCGGCCCGCGCCGAAGTCGAAGGCCCCGAAACCCACTCCGCGCAAGCGCTCCACGCGCCGAGTCACCCGCTGACGCCAAGACCGTGTCTCGAAAATCCGACCAGCCGCCGAACCGAAGCAGCGCGCGGGACCGTTCCCATGTCATAGGGAGTACCATGCAGGGCCAGGACCAGAGTCACGCCCACATGCAGCCCAGAGACGATCTCGAGAACGAGGACTTCGCCGCCGTGGAAAAGGACGGGTTGGAGGCATTGCGGCGGCGTGTGGCCGACCTGGAAGAGCAGTTGGCCGAAGCGCGGGCGACGCCGGAAGGACGCCAATGGGTCCAAGACGCCCTGTGGCGGTCCGAGGCCCAGCTGAAGGCCCTGTTCGCCTCGTTGCTCGACGCCACCGTCGTGATCGACGACCATGGCAAGATCCAGGCCGCGAGCGATTCCGTGAAGCGGATCTTCGGGTACGAACCGCGCGAGCTCGTGGGCGCCAACATCCGGATGTTGATGGCCGAGCCACACCGGTCGCTCCACGACCAGTACCTCGAAAACTACCGGCGCACCGGCTTCACGCACATCCTCGGTCGGACGCGCGAATTCGAAGTGCTGCGCAAGGACGGGGCGCAGATCACCTGTGAACTCTCCGTCTCGCGCGCGGATTTCCCTGGAGGATGGCTCTTCACGGGCGCCTTCCGCGACGTGACCGAAAAGAAGGCCGCGGAGGCCGCCCTGCGCGAGAGCGAACAGCGCTTTCATGCGCTCTTCGACAGCACCTTCCAGTTCATCGGCCTCCTGCGTCCCGACGGAACCCTGGTCGAGGCCAACCAGACCGCCTGTGAATCCGCGGGAGTCTCGCGCGCGGAGGTCATCGGTCGGCCCTTCTGGGACACGCCGTGGTGGTCGCATTCGCAGGACATGCAGGCGCGTATCCGGGACGGCATCGCCCGCGCGGCACAGGGTGAATTCGTGCGCTTCGAGATCGCGCAGCGCGCGCGCGGCGGAGCGACGCTGGACATCGACTTCTCGCTCACCCCCGTGAAGGACGGAACCGGTCGCGTCGTGATGCTGATCCCCGAAGGCCGCAACGTCTCCGATCTGAAGAACGCGCAGCGCGCCGAGACCGCCATGCTGCGCGCCCTGGCCCAAATCGGCGAATCCGCGGCCGTGCTCGCGCACGAGATCAAGAATCCGATCACCGCGGTCAACGTCGCGCTGCGCGCCGTTGCCGAAAAGCTCGGGGAGGACGAGCACGCCATCCTCGCGGACCTGGTCGCGCGCATGCAACGCCTGGAGCGGATGATGCGCGGCACGCTGTCGTTCGCCAAACCACTGACGCTGAAGCCGATCGACCTCGACGCGCGGACGCTCTACGAGGACACCGTCTCGCATCTGCGCACGCAGTTGCAGCATGCCGGCGCGGAGGTCCGCATCCGCGTGCCCGACGCGGGCGTGCGCTTCCGCGGCGACAGCCAACTGCTCGAGGAGGTCCTCTCGAACCTGATCATGAACGCGGTCGAGGCCAAGGGAGCGGGTACGCACATCGACCTCCTCGCCGAGGACCGAGGCCGGCGTGGCGTGCTGCTCGCGGTCGAGGACGACGGGCCGGGAATCCCCGCGGAACAGCGCACGAGCGTTTTCAAACCTTTCGTGACCACCAAGGCCTGCGGCACGGGCCTCGGCCTCCCGATCTGCCGGAAGATCGTGGAGGAACATGGAGGCAGAATCGAAATCGCGAGTTCGTCCTCGGGCGGAGCGCGCTTCGAAATCCGGCTCGAGCACCCCGTGTGAGGCAACGATGATGCAGAACTCCAGCTTGATCCGCGTCTTCCTGGTCGACGACCAGACGATGATCCGCGCCGGCTTCAAGAGCCTGATCGCCCGCGATCCTCGCTTCGAGGTCGTGGGCGACAGTGGCGATCCGTGCGCGGCCATCGACATGATCGCGAAGCTCCAACCCGACGTCGTCGTGCTCGACATCTCGATGCCCGGGTTGTCGGGCATCGACGCGATCTCGCACATTCGCAAGGTCCATCCCAAGGTGAAGGTGCTGATGCTCACGCATCACGAGGGCGAGAGCTTCGTGAACCAGGCTTTCTCGGCCGGAGCGGACGGCTACCTCTCGAAGGACTCGGAGCAGGACGAACTGCTGCTCGCGATCGATGCCGTGCACCGCGGCAATCCGTTCATCTCGCCCAAGGTCGCGGGCAGTCTCCTGCACCGGGGCGCACCCACGAAGCTCGGCGCGCCGGGCACGACGCGCATGGACGCGCTGACGCCCCGCGAGAGGGAGGTCTTCCAGCTCCTCGCGCTCGGCAAGAGCAACAAGGAGATCGCGACCTCGCTCAACATGAGCCTCGGGACCGCGAAGAAGCATCGCGAGAACCTGCAGCGCAAGCTCGATTGCCACTCTCCGGCCGAGATGGCGCGCCTCGCGATCCGCGAGGGTCTGCTCGGCTCTTGAACCCGTCGGGCTACGTACACCGCACAGACGCTTTGCGCTGGTGAGCCGACTGGGGATTCGTTCGCCCCGTCTCATCCTGGTGAGGAGGAGCATGAATTCGGCTCCACTCGGTCGTCGCCGAGTCTGGATGATCCGTCTCGTGCTCTCACGAGGAGATCGATCATGAAAACCATCCTTCCGCGTCGCAATCGCGCCGAAGTCAGCACCGTCAAGAACGAGTTCGACGACGTCATCAACCGCTTCCTCGGCGAGTTCGAGTCGCCTGAGGGGTTCGCGGCGGTGACCATCCCGCCCGTCAACGTGGCGGAAACCGAAAAGGCCTGGACCTTCAGCCTCGAACTGCCTGGCATGAACGAGAATGACATCCAAGTCCAACTCCTGGGCCGTCAGCTCGTCGTGTCCGGCGAGCGCAAGTGGGAAGAGGAGAAGAAGGGGAAGGAGTTCCACCTCGTCGAATCGCGCTACGGGTCTTTCCGGCGCGCGATCCTGATGCCGGAGAACGCCCGCCTCGAACCGGACCTGCTCGCGGCGGTCTACAAGCGGGGCATGCTCGAGGTCACCGTGCCCAAGATGGAGCCGACCCCGAGCCTGAAGATCCCGGTCAAGACCGGAAGTTGAGCGTGTCGGGCGCAGCGTCTGGGGCGCCGGCCGAGGAATCGACCGGCGCCGATCCGTCTCAGGACTGGTGGATAGCCCAGACGGGGATGCGCGCGTCCTTCAGAACCGAGTAGGCGACGTGGCCCATCACGGCCCCGGCGAGTCCGGTGCGACCGCGGGTGCTCATCACGATCAGGTCGCTCGAGTCCTGGAACTCTGCGATCTTGTCTTCCGGACGCGCGTCGAAGAACGACGTCTCGTGCTGGACGCCATGCCAGTCGAACCCCGCCATCGCGCTGGCGAAGGCGGACTCGCTGGAGGCGCGCATCTCCTCGATCGGCAGGGACGCGCCGATCTCGGGGTATCCGGCGAGCGGCGTCATCATGACCGGCATGCTGTCGAAGCAGTGCAGGGCGCGCACTCCGGCCTTGAGTTTCTTCGCGAGCAGGCAGGCAAGCGACAAGGCGGACAGGCTCGCGTCGGACAGGTCGACCGGCACCAGGATGCGTCGGATCGGGCGCGGATCGCTCGGCTGCACCCACACCGTGGCGGCGTGGCCGAGCACGGCCCGAGCCGTGCTGCCGAAGTCGAAGAGGCGGCGCTTCCCGAGCTTGCCGAGAACGACGCAGTCCGCGCCGATCTCGCTGGCGCGCTCGTGGAGGACTTTGCCCGGACGCCCGACTTCTACGTGCACGAGTTCGTCGGCAGGGACCTTCCTTCCCGCCGCGGCGAGGAGCTTGTGGACGTGCTCGGAAAGCGCACGACCGACCTTGTCGGTCAAGGCGCTCGCGGTCGACACGGCACGCGGCGATTCGGCGTAGCCCCACTCGAGGATCGGATTCCCGATCGCGTGCACGAAGGAGACGCGCGCGCCGAGGTCGTGGGCGATCGGCACGACCGCGCGCACGGCGGTGTCGGAGAGACCCTCCGCATCGACGGCGACGAGGAAGTGCTTGGGAAGTGTGCTGGAAGGCGGGACGTGCGGTTTCATCGCGGCTCCTGGATAGGCACGAAGGCCTCGGACATTCGAGGCGATCCGTACATGAGCGTAGACGCGGACCCTCACGTGCTCCGTACGCCGAACTGCGCAGCACCGCTGACTCGGAATGCGCACGCTTCCGCGCTATCCTCCCGGCGTCCCAAACCGTCGAGTCGCTTGCCAGGCCTTGTGAGGAGTTGTTTCGATGAAGTGGATCGCCGTGCTGCCCCTGCTCGCCTCCGTCTCCTGCAGCGCCGTCTCCGATCAGGCACGCGGCAACTTGACTGGCGCGGCGTACCCGAATCGCGCGACCTTCTACCTCGGCGGGCGCAAGCTCGACGAGGGCGACTGGAATCCGGTCGAGGAGCAAGGGGTGTTCGGCGCGGAGTTCGCGCGCTGCGAGAAGACCGTCGGCTGGGAAGTCGGCGTGCTCGGATCCGCCGACGAGACGAAGATCGGCGGCGTGAACAGCGAGGGGCGCACGAGTGAGCTCTACGGTGGACTGCGCTTCGAGTTCGGCGATTCGCTCGTGCGGCCCTACATCGGAGTCGGCGCCACGGCGATCTCGATGAAGCTCGACGTGGACAGCGTCGGCGACGACGACGACGGCACGCTCGGCGCTTACGTCCACGGCGGCATCACCATCGACGTGACTCCGCGCGTCTACATCGGCCTCGACGCGCGTGGCGTCGTCGGATCCGAAGTCCGCGTGCTGGGCGTCGACCGTGACGTCGATTACGGGCAGCTCGCGCTGGCGCTCGGGTTCGCGTTCTGATCGGGACGCCGCACGACGAGCATCTTGATCTCGGTCATGTCCTGCATCGCGAAGCGGACGCCCTCGCGCCCCTGACCCGAGTCCTTGATGCCCCCGTAGGGCATCGAATCGACGCGGAAGCTCGGCACGTCGCCGATGACGACACCTCCCACGTCGAGGCGTTCGTAGGCGCGCAGCGCGCGCTGCATGTCGCGCGTGAACACGCCGGCTTGCAGGCCGTACACGGAGTCGTTGACCTCGTCGAGCGCGGCCTCGAAATCCTCGAAACGCGAGAGCACGACCACTGGTCCGAACGCTTCGCGGGCTACGAGCGGTTCCGTCCGCGGGACGTTCTCGAGCACGGTCGCATCGAGCCACGCGCCGCGCCGGTTCCCGCCGCACAGGACGCGGGCTCCGGCCGCGCGCGCCGACGCGATCCAGCCCTCCAGACGGATCGCGTCGCCCTCGCTGATCAGCGGGCCGAGCGTCGTGTCCTCGTCGCGCGGGTCGCCGGACTTCAACGCTCGGGAAGCCGTGACGAAGCGCGCCTTGAAATCGTCGTACACGGAGGCGTGCACGAGGATGCGCTGAGCCTTGATGCAGCTCTGGCCGGACTGGTAGTAGGCGCCGAAGACGATGCGGCGCACGGCGTCGGCCAGGTCCCAGTCGTGATCGACGATCGCAGCGGCGTTGCCACCCAGCTCTAGCACGACTTTCTTTCTGCCGGCGCGGCGCTTCAGGTCCCATCCGACCTCAGGCGAGCCGGTGAAGGAGAGCAGCGCGAAACGCTCGTCCATCGTCAGCGGTTCGGCGTCCGCGCGTGAGCACGGCAGGATCGAGAACGCTCCCGGAGGCAAGTCCGTCTCGGCCAGGATCTCGCCGATCGCCAGGGCCCCGAGGGGCGTGGCACTCGCCGGCTTCAACACGAACGGACAACCGGACGCGATCGCGGGCGCGATCTTGTGCGCGGCGAGGTTCAGCGGGAAGTTGAACGGCGCGATGAAGGAACACGCGCCGATCGGGAAGCGGCTCCACGATCCCGTGTAGTCTCGCGATCGTGCCGTGACGTCGAGCGGCAGCGTCTCGCCCGTCGTGCGCGTCGCTTCCTCGGAGGCGATGCGAAACGTGTCGATCATGCGCTCGACCTCGCCGCGCGCGTCACGAATCGGCTTGCCGGCTTCGACGCACAGTCCGAGGGCCAACTCCGCGCGCCGCTCCTCGAAGCGCTCGACGCAATGCCGCAGGATGTCGCGACGTTCGAACGCGGCCAGCGCGCGCATCGGCCGCACGGCCGCGACACAGGCGCGGATCGCGCGTTCGATCGCCGCGGCGTCCGCGAGGCTCACGGCCGCCGCCACGGCGCCGCTCGCCTTGTCGAGGACGTCGAGCGTGCGCGTCGAGGTCTCCGGCCGATTGGCCAGGTAGTACGGATGGTCGAGCCGGGGCATCGGCTCGACAGTCAACACACCCGCTGGATCCTCGACAACGACCGAGTCGGATCCATCCCTTCGGTGCCCTTGGCGCTTCCCATGTCCGGTCCACACGCGCACAATCTTCGCCCCAATGGACGGCAACAGGACTCGGGCGACCCCATGAAGGTCGAGATCGTGACGCCGGCGCCCAAGGGCTCGACGACAGGCAACCGCCATGCGGCCCAGCGTTACGCGAGGATCCTGCGCGATCTCGGCTTCGGAGCGCGCGTCGTCGAGCGTTGGAGCGGCGCGCCCTGCGACATGCTCGTCGCTTTGCACGCACGCAAGAGCGCCGGATCGATCCGGAAATTCAGCTCCGTGCATCCGCTCGCTCCGGTCGTCGTCGTCCTGACGGGCACGGATCTCTACGCGGATCTCGGGGCGTCGAGCGAAGTCGCGCAGTCCCTGGACGTCGCCACGAAGATCGTCGTCCTGCAGCCGGAAGCATTGGCGCGCCTCGATTCGCGCTGGCACGCCAAGACCCACGTGATCTTGCAGTCCGCCGAACGCGTGGGCGGCGCGGCGAAACCGCTGGAGGGCGTCTTCGAGATCGTCTCGCTCGGTCACTTGCGAGGTGTGAAGGACCCCTTCCTCGCAGCGGAGGCCGTGCGCCTGCTCCCTGCCGATTCGAAGCTGCGCGTCAGCCACGTGGGCGGAGTGATCGACCGCGGCATGGAGGATCGGGCCCGCGAGGAGAGTGCCGACAACCCCCGTTGGCGCTGGCTCGGCGAGCGTACGCACAAGGCCGCGCTCTTCGTGCTGCAGCGCGCGCAGGGCTTCGTCCAGACCTCGCTCAACGAAGGCGGTTCGATCGCGCTCGCCGAGGCGATCGTGGCCCAAAAGCCCGTGATCGCGTCGCGCATTCCCGGCGCGGTGGGGATGCTCGGTCGGAATCACCCGGGGTTCTTTCCGACCGGCGACGCGCGCGCTCTCTCGGACCTGCTCCTGCGGCTCGAGCGCGACGACGCCTGGCGGGCTGAACTCACGGCGCGCAGCATTGAACTGGCGCCGCGCTTCGCCTTCGAGGCGGAACTCGAGGCCTGGGGCGATCTCGTCCGAAGCGTCGGTCTCGCGGGCGAGCGGCCACGTTTCCGACTCGAGCAGGTGAACGCAAGCGCTGGCGAGTGCGATTTCGCGGCCGCCGTTCGCGCGGGCCTGACCGCGGCCAAGAAGAGCCTGCCGTGCCGGTTCTTCTACGACGCCGAGGGGTCGAAGATCTTCGAAGAGATCTGCGCCCTCGAGGAGTACTACCTCACGCGTGCGGAAGACGAGATCCTCGCCGGCCGCGCAGGCGAGATCGTCGCCCTGGTCCCGCCGCTGGCCGAGATCGTCGAACTCGGGAGCGGCAGCTCGAGCAAGACCCGCCACCTGATCCGCGCCGCCATCGAACGCGACGGCCGCGCCCGCTACACGGCTCTGGACATCTCGCGCTCGGCCCTCGAAGCGTCCGGTCGCGCGCTGACCGCCGAGTTCGAAACCCTGGACGTGAAAGGCGTGGTGGGCGAGTACCACGCCGGCCTCGAGGCCATCGGAGTCGAGGGTCGCGGGCCGCGCCTCTTCCTGTGGCTCGGTTCGAACGTCGGCAATTTCGATCGCACGGAAGCGGCTCAGTTCCTGGGCGTTCTGCGCGATTCGATGGATGTCGACGATCGCCTCCTGATCGGCATCGACCGGCGCAAGGCGCGTTCGATCCTCGAGCGCGCGTACGACGACGCGGCGGGGGTCACGGCGCGCTTCAACCTGAATCTCCTGGCGCGGATGGCGGCGGAATTCGACGCTCCGATCGACCTTGGACGTTTCCGGCACGTCGCGCTGTTCGACGAGACCGAAGGTCGCATCGAGATGCACATCGAGAGTCTCGTCGACCAGACGATCGTGATCCCGCGGCTCGAGCTCGAGGTCACGCTCGCGCGTGGGGAGCGCATACACACCGAGAACTCGTACAAGTACTCGGACGAAGAGATCGCGGCGCTCGCCGAGGCCTCGCGCATGCTCGTGCAGAGGACGTACCACGATGCCCGCGCGCTGTTCACGCTAGCCGTGTTCGCGCCGCGCCTCGACTGAGAACGAGAACGCCCCCGGCGTGCGCGTGTCGCTCGCCGAGGGCGTGATCCCGATCCGCTCCCCATCCTGACGTCGCGGGTCGGGGGTCCGTTCGGGGCTCGAATCAGCGGCACTGGCGCACGCGCCAACCGCCTTCGACCCAGATCTGACGCGTCACGGTCTCATAGTGGCCGGGGGTGCAGCGCGTCTCATGGTGAGCCGGGCAGACGACGACCTGGAAGCTCCGGCCGCAGTGGTCCGTGCGCCATTCGTACACGGCGGGGACGTAGAACTGCTCCTGGCGGCCCGGGACGAAGACCTGTTCGGTGATCGTTTCGTAGTGACTCGGAACCCACTCGCGGCGCTCGTACGCAATGGGCCGCGGCGAATAGCAGACCGGCGCACTGTGCATCGGCGTGCAGCGATCGCCGACCGTGAGGCCGATCGAGACGTGCTTTTTCTTGAAGGCGATTCCGAGTTCCTGCGCGGACGCGGACGGCGCGAAGGCGAGGACGGCGGCGAGGACGGGGAGGGCGAGAACAGGTCGAATCTTCATGGAAGGCTCCGTGGTGTCGCGTGGACTGGATGCGCGACGTGGACCCCTGATTGCGAAGGGTGTGCCAAACCCCAATCGGCAGGGGAGGCCGCACACGGGCTGGTACTGAGCGGTTGTCCTCTCGCGGGGAACAGGCGGAGGACACGGGCCTCGGTCGAGGCACGCGGCGATTCAGAGCCCGGTCCAGGCGCGGACGCGGCGCACCTGTTCCTCGAGATCCAGTCCATGGCTGTCGAGCACCAGGTGGGGGACCGCGAGTGGCACCGCCTCGCGCTCCAGCGTTTCGTGCAGCTCGCGCGTGCGATTCCTCGCTCGGTGGGAACCGCTCGCGCGGTCGCGCTCGATCCATTCCCAGGCGATCTCGCGTGGAGCCGTGCACAGCACGAATCGTGGATCCAGCCCGTGAGCGCGGCAGTGGATGACAAGTCTGTCAGCTTGACCCGCAAGCAGGAACGTGCGGCCGTCGAGCACGGCGCAGGGAGACTGCTTCCGACTCGCGAGCCAAGCCGCGGTGGAATAGAGAATCTCGCAGCAGTGGTCGTCCTGAAGCCGCGAATACTCGACGAAATCAGGCCCGAACAGGGCCTCGCGGACGCGGTCCTTGTCGAGGATCGGGACCTGGAGGTCGGTCGCCAAGGCGGAGGCCAGTCGACTCTTGCCCACCCCGGGCAGGCCGCACAACGCGATCAGGATCATGGAACCAGAAGCTAGCGCATCCCGTCCAACGGGGGCCCTGTTCCCTTCCGTTTCGCGGAGGCTTCGTTTGCGCTTCGTGGGGATGGGGTAGACTTTTTCTCGCGTCTCTCTTTCTCTCTTTCTCTCTCCTCCCCCGTTTCGGGCAGTCCTCCACGGAGTTTGGAATTCATGAAGCGTCTCTCTCTCCTCCTCGCTTCCTGCGCGGCTTCGGCTGCGTTCACGACCGGAGCCTTCGGACAAGGCACCGATGCGTGCACGACACCGACGGTGATCTCGGGTACCTCGACGTTCCCGGTCAACACCACGGCCGCCACCACCGGCACGCAGGGTCAAGCCAGCGCCCTGTGCAACCAGTCCGGTCAGATCGGCATCGATCGCGACGTTTGGTTCGTCTGGACAGCGCCGAGCACGAGCCCGTTCGACGTCTCGGCCTGCGGCGGCGCGAGTTTCGACACGAAGATCGCCGTGTACGTCGGATCGACCTGCCCAGGCGCCGTGGCGATCGCGTGCAACGACGATACGTGTGGATTGCAGTCGACGGTTACTTTCAATGCGACAGTCGGCACTCAGTACGTGATCCAGTTCGGATCGTTCCCTGGCGCGGCCGGCGGCACGGGGACTTTCACGATCGCCATCGGCCAGCCTCCGACCACGTGCGGTCGGCCCGGCCCGGACGTCATCGTCGGTGATCTCCAGGACATCTCCAACTACGCGGCCGCGGGTGGAATCGACGCCATCTCGCTCGGCACCTACTCGTGCAACATCGGCACGGTGAACCTGTCCTGGATCGCGGGCAACAACCAGCACCCCGTCATCGGGGGCAACCTCTACCGCTATCGCACGGTACTCGGTTCTGGCCGCTTCGAGCAGATCGGCATGAGCTGGCTCAAGCACGGGTTCTTCGCCTTGAGCAACACGCTGTGCTGTGTCGGTTGCCAGGCGACGGACGGCACGACGCTGGGCGTCAACTGCTCCGACCCCTACACCGCGAGCCGCAACGGCACGCAGTCGGGTCTGGGCCCGCGCTGGCAAGTCAACGCTCACACCGGTGCCTTCACCTACCCGCCGGCGAACCCGGCCTGGTCGGGAAGCGTGGCGCGACGCCTGCAGTACCTGAGCTCGGACGTCGACACTACGGTCGGCGTGCGCTACTTCGGCGAAGGCCAGTACGTGACGCCGGACGACGCCGCGGCCGGCAACCAGAACAACAACGCCAGCTACCGTGAGTTGACGGTCAACGTGGCGGGAACGGACTTCTCGCTCGCCGGGTCCACGGTGCGCGAACAACCGGCGATCAAGGCCTGGCAAGCGGTCGATGCGACCGTGACCTTGAACAACGTCCAAGTCTCCGGCGACGGCCTGTTCATCGTCGGCTACAAGACCACGAACCTCGGCGGCGGTCAGTACCACTACGAGTACGCCGTCTACAACATGAACGCGGACCGCAACGGCGGCTCGTTCACGATCCCGCTGCAACCCGGCGTCACCCTCACGAACATCGGCTTCCACGACGTCGACTACCGCAACACCGACGGTGACGCGGGCACCACCAACTTCTCCGGTCTGGACTGGACCGTGACGCAGAACGCCGGTGCTTCGATCACGTGGGCCTGTGAAACCCAGGGTGTCAATCCCAACGCCAATGCGCTGCGCTGGGGCACGACCTACAACTTCCGCTTCGACGCGAACACCGCGCCGACGAGCGGGCTCGCCACGCTCGGTCTGTGGAAGACGGGCTCGCCGGCGAACGTGACGACGTCCGTGGACGTGCCCTCCTCGGGCAACGTGTTCACGAATTTCTGCGCGGGTGACGGCACCGGCACGGCCTGCCCGTGCGCGAACAATTCGCCCGTCGGCAACAACGACGGTTGCCTGTCGTCCCTGAGCCTGGGCGGACGTCTGCGCGCGAGCGGGACGCCGAGCATCGCCGCGGACACGCTGGCCCTGACCTGCACGCAAGTCCCGAACGGTCCGGCGCTGTACTTCCAAGGCACCGCGCAGTCGAGCCTCGGTTTCGGCGACGGTCTGTTGTGCGCCGGCGGCACGATCATCCGACTGGGAGTCGTGTTCGCCGCGGGCAACACCTCGACGTACCCGAGCGGCGCGCTGCCGCTCGTGCACGTGCAAGGTCTCGACGTGGCCGGCAACCTGCGCACGTACCAAGCGTGGTACCGCGACTCGGCCGTGTTCTGCACCGCCAGCACGTTCAACCTGACGAACGGCGTGCAGTTGACTTGGGCGCCCTGAGGCGGCGAATTCGCCGCCTCCAGCAGTGGAGGACCGTGTGACGGTCCGCTCCCACGACTGACTGGGTTTCTCATCCTCCGCAGGCCGCGCCGGTACCCCCGGTGCGGCCTGCGGCTCGTTCATCTGCTGCGTCCTCGATCCGCATTCGACTTCGCGGCCGGGATCCGCCGAGTGCATCGCGCCCGCGGGTCTTGACCTGTAGGGTGAGCCGCTGCGCCGCGCCGACTCCATGCTTCCGCCCGAATCCGTCCGTCGACTCCCGCTCGCCTCGCGCGTCGAGGTTCGCATCGAGTCCCTCGCGGCCGGCGGCGACGGCGTTGCGCGCGTAGACGGCTACGTGATGTTCGTCCCGCAGGGAGTTCCGGGTGACCGCGTGCTCGTCGAAGTGGTCGAGATCCGAGCCAAGCACGTGCGCGCGCGCATCGTCGAAGTGCGGGAGCCGTCGGCATCCCGACGCGAAGCGCGGTGCAGGCACTTCGGACGGTGCGGCGGGTGCGCGTGGCAACACGTGAGCCTCGCAACTCAGCGCGCGGCGAAGGGCGAGATCGTGCGCTCCGCGATCGCTCACATCACCGGTGTGGGGCTCCCCGGTCCGATCGACGTGATCGGATCGGACGAGTACGGCTATCGCTCGCGCGCGAGCCTCCGGACGACCGTCCGGGACGGAGTGCAACGCGTGGGATTCCAGCGCGCGCTCTCGCACGACGTCGAGGCGATCGACGAGTGTCCGGTGCTCGTTCCGGCGCTCCAGGAAGAGCTCCGCGAGCTGAACGCCCACCCGGAGCGCGTGTCGCCCGGCTCCTCCTACGTGCACCTCGCGGCCGGAGACGCCGGTGGAACGGCATCGAGCGCCCCGGCTCGCGGCGGCTTGGTGACCGGCCG
>JBGATY010000096.1:0-13866 GCA_044228955.1 Planctomycetota bacterium | reverse complement strand
GTCGTTATGCTGAAGGTTCGTATTCGTTCCGACGCAAGCTCCCGGCACCCCTCGTCCGAAAAGAGGAACCCGGGCAAGAGCTCCTATCGCGCTTCCCAGGCCGCGTATCCCGCATCGCACACCTCCTGTCTCCAAGCACAAACCACCACGCACTCATGTCCCGACAACTCTTCACCTCGGAATCCGTCTCCATGGGTCACCCCGACAAGGTGGCCGACCAGATCTCCGACGCCGTCCTCGACGCGTGCCTGCGCGAGGATCCGAACTCGCGCGTCGCCTGCGAGACGCTCACGACGACCGGACTCGTGGTGATCGCAGGCGAGATCACGACCTCCGCACGGGATTTGGATTATCAGAAGATCGCGCGCGGCGTGCTGCGCCGCATCGGCTACACGGACGAGTCGGCCGGCATCAGCGCCGATTCGTGCTGCGTCATGGTCGTCGTCGGCAAGCAATCGGCGGACATCTCGCTCGGCGTCACGGCCGAGACCAACAAGGAGAAGGAACAGGGCGCTGGTGACCAGGGCCTGATGTTCGGCTTCGCGTGCAACGAGACGCAGAGCCTGATGCCTTTCCCGATCTACTATGCGCACCGCCTCGTCGAGAAGCAGGCCGAGTTGCGCGAGAAGGGTGTCCTCAAGTGGCTGCGCCCCGACGCGAAGAGCCAGGTCACGGTCGAGTACGAAGGCAACAAGCCCGTGCGCGTGCACACCGTGCTGATCAGCACGCAACACTCGCCCGACGTCGACAACGAGACGATCCGCCGCGAGGTGATCGAGAAGATCATCAAGAGCGTGATCCCGGCCCAGTACCTCGACGCCAAGACGATCTACCACGTCAACCCGACCGGCCGCTTCGTCGTCGGTGGACCGCACGGCGACTGCGGACTGACGGGACGCAAGATCATCGTCGACACCTACGGCGGCATGGGTCGTCACGGTGGCGGAGCGTTCTCCGGCAAGGATCCGTCCAAGGTCGATCGCTCGGCCGCCTACGCCGCGCGCTGGGTGGCGAAGAACGTCGTCGCGGCCGGACTCGCGGAACGCTGCGAGATCCAGGTCAGCTACGCCATCGGCATCGCCAAGCCGCTCTCGATCCGCGTCGACACCTTCGGCACCGGCAAGATGTCGGACCTCGATCTGACGGCGGCGGTGGAGTCGGTTTTCGACCTCAAGCCCGCCGCCCGCCTACCACGGGCACTTCGGTCGCGAGGGCTTCCCCTGGGAGCGCACGGACAAGGTGAAGGCGCTGCAGGACGCCGTCGCCGCCAAGGCGCGGAAATAGGCCTTCCGACCTCGGGAGCGCAACGCGAGGCGTGCCGGCGGCGCGCCTCGCCGCGTTCGTGGAGCGATTCCGCACGGCGATCCGGTGCTTCCGACCCCTCACGCACGGGCAGATCGTGACTCACCCAGGCGAGCGGGGTAAAACCACACAACCCCGGCGGCCTCGAGACCCGCACCCTCGCACCAAGGACTCCATGAACTCGATCCTGTTCGCCGCACGGCTCGCCCGCCGCGGCTTCACGCTCATCGAACTGCTCGCCGTCATCCTGATCATCGGGATCCTGATGGTCTTCCTCCTGCCGAAGATCCCCGAGGCCATCGACTCGGCCAAGGTGACGGCTTGCAAGGCCAACTTGAACGAGATCGGCAAGGGATTGCTCATCTACAGCGACAAGTACAAGTCGATCCCGAACGAATCCGGCGTGCGCTTCTTCGCCGCGCTCATCTACAAGGGCGCCTGGGACAACAACGAGACGAGCGCGAAGAAGCTCAGTTGCCCGGGCGTGACCGATGCGAGCCTCGCGATCGGGGCGATCGAGGACCCGAAGCAGTGGTACTCGAACAAGGACATCCTCGACGGCACGTACTCGGCGTACGCGGGGCGCGACATGAAGCTCCACCCGATCAAGAAATTCCCCGGCGGGGGCCAGAACGTGCTCGTCGCGGACGACAACGAGGGCGGCGAGGGCAATCACCGGACGGCGACCGTCTGCCTCTACGACGACCTCAGCGTACGCGTGATCGAGCTGTTCCCCTTGTACGAGAAGGGCGTGCTCAACAAGGATTCCGACAAGTACCTGAAGGTCGGACCCGAGTCGCCGGTCGAAGACCTGCAGAAGCTCAGCCTCGATTGACGACAAGGCTCTCGAACACGCTCGAGCAGGGCGAGCGTTCGCACGGATGAATCCGAAGGCCCTGATCGTCGCGCTGCGTCCTCACCAATGGGTGAAGAACGTCTTCGTGTTCGCCGCGCTGGTGTTCGCGCGGGGGACTCGTGGAGCCCTGTTCGACGAGCACCTCGACGACGTGCGGCGCACGTGCTTCGCTTTCGCGGCGTTCTGCTTCGGCGCGAGCGCGATCTATCTCGTCAACGACGTCCTGGACATCGAGGCCGATCGCGCGCATCCGACCAAGAAGCGTCGTCCCATCGCGTCGGGGGCCGTGACGATCCCGGCGGCGCTCGCGCTGTCCGTGATCACGGCGGCACTGGCCGTTGTCTGCGCCTACTGGGCCGACGGATCGCCCGTGCTCGTGCTGCCCATCGTCGTCGGCTACATGGCCCTGAACCTCGCTTACAGCCTCAAGCTGAAGCACGTCGTGCTCGTCGACGCGTTCTGCATCGCGGCCGGCTTCCTGTTGCGGGTCATCGCCGGAGCGCTGGCCGTGCCGGCGGCGGTGAGCCACTGGCTGCTCCTCTGCACCATGTTCCTCGCGCTGTTCCTCGCGCTGTGCAAGCGCAAGGCGGAGATGGACCTGCTCGGCGAGGGCAGCGGCGACCATCGCGCGATCCTGCGCGACTACGATCACCGGTTCCTCGACCAGTTCGTGACGGTGATGGCGGCGTGCACGATCGTCACCTACACGATGTACACGGTGTCCGACGAGACGGCGGCCAACTTCGGGCACGACAACCTGCTCGTGTGGACGGTGCCGTTCGTCGTGTTCGGCCTGGGCCGTTATCTGCTGCTCGTCTCGACGAAGAAGGGCGGCGGCTCACCGACGCGCGTATTCCTCGGTGGGGACGCGTTGTTCACGATCAACACGCTCGGCTGGGTCGCGATGGTCGCCTGGATCCTGTCGCGACCCCACTGAGCGCGCTCCCTTCGTTCAAGGCAGGAGTTCCTTCCAGCCGGCGCTGATGGCCTCGGCCAGCAACCCGGGCGACGCTCTCCACTTCTCGCGCTCGGCCAGGATCGATCGCGCCCGGGCGTTGCCGCCGCGCTCCCGCGCGGAAAGCCAGCGCTCGAGCGCATCCAGCGCCCGCTCCGAATGCGGCGGCCCCTTCGCGAGTGCGAGCGAGAGCGTGGGCACCGCGATGTCGGCGCGGCCGTACGCGCACAGTGCTCCTGCCGCGGCGACGCGGAGCTCGAGCGGCTCGCTCGCTCCCTGAGCCTCGACGAGCGGCTCGACCGCGATCGGTGTCTCGAGTTGCTCGAGCACTCGCGCGGAGGCGACACGGACGGCGAGGGGACGGGTGCGATCGGCGAGCCGTTCGGCGATCACCGGCGCTGCGGGGACGTGGTGGACCGCTCCCAGGGCAGAGACTGCTTCGAGCTCGATCCCCGGATCGTCGATGAGCCGCTCGAGCAGAGCGGGCCCGCTGACGTGCGCGCGCGGTCCCATTTTCTCGAGCGCGCGCGCCGCGGCGGCGCGCACGTGGACGTTTTCGTCCTGCAGGGCTTCGGCGAGCGACTCGGCGCAGGCGGTCGGCAGGGAGCCGAGCGCCGTGACCAGCGCATCCCGATCGCTCGCGGGGAGTTCGTCGCGCAGCACGGCGATCCGCTTCCACACGACGAGCGCGAGGCGCTTCGAGGGCGGCGCGACAGCCGCTGCGGGGCCGAACGTTGGACACCCAAAGTGCGCGAGAGTGCTCGCGACGTACGCGCGCGTCTCTGGGTCGCGCTCCGCGGGCAGAGCTTCGAGCAGGGGCAGGACGCTTTGATCCTGCGTCGTACTCGCGAGCCGCCACGCGCACTGCGCGCGCACCCAGCTCACCGGATTCGAAGTGGCGTGGTAGACGAGCACGGCGGCTGCGGCCGGAGAATCGAGCACCGCGAGGATCTCGGCCACGGCGATCCGCACGTGATCGCTGACCCCGGTCGCGGGCGCGCTCGGGACAGCTCCTTCGAGTTCGCGGAGCGCCTCCGCGACGACCGGCCGAAACGCGGCCCGGGGCGCAGGAGCGGGGCTGCAGGAGGCGAGCGCCAGCGCGGCGAGGAGCGTGATCAGGGACTGCGACATGTGCGTCGTCGCACGATAGCGCGCGAACCGGTGCGGGTGACACGATCCGCTCCTTGACCGTGTCGGACGAGCGCCCGTAGGCTCACGTCCACACCCCTTCCGCGCTCCAAGAAAAGGACCCCCCGTGCAAGCCCGCCTGGAACTCTCGAGCCGCCTGGCTCAACTCGGCACCGAGAACGCGTTCGAAGTCGTCAACAAAGTGCGCGCGCTCGAGGCGCAGAAAAAGAGCATCGTCCACCTCCACATCGGCGCGCCCGACTTCAAGACGCCCGCGAACATCGTCGAGGCCGGGCGCAAGGCGCTCGCCGACGGGTTCCACGGCTACACGCCGGCGAAGGGGCTCATGCCGGTGCGCGAGGCGGTCGCCGCGTACTGCGAGCGCTTCCACAAGGCGGGTAAGGTCGATCCAGACGACGTGATGATCGTGCCTGGCGGCAAGCCGACGATGTTCTTCGCGATCCAGCTCTTCGCCGAGCCGGGCGTGGAGATCGTGTATCCGAATCCGGGATTCCCGATCTACGAATCGGTCATCCGCTACAGCGGCGCCACGGCCGTGCCGCTGCACCTGAAGGAGGAGAACGGGTTCGCGTTCAGCGCCGACGAGCTGCTCTCTAAGATCACCAGGAAGACTCGGCTCGTCATCATCAACTCGCCCGCCAACCCGACCGGCGGTGTCGTGCCGAAGCGCGAGATGGACAAGCTCGCGGCGGCGCTCGAGAACCTGCCGCACGTCGCGATCATGAGCGACGAGATCTACTCGCGGCTCCTGTACGACGGCGAGCAGCACACGAGCCTGCTCTCGTACGAGTCGTTGCGCGATCGCGTGATCCTGCTCGACGGCTGGAGCAAGACGTACGCGATGACCGGCTGGCGCATGGGCTTCGGAGTGTGGCCCAAGTCCCTGATCGCGGATGCCGAGCGTTTGCAGATCAACACGGTGTCGTGCACGAATGCGGCCGCGCAGATGGCCGGCAAGGAAGCGCTCGAGGGGCCCCAGGATTCGGTCGAGACGATGCGGCGCGCGTTCGACGAACGGCGCAAACTGATCGTGAAGGAACTGAACTCGATCCCCGGCTTCAAGTGCATCCTGCCGAAGGGGGCCTTCTACGCGTTCGCGAACGTCAAGGGCACGGGCATCTCGAGCCGCGACCTCGAGACGAAGCTCCTGTACGAAGCGGGCGTTTCGTGCCTCTCCGGCACCAGCTTCGGCGCGTTCGGCGACGGCTACTTGCGCTTCAGCTACGCCAACAGCGCCGAGAACATCGTCGAGGGCATGCGCCGCGTGCGCGAGTGCCTGGCCCTGGCGAAGCGCTGATGCGGCCCCAAGGGCCGAGCGCGTGCTCGGCCCCCGCGGTCCTCAGTGGTGCGTCTTGGGCGGGCTATGCGGATGATGCGACACGTGCAGCTTGCGCCAGCTTTCGTGGTCCGCGAACGCGAACCCGTTGACGTGCTTGTCGCTCTTCAGGTCCTCGAGCGTCCACACGTGCGGCGACAAGTCGTCCAGCGCGACGCCCGAATACTCGGAGAGCATGTCGATCAGGAATGAGCGCAGCTCCCTGTGGCCGGGGCGCTTGCCGCCGGCGTCGAGCTGCACGGTGACGTCGGGCTCGCGCCCGAGTGTCTCGAGGACGTGCCGGCGGTTGTCCGGCGAGCTGTAGTCGGACCCCTCGTGCGGGAATCGGACCGAGAACGTCGGGTCGTTCCGGTTGGGAACGTACCAGTGTTCTCGCAGGCCCTTCACGGATCGAGCTCCGACCCAGTCGGCGATCTCGGTGCGAGTGACGTTGACGCAGTGAACGAAGACCGAATGCATGAAGCACTACCTCCGGCCGATTGGGACTTCCGCCGTGCGGTCGAAAGGACCGCTCGCGCGGACGACTACCACGGTCGCCATTGTACTCTCCGCTGGCCTCCGGATCGCGCGTGCCCGTCCGATTCGCTGTAGGAGCGGAGTCAAGCGGGCGTCTGGATGCGCCACCGCCGGGCGCGGGGATGCTGTCCCCGCCCGGGGCGCGCGGGTATTCTGCTCGCCCCTCTCACCCCAAGGGATCCACGATCATGGGCATCTTCAAGGCGTACGACATCCGCGGCCTCTACCCGAAGGAACTCGACGCCGTCCTGGCGAAGAAGATCGGTAGCGCCTTCGCGCGGCTCCTGAAGGCGAAAAAGCTCGTCATCGGCCGCGACATGCGCACGCATTCCCCCGAACTCCAGGCGGCGGTGATCGAGGGTGCGCGCGACGCGGGGGCCGACGTGATCGACATCGGACTCGCCTCGACTCCCATGGCGTATTTCGCCATCGGCTCGATTCCCTGCGACGGCGGCTTGAACGTCACCGCGTCGCACAATCCGGGCGAGTACAATGGCATGAAGTTGTGCGCGAGTGGCGCGCGGCCGATCTCCGCGAAGAACGGCATCCTCGACATCGAGCGCATGTGCAAGGAGCCGCTGCCTCCTCCCGTGGCGGTGCGCGGGAAATTGGAGAAGCGCGAGCTGCTCTCCGACTACGCGGCGCACGTCGCGCGTTTCGCCCACCTGTCGCGCTCGGTGTCGATCGCAATCGACGTGGCGAACGGCATGGAGGCCTACACCCTGCCCTCGATCCTCGAGCGCGTGCCGAAGATCAAGGCCCAGACGCTCTTCATGCAGCTCGACGGCACTTTCCCGAACCACGAGGCGAATCCGCTCAAGGAAGAGAACCTCGATCCGGTGCGCGCGCTCGTGAAGAAGACGCAGTCCGAACTCGGCGTGTCGTACGACGGTGACGCGGACCGCTGTTGCTTCGTCGACGAGGAAGGGCGCACGGTCGGGAACGACCTGATGACGGCACTGCTCGCGCGCGAAGTGCTCGCCAAGAAGCCTGGCGTCCCGATCGTCTACGACCTGCGTTCGTCGTGGGTGGTGAAGGAGGAGATCCGGCGCCACGGCGGCGTGGCAATCCGTGATCGCGTGGGACACTCGTTCATCAAGGCGACGATGCGCGAGCGCGGAGCCGTGTTCGGTGGTGAGCTCTCGGGCCACTTCTACTTCGCGGACAACTTCGTGTGCGACTCGGGCGTGATCGCGATGATCTCGGCCCTGAACCTCGTGTCGCGCGAGAAGAAGGCCTTCAGCGCGCTCGTCGCAGATCTGCGCCGCTACCATGCGACGGGAGAGATCAACTTCCACGTCGCGGACAAGGACAGGGCGATCGCCGAGTTGAAGTCGCGCTACGCGAGCGGCCGCCAGGACGAGCTCGACGGCATCACCGTCGAATTCGGCGATCTCGGGGAGCGCGAGTGGTGGTGGTTCAACGTGCGCGCCAGCAACACCGAGCCCTTGCTGCGCTTGAACCTCGAAGCCTCGAGCGCGGCCTTGCGCGATCGCCGCCGGGACGAGATCGTGGGCCTGCTCGGAGAGCCTGAGCACTGATGGATCGCCACGGAGAACAAGCGAACATGAAGACCGTCCTCGCCCTCGTCTGCACGGCGCTGTGCGCGCTCATGCCACTCCCTGGTTGCGGTTCGAACGGTTCGCCCGCGACGCATTCCGGTTCCGCGAAGGATGGTCGCGCGCGGGTCGTCGGCACGGTCGTCGACGCCGCCACCGGCGACGTGCTCGCCAACGTCAAGGTCGACGGGCCGAACGGTCGCTCGACGCGCTCGGACGCGCACGGCCGTTTCGAGTTCACCGATCTCGAAATCGGCACGGAGGGCGAGCTCACGGCGGCCACCGACGACGGGCGCAAGGCGCGCGTGCCGCTGCGGCGGCTGGCTGTGGGAAGACTGGAAGTCGTGCTGCAGATGACGGCACGTTGACCAAGCCCTTCGGCGCTGGAGCCGGGGAAGAGGTTTCGTTATCCCAAGGCTTCGACCGAACCTGCCGATACAGTCTGACTCGGTCTCCTCCAGTGCCCTCATGAACGCCTTCGCGAAGATCTCGACCCTGGTGCTCGGCCTGTGCGCGACGCTCGTGGCGCAGGCGCCGCTCGCCGCGCAGCGCGGCGGAGCCGAAGCCCCGCCGCGCCGCGGCCGGACCTTCGACTTCTCGGCGCTCGAGGAGACGCGCTTTGCGGCGTTGCCCGACGCTTCCGGATGGCAGGAGCTGATCGCGCGCGACGGACGCCTGTCGTTCACGGCGCGGACGAGCGGGGAGGCACGCGCCGTGCTCGAGGCGCAGGCTTCGACCGCCGAACGCCGTGCGATCGCGATGATCGCGCTCGGCGCGTCGGGGACGCTCGTCGAGCGCAACCGTCTGCAGCGCATCGCGCGCGAGGGGACCGATCTCGAGCGCCGCGCCGCGATTCTCGGACTCGGGGAGATGAGCGCCTCGACCAGCGCCGAGCTCGAGGATTGGGTCCAGAGCGCGGAGTTGCAGTACGCCGAATGCGCCCTGCTCGCGATGCTGCGCGGCGACCGCCGCGCCGACCGCCGGCGCGTCGAGGAGATCGCCGCGGATCCGGCGCATCGATTGGCCGGTCCCGCCGCCGAGTTGCTCGTCTTCAGCCTGAATCCGAGCACGAGCCGACCGACGCGCGCCGCCGCCCTGCTCCTGCGCCTGCGTTTCGAAGCCGCGCGCCGTCACGGACTCGTGGACGGCGAGAACTGGCGACTGTCGACGATCCGGACGCTGGCGTCGGACCGGTCGTTCGCGAGCGACCTCGTCCTTTACGCCTCGTCCGCCCTGCACGCGCCGGCCGTGCGCGATCACGCCTTCGCCCTGCTCGAATCGGCGCAGGGGCGGGCGCGCCTGCACCTCGCCGTGGCCGCGATTCCGACCGAACTCTCCGAACTCGTCGACAACGACTTGTGGCGTCCGCGCGACGCGCGCGATTGGCGCGACCTGCTCGAGGAAATCGACGCCGCGCGCCTGGAGCGCCTCACTCTCCCCGCCGTGCGCGCGGCGCTCGACGTGCCCGAAGTGCGCTACCGCGCGGTCGCGATGGCTTCGCTCGCCGGGGACGAGGACCTCTCGCCCCTGATCGGGATCGATCCGACGAAGCTCGGGACGGAAGACCGCGTGTGGGTCTGCCTCGCGATCGGAGCTCGCACGGATCCGGGATGGCTCGAGCGTTTCGCCGTTCTCGGCGAGGATCCGGATCCGCGCGTGCGAGCGGCATTCCTCGTCGCGCGCTTCCGTCAGGCACAACGTCCCGCTCTCGACGCCGTGAGCGCGACACTCGCGGATCTGGAGGCACCCGGGCACGCGGAACTCGTCGACGCGATGTGCGCTGCCGTTCACGATCCGTCCGTGGCCATCGCTCTCGAGGACCGCTTCCTCGACGCGACCGGCGCCGAGAAGACCCTCCTCGCCACCACGCTCTGTCACGAAGGCCGGGGCGTAGGTCGTTCGCATGTGCGCGCTGCGCTCGAAACCGAGCCGCCGCCCGAGGGGACCGAGGCCGTGCGTCTCGTGCATGCGCTGCGTTACAACGCCACCGCGGAGGACATCGGCGTGCTGCGTTCCCTCTTCCCGAGCGTGAACGGCGACCGCGAACTCGACCTGGAACTCGCTCTCGCTCTCCTGGACCGCAGCGAAGCGGACGTGTTCCCGATCGTGCGCGGCGCTTTGTGGGCCAGGGAATTCGACGTCAGCGTCCTGGCGGGAGGTGTGCTGGCCAATGTGACCGGGGTGCGCGGGCTGGTCGACGAGTTGCGAGTTCCGCCCGAGGATGCTTCGTCCGGCGATCTGCGCCGCATCGGGTTCTCGATCGGCGAATGGGGCGGTGTCGAGACCGTGCACGCGCTGGCGCGTGAATTGCGCTGGGCGAGCGGGCATCCGGCGCTCCAGGGCGCGCTCCTCGGAGCCTTGTCGACGCGCACGCAGTGAGGTGGCTCCAATCGCGCCGCGCATGACGTCGACGTTCGAGGAACCGAGCGGGATCGTCGCGCTCACGACCGACTTCGGCCTCGAGGATCCCTACGTGGGCGTGATGAAGGCCGTGATCCTGTCCCGCGCTCCGGGTGCACGCATCGTCGATGTGATGCACGGCGTGCCGGCGCAAGCCGTCGCGGTCGGAGCATTCCAACTCGCGCGCTCGGCACCCTACTTCCCGATCGGAACCGTGCACGTCGTGGTCATCGATCCGGGAGTGGGATCGAAGCGTCGGCTGCTCGTCGCCGAGGCGAGCGGGCAGTGTTTCCTCGGACCCGACAACGGCGTCCTTGATGCCGTCCTCGATCCTGACTCGCTGGTCCACGAGCTCGACGCCGAGCGGTTCGCGCTGCCGCACTTGTCGCGCACGTTCCACGGCCGGGACGTGCTCGCGCCCGCCGCCGCGGCCATCGTGAACGGACTCGCGCCCTCCAGCGCGGGGAAGCAGCGCATCCTGGACTGGACGAAGCTCGCCCCGGTCTCGATCGCGCGCTCGGCCGATGGCCGACGCCTCGAGGTGGAGGTGCTCTTCGTGGACCACTACGGCAACGTGATCTTGAACGTTTCTCCCAAGGACCTCGGGTCGCCGCTCGAGGGTTGGAACGCGCTCTTCCAAGGTGGTGAAGCCGTGTTTGCGAGCACGTACGCGCAAGTTCCATCGGGTCGGGCGCTGCTCTTGGTAGATTCCTTCGGCGCCATGGAGATCGCCGTGAACGGCGGCGACGCGGCGGCCCGATTCGGACTCGCGCGCGGTGCGCGGGTCACCCTCGAGAAGCGCACATGATGGACAAGAAAGTAGCCCTCGTCGGCGTGCCCATGGACCTCGGCGGTGGCCGCCGGGGAGTCGACATGGGGCCCTCGGCGATCCGCATCGCCGGCATCGAGGACGGCGTGCGCGGCCTGGGACTCGCGTTCGTCGACCGCGGGAACGTGCCGGTGCGTGAACCGCAGTCGCGCAAGCCCAAGAACCCGAAGGCGCGCTTCCTCGACGAGATCGCGGAGTGCTGCAGCAACTTGCGACTGAAGGTCGAGACGATCCTCGAAGCGGGCGAATTCCCGGTCGTCATCGGCGGTGATCACTCGATCGCGTGCGGAACGGTGGCCGGCATCAGCTCGCACTATCACAAGAAGAAAAAGAAGATCGGCCTGATCTGGTTCGACGCGCACGGCGACATGAACACGCCGGAAAGCTCGGACTCGGGGAACATCCACGGCATGCCGCTCGCGTGCTGTCTCGGCCGTGGTGTGCCCGAACTCGTCAAGCTCGGCGACCGCGTGCCGATGGTCGACGTCGAGAAGGCCGTGCTCATCGGCGCGCGCACCCTGGACATGCGCGAGCGCAGCGAGATCAAGGACTCGAAGATCCACGTCTTCACCTTGAAGGACATCGACATGCACGGGATCCACAAGGTGATGAAGATGGCCATCGAGATCGCCTGCGCGGGCACTGCGGGCTTCCATCTGTCGTTCGACATGGACGGCACCGATCCGTCGGTCGCGCCGGGCGTAGGAACGCCCGTTCCGGGCGGGACGACGCTGCGCGAGAGTCACCTGATCATGGAGCACGCGGCCGAGTCGGGGAAGCTGCTCGGACTCGAGATCACCGAGATCAACCCGATCCTCGACAACCAGAACGCCACCGCGCGCGTCGCGGTGGACCTCGTGCTGTCGGCGCTCGGCCGAAGCATCCTGTAGGCACGCTTGTTCGAACTCGTTCGATCGCTGCGGAAGAATCGCCGCCTGCTCACGGACCTCGTGAAGCGGGACCTGCGCGCGCGTTACGTCGCGTCCAGCATGGGATTCTTCTGGTCGGTGATCTTCCCGCTCTTGAACCTGTTCGTGTACATGTTCGTGTTCACGTTCGTCTTGAAGTCGCGCTGGCGGCTCGACATGCCCAACCAGGAGTCGGCCGTCCTGATGCTCGCGGGCATCATCGTGTGGCAGGCCTTCGCGGAGACCATCTCGCGCGCGACGAACACGCTCGTCGAGAATCAGAACCTGATCCAGAAGGTCGTGTTCCCGAGCGAAGTGCTGCCCTCGTATCTCGTCAGCTCGGCCTTGATCAACATGCTGATCGGAATCGCCATCACGATGCTCGCGGTCGGATGGTTCGCGTGGGTGGATCCGCCCGCGCCGATCCAGGTCCCCGAAGGGTACGTCGCTTCGGTGCGCCACAAGCCGCTCGGCTTTTCGATCAGCCTGCTGTCGTTGCCGGTCCTGGTGCTGCTCCAGGCGTTGTTCACGCTCGGCTACGGGTACTTCCTCGCGGCGTTGAACCTGTTCGTGCGCGACGTGTACCACCTGATCGGCGTGGCATTGACCGTGTGGATGTTCATGACGCCGATCTTCTACCCGCCGAGCCTCGTCCAGGAAGCGGGGCTCGGATGGATCCTGCGGATCAATCCGATGTACTGGCTGATCGACAGCTATCGCGACGTGCTCGTCTACGGTCTGTGGCCGAAGCCGCAGGTGCTGGCGACTTTCGGCGGCGTGGCGATCGTGGTCTTCTTCCTCGGTTCGCTGTTCTTCATGCGGCAGAAGCCGCGGTTCCCGGACCTGCTGTGAGCCACTCGTCACGCACAACCGCTGATTCGAGGTCGACGACCGAGCACGCCGGCGGCGGGGCGAGCGCCGTCGTGTGCCGCAGCGTGTCCAAGGCCTACCGGCTGTACGACAAGCCGGTGCATCGGCTGCTCGAGCTCCTGATCCCCGGCAAGAAACTGCACCGCGAGTTCCTGGCGTTGCGCAACGTCTACCTCGACATCCCGCACGGCAGCACGGTCGGCATCATCGGTGAGAACGGCGCGGGCAAGTCGACTCTGCTCAAGCTACTGACCGGCATCTCGCGCCCGACCACGGGGGAAATCTACGTGGAAGGCCGCGTGTCCTCGCTACTCGAGCTCGGCGCCGGCTTTCACCCCGAGTTCTCGGGACGGGACAACATCCACCTCAATTGCTCGATCCTCGGCATGAGCGATGCCGAGATCGAGGAACGTTTCCCGAAGATCGTCGAGTTCAGCGAGCTCGGCGACTTCATCGAACGGCCGGTCAAGACCTACAGTTCGGGCATGTACGTGCGCCTCGGGTTCGCGGTCGCGGCCAGCGTCGACCCGGACATCCTGATCATCGACGAGGCGCTCTCGGTCGGAGACGAGCACTTCAAGGGCAAGTGCATCAACCGCCTGAATGAATTCCGCGAGCAGGGCAAGACGACCATCTTCGTGTCGCACGACATGGGCGCCGTGAAGAGCATGTGCCAGCACGTGATCCTGCTCGACAAGGGCGAAGTGCTCGAGCAGGGGACACCGGAGAAGGTCGCGGACGAGTACCTGAAGCGCGCCAAGTCGCGAGGCAACGAGCGGCTCTCGGCCTTGAACCGCGGCACGAGCGCCTACCCGCGCTGGGGGACCGGCGAAATCGAGACGCTGGAGGTCGACATGCTCGACGGCGGGGGCACGAAGACGCACGTGTTCAAGGTGGCGGAGCCGTTTCGCGTTCGCGTCCGCTACAAGGTGCACGAACGCACCGAGAATCCGGTGTTCGGCATCGGCCTCTATCGTTCCGACGGCACGTACGTGAACGGCGCGAATCACCACTGGCGCAAGCAACCGATCCGGATCGACACGGCGGAGAAAGGCGAGGAGGGCGAGGAGATTGGCAAGCGAAAAGGGCAAGAGAGTGCGGAATGCGGAATGCGGAGGGCGGAGCTTGTCCTGAGTGAAACGAACGGATGCGGAGGGGCGTTGAGAGAATACCCAATAGATTCCTG
>JBGATY010000095.1:0-13938 GCA_044228955.1 Planctomycetota bacterium | reverse complement strand
GGGTCTTGCCGCGCTCGAGGACGGCCACCGACGGCCGCAGGCCGGCCGCCCCGACGACGCCGTGCAGCGCGACGTCGTACTCGGCGGTGCGCGCGATCTCGACGAGCGCGTCCGGGCCGCCGAACACGTGCACCGAGCGCGGCAGGCAGGCGCGGATCGCGGCCGCGGCCTCCGGGTCGGTCAGCGCGACGAAACGCGGTTGGAATTCGCGCGCCTGGCGCAGCAGGGCCTCGAACGAGCGGTGGGCCGCCAGACCCGCGATGGTGTGGCCCGGACCGAGCGCGCGCACGAGGTCGAGGGTCTGGGTGCCGATCGAGCCGGTGCTTCCGAGGAGGAGCAGAGAGGGCATGAGGGCCTGATAGGGTTGATCCGACGCGGTCGTTTCGCAGCGCGCAGGTCGTGCGACCGGTTGCCAACGATCCAAGCTCGGCCTTAGCCTAAGGGACTCTTGGCCGGGTTGGAATGCTCCCCGGCGTAGAAGAACCGTGTGGCACCGTCATTCCCGTCACTGCCCGCTCTGCGGCGCTCCCCTGGTGCGCGCCGACATCGAGGGGCGTGAGCGCCCGCGCTGCCCGGCCTGTCCCTTCGTCCACTTCGAGAACCCCGCTTCCGCCGCGGCGGGGGTGGTGATCGACCCAGATCGGCGGGTATTGCTCGTGCGTCGCGCCATCGAGCCCTTCCTCGGCTCCTGGGCGCTGCCCGCCGGCTATCAGGAGATCGACGAGGATCCGCGCGACACGGTCGTGCGCGAGATTCGCGAAGAAAGCGGAATCGACGTCGAGGTGCTCGAGTTGTTCGACCTCTTGTTCGTGATCGCGCCGACGCGCAAGCCGGCCAATCTGGCGGTGTACTTGTGCCGGCCGCTGGGCGGACAACTGCAGCCGGGGCACGACGCTTCGGAAGCGGCCTGGTTCGAGCTCGACCGGCTGCCCATGGACCTCGGATTCGAAAACGGCCCGCGCATCCTGCACCGCCTGCGCGACGCTCCGGGCAAATGGTTTCGGTGACGTGCGGGCGCGGGCTATGCTCGCTCCACCCATGAGCCAGACCCCGACCCGCTACGCCGAAGCCGGCGTCGACATCGAGAAGAAGTACGAGGCCGTCGAGCGCGCGACCGCGGCCATCCGCCGCACGTTCACGGCCGGAGTGGTCGGCGACGTCGGACTGTTCGGCGGACTGTTCGATCCCGCGCGCGTGGGTTGGAACGACGCGCTCCTCGTCGCGAGCACGGACGGCGTCGGCACCAAGGTCGAGGTCGCGCGCCTGTGCAACGTGTTCGACACGGTCGGGCGCGACCTCGTCAACCACTGCATCAACGACATCCTCGTGCAGGGCGCCTGGCCGCTCTTCTTCCTCGACTACATCGCCGTGGGAAAGATGGACCCGAAGATGGCCTCGGACCTGATCCGCGGTTGCGCCGAGGGCTGCCGGGACAACGGTCTCGCGCTGCTCGGCGGCGAGACGGCCGAGATGCCGGGCACGTACATGCCCGGCGCGTTCGATCTCGCCGGCACGATCGTCGGCGCCGTGAAGCGCGACATGCTGCTCGACGGATCGCGCGTCGCGCCGGGTCAGGTGCTCCTCGGCCTGACCTCGTCGGGGCTGCACACGAACGGCTACTCCCTGGCGCGACGCATCGTGTTCGAGACGGCGCAACTCGGCGTGGACGATCGCCCGAGCGAACTCGCCGGGGCGAGCGTGCGCGAGGCACTGTTGGCCGTGCACAAGCCGTACCTGAAGCCGTTGTGGGGCCTGCTCGAACAGAAGCAGATCGCGGCGATGGCGCACATCACCGGCGGGGGACTCGTCGACAACGTGCCGCGGGTGCTCGGACGCTGCGACGCCGTGATCGACCGCTCGAGTTGGACGATCCCTCCGCTGTTCAAGTTCCTGTGCGACAAGGGCCGCGTCGGCGCAGCCGAGAGCTACCAGGTGTTCAACATGGGCATCGGCATGGTGCTCTTCGTCGAAGCAGGCGACGTGCGCAGCGTGCGCGCTCACCTCGCGAGCCAGGGCGAGACTTCGTTCGAGATCGGTCGAGTCGAGGCGGCGCAGGGAACCGAGGGAGTCGTCCGCTGGGCTTCCTAGCGTTCACTCTCGTCGCGCTCCTCGGTCTGCAGGGTCGCGACGATGCCGCCGGAGGCTGGCGAGAGCTGTACGCGAACCTCGCACGCCTCGAGTCCCTGCCCCCGAACTCGCGCGAATTCCGCGCGCTCTCGGATGCGCTGCTCGCGACGGCCTCGGTGCGCGAACGCGCCGGATTGAAGGCCAAGAACAGCGTCGAGAAATTCCGTGCGCGGACGATCCTCTTCCACGTGCAGCGCTTGCGCAACCTTCCCGCCGAGACCGCGACGGAACCCGATGCGATCCTCGACTGGCTGCCGCACGAGGCCTGGTACGCGACGCGCGCGCTGCGGCCCGGCCTGTACCGCGTCGTGACTGCCGTCGCAGCGCTCGACGAGACGAAGGAATTCGATCCCGCGCGCGCCGCCTGGGCCGTGCGCCTCTTCGAAGAGGAGCGCGCGAAACTCGAGTTCGACCTCGCGGAACGACTCGCGATCGGGCTGTACCGGCGCTCGCTGGTCACGGAGAACGTGGAACGGCTCGCGCGCGTGCACACGTGGCGGGGCAACGGCGAGGCGGCGCGCAACCTCTTGACCGAGGCACTCGAGGCCGGCCCCGACGTCGCGGCCGAACGGCGCCTGTACCTGGCCCGGGCGCGACTGGCGAGCGCCGTCCTGGACGAATCCGCTGCGCTCTCGGACTACGGCGCCGCGCTCGCTTTCGGGAACACGGACGCCGCTCGCGATCTCGCCAACCGGGCCGTCGCGGAGCGGGATCTCGAGAAGGCGCGTTTCCTGGCCCAGGTCGTGCTGGACGAGTCGCCGGCGGACGAGGAGGCACTCGTCGCGTCGGGGCTGGCGCGAATTCCGGCCGTGAAGCATCTCTCAGACGAACGGGCGCGGAGCGAGCGAGAACGGTAGGCTCTAGCGCCTCGAGCCCGCTCGGCGAAACCAGGTCCCCTCGGGAAACTAGCTGTCTCATGTCGAAACGAATCCTCTTGGTCGGTGCTCTGAGTCTTTTGTGCGCGGCGCCCGTCGTCGCGGTCGTCGCTCCGGTCCTGGAGGAGGCGTTCAAGTCGAGCGATCTCGAAGGCCTGGGCAAGTTGATCGCGACCTACATCAAGGCGCGCAGCGACAACGAGGGACTGGGCAAGGCCGAGGAGAACCTGAACAAGGAGATCCAGCGCCACGAGAAGCGGCTCAAGAAGAGCCCGCTGGCCTTCCCGAAGGACCTGGGTCGGGCGCTCTGGGATTCGTACGACTACGAGAAGAACCAGAAGGTCAAGAAGGGCAAGGTCGACTTCGTCGAGCAGCCCGCCTACTTCGATCCGAAGGGCAAGCTCGGCTACGCGATCTGGACGCCCGTGAAGTACGAGGCGAAGAAGTCGTACCCGCTGCTCCTGTGCATCCCGGACAAGGGCGAGCGCCCGGTCGATCACATCACCGAGAAGTGGATCGACGCGCAGATCCGCGAGAACGCGATCATCGTCGCCGTGCAAATGCCGAGCGACGAGAAAACCTGGCTCGAGGGCGGCGGCCCGTCCAAGGAAGGCGGGACCGGCAACGTGCTGACCACCCTGCGGCACGTGTCGCAGAACTATGCGATCGACTTCGACCGCGTGTACCTCGTCGGCCGCGGTCTCGGCGTCGAGGCCGCGTTCACCTTCGCGACCCGCTACCTCGATCGCTTCGCGGGCATCATCGGCCGCAGTGGCGACGCGCCGAAGGGACTGCCGGCCTCGAACCTCAAGAACCAGCCCATGTTCTTCGCCGGCGCGGGCGCCAATGCGACCGATCTCGAGGAACGGCTGAAGAAACTCGGCTTCGATTCCCTGCAGCGCAAGGACGACGCGACCGAGACCGACATCTGGTCGTGGATCCAGACCCATCCGCGCGTCACGTACCCGACCGAAGTGGTGCTCTACCCCGCGGATCCCGCGCCGCTCGCTTCGGCTTGGCTGCGCACGGAGGCGACCGACGCGACGGGCGAGGTCTACATCAAGGCGAAGATCGACAAGCCCACGAACACGATCACGGTCGAGGGCGAAGGCATCAAGACCTTCTTCATCTTCTTCAACGACGAGATCGTCGACCTCGATCGGCCCGTGAAGCTCGTCGCGAACGGGCAGGAAGTCACGCGCTCGTACCAGCGCAACTTGTCCCGCACGCTCGACTTCATCTACGCGGCGCAGAGCGATCCGGGGCGTGTGTACGTGTGCAACCAGCGCTTCGATCTGCCGCCGAAGCCGAAGCAGCCGGCGGGCAAGTCCGGCGAATCGAAGTGATCGCGTGAGGGCGCGCACCGTCCTCGTCCTCTCGATCGCGCTCCTCGCCGGGGCGGCCACGATGGCGGTCGAACTGGCCGCTGTGCGGGTGCTCGCCCCGTGGTTCGGCGCGAGCACGGCGGTGTGGACGAACGTCATCGGCGTGGTGCTGCTCGCGCTCTCGATCGGCTACCTGCTCGGGGCGCGTCTGGCGGGTGGCGCGCGACCGGAGCGTTCCCTCGGCATCACGCTGTGCGTCGGGGCGATCACGAGTGCCCTGGTTCCCTCGGTGAGCGGGCCCCTGTCCGAGTGGTTCCTGCCTGCTCATCTGACCCTGGAGCAGGCCGGCACGTTGCTGTCCTTTGGCAGTCTCGCGGCGAGCACGTGCCTGTTCCTGCCGGCCGCGACCGCGCTCGGATGCACCGCCCCGCTCGCCACGGAGGTGCTCGCGAGAGGAGCCCATGCCTCGGCCGGACGCGCGGGCGGCCTCGTCCTGTGCGCCTCGACGCTAGGCAGCCTATCCGGCACATTCGCGACGACGTACGTGTTCGTGCCCAGCCTGGGCACCTCGCGCACGTTCCTCGCGGCCGGGCTCGTGCTCGGCGGGCTGGGTCTGTGCGCTCTGTTCGGCCTCGGCGGAGGGTCGTCGAGACGCGCGCTCGGTGCAGCCGGCCTGGCGCTTCCGTGCGCGCTGTGGAACGTGGCCGCGCGGGCACCGGAACTTTCGTCCGGCGACACGCTGCTCGCGTCGGCCGAGTCGACCTACCAGAGCGTGCGCGTCGTCGAACGGAACGAGGAGGGCGCACGTCTGCGGTTCCTCCAGGTGAACGAGAGCTTCGACTCGTTCCAGTCCGTGTGGAGCGAGCGGCCCGGATTCCTGCCTGATGGCCTCTACTACAACTTCTTCGCATTCCCGCTGTGGTGGTCGCGTGAGGTGCGCGCCTGGCGGGTGGGCGTCGTAGGTTTCGGCGGCGGGACGGCGTGGCGCGTGCTCGACGGCGCCCGGCCGAAAGACGTCGACCTGCAGCTCGTCGGGGCCGAGATCGATCCAACGGTCGTGAAGCTGGCTCGCGAGTGGATGGACCTCGACGAGGCCGAGGGACGCTGTCGCGTCCTCGCCGGTCTCGATGGACGCACACTCGTCGAGGCCACGCCCGCCGGCTTCGAGTTGCTCATCCTCGATGCGTACGCGAATCAGACCGAGATCCCTCCGCACCTCTCCAGCGTCGAGTTCTTTCGCGAATGCAAGACGAGCCTCGTGTCGCGGGGTTGGCTCGTCGCGAACGTGGGCGGCTTCGGATTCGACGATCCCGTCGTCGCGGCGGTGGGGGAGACGATCGCCTCCGCGTTCGGATCCCGTGTGCTCGCCGTGGGCGTGCCGTTCTCGCGCAACTTCGCGCTGTTCGCGCGGCGTGATGCTGTGCCCTTCGACCCAGGGGAGGCGGGCTGGAAGACAGGCGAGCCGGAAGTCGATCGACGCCTGTCGATGGCGGGGATCGCGGGCAATCAGCGCTGGTTCGAGGCACCGCCGGCGGTACGGCTCACCGACGATCGCAATCCGATCCAGGACCTCCAGCGCGCGTCGATCGAGCGCGCCGCGCACTGGAGCCGCGAATGATCGGCGCCATCGTGCTCCTCGCCTGCTCCCAGGCAGGGCTGTCGCATGCCATCGAATGGACCCGCGCCGGGGACATGAGCTCGGCGTGGAACAGCGCGTGCGCCGTGACGGATCCGCTCGAAGCGGCTCAGGCCAGGGTGTACGTCCGGCAGCACGCCGGCGACCTCGAGGGCGCACTGCGCGAGGCCAGGCAGGGAGCGGAGGCGCACCCAGGCGATCCGTGGCTCACCGAGCGCACGCTGTCGATCGCGCTCAGCCTCTCGCGGGTGCGAACGGCCGAGCGCGCGCTCGAGCGCCTCGAGTCGATCCTCCGCGATCCGCACGTCCGCGACCGCGAGGCGTTCGAGGCGAGCGCTCGTGCCGCGCGCCCAGAGACCGAGATCCTCGTGAACCACGCTCGTGCGCGCGACAGGGCCGAAACCAGGGCGCGCTTCGTCGTGATCGGCGTCGGGTCGGCTGCGATCCTCGCCCTCGTGTGGCTCGCGCGCGCGAATTCCCCTTCGGCTCAGAGGATGTCGAGCACGCCCGCCGAGCCCACGGGATCGAACAGGGTGCTCGGCGGAATCCAGTAGTTCGAGTCCGACGAGTAGATCGCGTTCCACGGCAGGGGACGCGGGTCCGAGATCAATCCCAGCGCGACGACCGAAAAGGCGCGCGAACCGTTCGTGCGCGTCGGATCCAGGGCGATCCCAAGCAGTGGTTCCACGGCCCGTGCATCGCCGACCCAGCCGAGGGCGGTCGCGATCGCGCCCTGCGCAGAAAGACCCTGCGCGTCGTTCATGAGTTCGATGAGCTCCAGGCTCACGGTCTTGTCGCCGAGTAGTCCGAGGCCGATCGAGACTTCGCGCAGGAGACCCGGACGGTAGCGCGCGACGCGGATGATCTTGCGCAAAGGCTCGACGCCCGCGGGGATGCGCGCCATGCCGAGCGCGACCGCGGCGTACGAGCGCACCTGGTCGTCATGCGTGTCGTCGAGCAGGTCGAGGAGCGGCTTCGCCACGTCTCCGCCCATGAGACCCAGTCCGGTCGCGTAGGCACCCGCCTCCACCGGGTTCGAATGTTCGACGAGCGCGCTCGCGAGCGCGTGCCGCACGTCGATCGAAGCCGCGTCGCCGCGCTGGACGACGTCGTGCTCCAGGATGCCGAGCGCGAGTCCGGCCCAGGGGCGTTCCGGCGTGGATCCGCGGGCGAGTTCGCCGAGCAGGAACGCCCGCGTCTCGTCGAGCGTCTTCCCGTTGCCGTCGTGTTCGCCGAGCCGCGCCGACGCCCGCGCGAGCGCGATGAGAGCCAGTCGTCGCGCCAGCCGATCACCCTCGCCGGCCTGTTTCTTGAGCGCCGCGCGGGCCGCTGAATCGATCGCATCGTCGTCCGCGTCCACGACGAGGCCGAGCGCGGTCACGGCGCTCTGGCGCATCGAGGCGCCAGCGTTCGAACTGCTGGCGAGATCGGCGGTCAGCGCGGGGATGATGCCGGCGCGCAAGCTCGGTTCTCCGGCGGCGAGACGCGCGATCGGAACGGCGGCGTAGGCGCGCACGAAATCCGAGACCTTCGGATCGGTCAGAACGCGCATCAGGCCCGCGATTTCTCCGGCGCGCGAGGCCGAGGCCGGAGCATTCTCGTCGCTCGACGCTGCCGGTTCGACCGGCACGATGCCGATCGCGGTCGCGCAGGCGACGGCCACGTCGCGCGCGGCGGCTTGCGCGTTCGTCTCCAGTCCCTGCACCAGGTGGTGCACCACGAAACGCCGCACGTCGAGGTTCTTCGTCGCACGGCCGACCAGGCCCAGCGCGTAGGCGGCGAAGGCGCGCGTGCGCGTCGGCACTTCCTCGCGCGCGACGAGCTTGCGACCGAAGTTCGAGTCGTCGAGCAGTTCGACCAGCGCGCTGGCCGACGCGGGGTCGCCCAGGACGCCCAGAGAGAGCGCCGCGGACTCGGAGATCTCCTGGTTCGGGCTGCCGAGAGACTTCTTCAGGGCGCTCGCCACCGCGGCACGGTCGACATCGCCGATCTTCGCGAGCGCGAGCAGGGCCGACGACGCGATGTCGGGGCCGGAGTCTTTCGACAGGAGTTCGAGGATCGCCGGCACGATGCGATCGCGGACGACCTCCGCCGTCGGTCGGCCGGGACTCGAGGAGATCTTGCCGTCGGGCCCGAGAAAGAACGTGTCGGTGCTGGTGACGAGATCGCCCTCCGCGAGGGCGCGCTTCAGTTGCAGGTACGGATCGCGATTGAGCGCCCACCATTGTTGCCAGGCGGCGAGGTCGCCGGCGGCATCCGCGGCGCCGCCCGTCGACGGCCCCGGGCTCCGGCCGCCGGTGTTGCCAGGCGTCGCCGGCCCGGATGGCCCCGAGGGTCCGGTGGTCGAACCCGGCCCGCGGTACGTGCCGCCGTGCGCCTCTCCGGCCGCGGCCAGCGCGGCCACCGAAAGGAGAACCGAACCGATTCGTTGCATCATCGCGCGAGACTCCACACGCGTCTTGGGACGCGTCCCAGCCAGGACGTCTTCACCCTACTTCACCTAGCCCACCCTGTCACGGAACGCGCGTCCGGCTCGGACGAATCCAGTGCACAAGCACACGGCCGCTCGCTCGGGATGAACCGGGCGAACGGCCGTGGACGGAAAGCCGATGCGGCTCAGAGGATGTCGAGGATCCCCGTGCCGTTGTCCCCGGTCAGGGTCGTCGTGTTCGCGCGGTAGTTGATGTTCGTGGAGATCTTCGAGTTCCACGGCAGCAGTTCCTTGTCCGCCACGATTCCGAGGGCGACCGCCGCGAAGCCGCGAGCCGTCGCCGTGATCTCAGGCTTCTTCAGCATGCCGACGAGGGGCTCGATGGAGCGCGAGTCGCCGATGAAACCGAGTGCCGAAGCCAGCGAGGCTTGCGACGCGAGGCTCTTCGCGTCCGCGAGCATGGTGATGAGTTCGGGCACGAGGTCCTTGTCGCCGAGGAGGCCGAGGCCGATCGCGGCTTGCTTCAAGAGGTCGGGCTTGAACTTCGAGTCGCGCACGACCGCCTGGATGTCGGGCAGCGCTTCCCGCGAGCCGATCAGGCCGAGGGACACGCACAAGTTGCCCTTGGCGAACACTTCGGAGGTGTCCTTCATCTTCGCGAGGACCAGAGCCTTCGCTTCGATGTCCTTGGCGACGCCGAGGCCGATCGCGTAGGCGCCGACTTCGTTGGGGGACTTGGCATCCTTGAACACTTCGCGCAGCGTTTCCTTGGCCGCGGCCGACTGCGTCTGACCGCCGTCGAGGAGCGCGCGCTCCATCACGCCGATCGCGACGCCGGCCCACGGCTTGAGGTGGTTCTTGCCGCTGGTGAGCGTCTTCAGGAGCAGGGTGCGGGTTTCACCGCGCGCCTTCTCGAAATCGTCGCCCTTGCCGCGTCCGCCGATCTGGCCGAGCGCGATCATCGCGAAGTTGCGCGACTGCGTGTCGCCGATCTCGACGAACTTGACGAGCGCCTCGCGGATGCTCTCGTTGAGCTTGTCCGCGCCCGAGTCGCCGATCTGGCCGAGCGCGAGCACGCAGCTCTGGTGCACTTCCTGGTGCTTTTCCTTCGCGAATTGCCCGAGTTGCTCGACGAGCAGCCGGGCGACGTCCTCGCGGAGGTCGGCCGGAGCGTCCTGGAGCAGACGCGCCATCGCGGTCGGAACGTGGGCCCGCACCATGTGGTGCTGGTTCGGATCCATGAAGAAGCGCTTCAGGTACTTGATCTGCGACTGGCGCGAGGACGAGTTGTCGCTCTTGCCGTCCGGAGATTCGCTCTTGTCCACGTCGATCGGCACGAGGCCGAGCGAGATCACGGCGGCGACCTTGATGTCGCGCGTGGACGTGTCCGGTCGCTGCAGGATCTCGATCAGGGTGCGCGCGATTTCCTGGCGCACTTCGTTCTTCGGCGTGCGGTTCCCGATCAGGCCGAGGCCGTACGTCGCGAACGCGCGCGTGCGGTACTTGACTTCCGTGGAGCCGACGAGCTTGCGGCCGTCTTCGTCGTCGAGCGCGAGCTGCGACAGCTTCTTGACGGAGGACTCGTTGGCGAGGATGCCGAGCGCCACCGCGGCGGTCTCGGCGATCTCCTGGTTCGGATCCGCCAGGAATCGCGCGATGAGAGGCTCGAACTCGGACGTGCCGTCCTCGTTGCGGACGTCGCCGATCTTGGCCAGCGCGATGAGCGCGCCGGTGACGATGTCGTTGCTGCGTTCCTTCTCGAGTGCTTCCTTCAGCGCCGGAACGATCTTCGTGCGGATCGATTCCTCGGAAGGCTTGAGCGCGTTCTTGTTCTGATTCGTCTGGCCGGCACCGAGCCAGAACGAGTCTCCGCCCGACGACACGCCGCCGTCGTAGATGGCTGCCTTGAGCTGCAGGTACTGATCCTTGTTGAAGCCCCACCAGTATTCCCACGTCGAGAGGTCGGGACCCGTGGTCACGCCGCCGGTCGCCGGACCCGCGGGACGTCCGCCGGTCTGGCCGCCACCCGTCGAAGGACCGGTAGCGGGACCCGAAGGACCGCTCGGGCCGGAGGGACCTCCGGTCGACGGGCCGCTTGGGCCAGGCGTCGAAGGCCCGGTTCCGCCGCCACCGCCGCCGCCACCGCCGGGCGGGACCGTGTCACCGGGACCGCGGTACGAGCCACCGTGGCCGGTGGAGATGTCTTGCAGGCACAAGCTGCCGAGCACGAGGAGAGAACCGAGAATCAGCAGTTTCTTCATTGGAAACCAGGATGGGTTTGGGCCGAACGTGACGCGGCGATCGCCGAGGCGCCGTGTGTAAGCAAGGTGCATGCCCGCACGGAGCGTCTCGCCGCATACTAGGTCTTTTTGCCGCGAGGTTGCTCAAAAAGAGGGGTGGGAATCGGGACTCGGCCGGCTCACCGGAACTCGCGATCGGCGTCGCGTTCCGAGCCCGTAACGGACCCTGACGCGATGCATCCTGAGACAAGCCCGTGTCGATCGGACTCGGTTCCAGTTGCTCGAGGGCTCGGGACGACGCGCCGATCCTGACCGGGGATCGGAAGGCCGAAGGGCCAGGCGGGTTGTTGAGTTTCATAACGGACATTATCAGACATCATGCCGGGTTCCCAGGCCTGCGGGTTAGGTTTCGAGTCGTCGCGCTCAGCTCCTCTCGAGGCCGCGCCGAAGGAACTCCCGCATGAACCTCCGCTTCCGTTCCGCCCTGTTCCTGATCCCGCTGTGCGCCTGTCGCACCCCGTCCGGCGACACGTTCGGCGCCGCCGGGCCCGACCTGTCGGCGCAGGTCCGCGCGGAACTCGACCTGCCCGTCGCCGAGCCGCCCTACGCGGACTTGAAGGCGAACTGGAAGGAGCGACTCGAGGAGCGCTACGTCTACGTCGAACTCCGCGGCAGCTACACCGAGACAGCGCGCGCCCTCGGAGGCCTCTTCCAGAGCCTCGCCGCGCAGAAGATCGAGCCCGCCGGCGCGCCGTTCGCTCTGTACTACGACGATCCGGGCCACACTCCGGTGGCGCAGTTGCGCTCCCGCGCCTGCGTGCCGGTGCCGTATGACGCCGACGTCCGGGCGCCGTGCACGGTCGACACGCTGCCGTCGGCGATGGTCGTCTACGCCTATGTCGGCGGTCCCTACGGCGACGTGCCGCGCGCGTACCCGGGTCTCTACGCCTACATGAAGAAGCTCGGCTGGGCCGAAGCCGGTCCGATCCGCGAGAGCTATCTCGTGTCGCCGGGGTCCGTGAGCGACTGGACGAAGCTCGTCACCGAGGTTCAGCTGCCGGCGCATCCGACGCGCTGATCACGCCTGCGCTTCGAGTCCGCGCGCCTCGGGCGGATAGCAGCAGTAGACGGCGATCCGCCCGTCGTCGTGCCGGTGCGCTCGCAGACGGTCGCCCGGCGCGAGCCACTGCGTGAGGTCGGCGTCGGCGCGCACCTCGTGTTCGACGTGCTTGCGATCGCGCAAGCGCAAGGTCCCGCGCCCGGCCGCGAGCACCTCGAAGAGCTCGCCCTCGCTCGGATCCGCGGAGCGCGTGCGACGCCGATTGGCTTCGACGATGCGCGGCAGGCTCGAGCGCAACCCGCCGGCCATCTCGTCGAACTGCGGCCTCAGGGTGAGCTCCTGGGTTTCGTCGGCCCACTGGCAAAAGGCTCCGAGCGCGGCCAGGGTCGAGCGCGCATCGTCCGCGTTCTGCAGTTCGCCGCTCTCCGGGAGCCACCAGGCGGCGTACCCGAGCAGATCGCGCGCCGAGAGGTTCTCGAACACGCCGATCTGATGCGCGTAGCGGCCGAAGCTCTCGACCGGGCGCAACTCGCGCGCGCGCGCCGGGCTCACCGTCGTCTCCGTTTCCCACAGAAACTCCGTGATCATCGCGCCGACGACGCCGGGGAAATCGGGCACGACATCGGTGTCGTCGTCGCCCGACTCGTCGTCGACTTCGAGTTCGGCTTCCAACTCCGCGAACACCTGGTCCAGCGGAGTCCCCTGCTTGCGCTTCTCCTCGAAGGCGGCGACAGCCTCCGCGACGTCGCGCGCGCGGCGCACGGGCGGCCGCGGCGCCGGGCTCGGAGCCACGCTCGGTCCGCGTCCGGGGCCCTTCGAAGCCAGTTCCTCCCACGCGAACAGCAGCGCTCGACGGGCGGCTTCCATGTCGACCTCGCTGTCGAAGGCCAGGCGATCGAGGATCGGACCGAGTGCGTCGTCGACACCGATGCGCAGCCTCTCGGGCAGGAACGGCGTCTCGGCGAGGTCTTCGAACCAGGCTTCGACATCGTCGCGTTCGACGCCCGCCGAGAGCAGGAACTCGCGCGCGTCCCCGACCGGATCCTTGGGGGCACCGCTCGCACCCGCGGCGAAGAACATGCGCTCCAACTCGCGCTGACTGACGCGCACGATGCCGCGTCGCGCGGCTCGAGCGCGCTCCATGTCGGCGCGCAGAGCGCGCACCAGGTCCGCGTTCCGATGATGCGCGGCCGCCGACGAGAGCGCGTACATTCCGTCCAGGGAGGGGAACAAGCGGCCGGCGATCAAGTCCCCTTCCTGGAACGCGTGGGCCCCGGCCGGCGGCACGACCGGATACTCGCCCCCGCTGGACAGGTCGGAGAGCCACAAGACGCTGTCCTCGCCGACGCTCTTGATCTCGAACATCCCGGCGAAGGAGTGCAGCAGCGCGTGCTGTTCCAATTCGTCGTCGAAGCCGGATTCCGCGCCGAGGCGCGCGGAGACGTGCTCGATGCCGAGGCGTTCCCAGGCCGGGTTCACGCGCTCGAAGAGGTACCACTCGAGATGCCGTCGCCGGGCCGCCTCGTCGCGGTCGATCACGCTGTGCTCGAACCGCGCCGGGAAGAACTCGCGGCGGCTTTCGAGGAAATCCGCCCCGAGATCCGGCTCCGCGCGCAGACGGCGCTCGAGGATCGCGAAGCGCGATTCGATCGGATTGGCGAGGGGTTCCATTGGGTTTTCGGCGCGAGAGTGTAGCCGATTCAACCGGAATTCTCCCGCGAGCGGGAGTCGGCTTCCGTCGTTGAACGGGCCTCGGCCAGGCGCTCCAATGCGGACGCCATGCACCACCTCTCGACAGTGTTCCTCGCCGCCGTGGAATTCCGCTGGCTCGACGTGCTCGGGCTCGCGATCGTCCTATTATTCCTCGGGGTCGGCGCTCGGCGCGGAATGTGGTGGAAGGTCGTGCGTCTGCTCGGAATCTTCGCCACGGTCGCCGTGGCGCGTGCGATCACGCCGCGCCTGGCGCCGCGCTTCGCCGAAGCGTTCCCCGACTTGGGCGAACGCCTGGCGGGCGGCATCGTGTGGACGATCGTGATCCTGCTCGGCCTGCTCGTGGTCGCGCTCGTCGGTCGGCTCGGCAAGGAGAGTCTCGAGGCCGTGCAACTCGGAACCATCGATCGCGTCGGCGGCGCGGTCGCCGGTGCCGGGCTGGCGAAGCCCGGCTACGTGGACGCGCTGCAGCAGCGGGAGCGCGAGTTCCCGACGGGACTGCCGCTGTCGGGTGGCGTCGCCATCCCGCACACC
>JBGATY010000094.1:0-14083 GCA_044228955.1 Planctomycetota bacterium | reverse complement strand
TCTTCAGGAGCTCCGTGTAGATGTACATGTGATCGCCACCGGTCGTGAACGCATTGAGCGTCTTGCTGTTCACGAAGTGGAACTTCACCTGGTCGGAGAACATCCAGTTCGCGTCCTCCTTGAAGTGATCCTTCGGGCCGGAGTGCTGCGCGTGCAGCTCACGCGCCGAATCGACGATGCGCTTGCCCACGGACTGGATGTAGTCGCGCATCTCGGGGTCGTCGATGACGGCCGGTGCGAGCTGGTCGTGCGTGCTCTCCGCCTGCTCGATCACCTGCCGATCGGTGGCGCAGGCGGATGCGAGAACGAGGACGAGCGCGGAAAGGGAGCTGCGTAGAGTGGTCGTCGAAGTCATGGCGGCGATCAAGTTAGCATGTGCGGCTCGCATGGTCCGCCCCGTCGCCTCCCGCCCGAAGCCCTCGCCATGGAAGGCGATCGCCGCGCTGTTCCTCGTGGCGGTCATCTGGGGCGGGACCTTCGTGTGGATGAAGGACGCCCTCACGGCGGCCGAGGCCCGACTCGGTCCCGGGCACATTGCGAGCGCGCTGTCGCTGTTCCTGGCGCTGCGATTCGTGGCCGCCGCCGCGATCGTCTTCGTGTTTTCCAAGGCGGCACGACGCGGACTGGGCCGCGATCAGTGGAAGAGCGGCGCGTGGCTCGGGGCCCTGTTGTTCGCGGGGTTTGGGTTGCAGATGAGTGGCCTCGTCGAGGTCTCGCCGGCCGTCTCGGCGTTCCTGACCAGCCTCTACGTGCTGTTCACGGCGTTCATCAGCGCCCTATCGAGCGGCGGGCGCCTGCGGATCTCGCTCGTCGTGGGCGCGCTGTTCGCCACGCTCGGAGCGGGGCTCGTTCGCGGCCGACCCGAATTGTCGTTCACGACCGGCGAGTGGCTGACCATCGCGAGCGCCGTGGCATTCGCGATCCACATCATCGCCACGGATCGCGCGACGCGGCGTCTCGAACCGATGGCGGTCACGTTCACGAGCTTCGCGGTCGTCGCGGCGCTCGCCGCCGCCGCTTTCTGCTTCACCAGGACGAGCGGTGACGCGCCGAGCCGAGAGGCGGTCCTCGCACTCGTTTCGTCGCGCGAGTTCTTCCTGCCGCTCCTATTGACGACCGTGCTCGCGACGGTCGTGGCGCTGACCTTGATGAACGTGTTCCAGCGCGAGGTGGATCCGGTCCGCGCCGCGATCCTGTACGCGTTCGAGCCCATCTGGGCGACGCTGTTCGGCCTTGCCACGAACCACGACACGCTGACGTCGTGGCTCTGGTTCGGAGGCACGGCGTTGCTCGTCGGCAACCTCGTGGCCGAGCTGGGCGCGCGTCGAGAAACTGCTTCCGCCTAGCGGCACGAGTCGGCCTTTCCTTCACGACGACGGACTCGAGCGTGCATCGCTCGGAGTCGTTTTCACAGGAACGAGCTTCCGGGCGCGAACTGCTTTCCGAGTCTCGAGTGCGAGCGGCGCGGCTCGCGAATTCCGCGGCACGCGTTCACTTGCCGACCCGCGAGGTCGGGGTACGGTTCCTCGACGCGAGTCCGATCGGCAGGTCGGATCCAACGGCAGCCTTCTCGACTGCGCGTCACGACTCGAAACCGCCTCACGCCTGATCGCTCTGCACGCGCGTCGGCACCGCTCACCCACACTCCCGCTCCGCACCATGAAAAACATCGCTCACTTCACGCTCGCCGCCGCGCTCCTCCTCGGACTCGCGTCGTCGGCCCATGCTCACCAAAACAACGGCTGCAATCCCAACCCCTGCGGTGGCAACGGCGGCAATGGAGGCAACGGTGGCTGCACTCCGACGCTGCGCTGCGACGCGGGCGGCCCCTACGTCGTCGATGCCGCTCCGGGCGTCGTCACCGTCCAACTGAACGGTCTCGGCTCGACCGGCGCGATGGACTGGGTCTGGAACACGACCTACCCCGGTGCCTACTTCATGGACGCGGGCGTGCCGAACCCGGTGCTCGTGATCCCGGTCATGAACGACTGCAGCTTCAACGTCACCGTCGAGCTGCTCGTCAAGCGCACCGGTGAGTCGAAGATGTGCAGCACGACCGTCCGTCTCAAGGACCGTGTCAAGCCCGTGATCGTCTGCCCCGAACTGGCGAAGGTCATCTCGGGCATGGACACGTCGCCGCAGGCGCTCGGCTTCGCCACGGCGACCGACAACTGCGATCAGAACGTCCACGTCACGTACAAGGACAAGATCGTCTTCCCGGACTGCCGGGCGGACCGCTTCGCCTACCAGATCGAACGCACCTGGAAAGCCGTGGACGACGACTGCAACGTCGAGAAGTGCGTCCAGACCATCGACGTCGTGCGCTACCTCGCGAACCTCGACATCCTGCCCGGCGCGTGCCCGAACCTCTACAACCGCCGCGCCACGTCCACGCTCCCGATCGCGATCACCGGCGCCCCGGGGTTCGACGTCACGCAGATCCAGTGGAACTCGATCCGCCTGTACGGGCTCGATTGCACGGCCGGTCCGCTGCTCCCGCAGTGCATCGGGTACGCCGACGTGGCCACGCCGTTCCTGAACACCCTGAACTGCAACTGCACCAACGCGAACGGCGACGGCAAGCTCGACCTCGTGCTGCAGTTCAGCCGTGCGCAGCTCAACTGCGCCTTCGACCTGGCCGAGATGAGCAAGGGCGAGACGCTCACCGTGATCGTCACGGGCAAGCTCTGCGACGGCCGGATGTTCATCGCCCAGGACTGCATGACGGTCCACTGATCGTCGGCGACGGTCCAACGTGAAGGGCGGGGCTCCGGCGACGGAGCCTCGCTTCGTTTTCGGCACGCGCTCGGCGGCGGGTATCCTCCAAGACGAGAACCGCGCGTGGCGTTCCCTCGCGCCACCCTCGCCGAAGGAGACTCATGTTGCCGCTCGTCACCCCGCTTCTCGCCTTTACCGCCCAGGTTCCAGAGACCCCCCTGAACGGACTGCTGGAATTCACGTCCGCACAGGCTCAGTTCGCCGTCCACCTCTTCCGCGAGCTCGACGACGCGCCCGGCAACCTCATCTGCTCGCCCTTCTCCCTGGCGCGCGCCCTGGCGATGGCTCGCGCCGGAGCGGCGGGCGAGACGGCGCGCGAGATGGACGAGGTCCTGCGGCTCCCGCCCGAGGCGGGGACGCGGTTTGTGGCGTTGGTGCGGGCGCTCGAACCGCCGCCGGTGGGACGCAAGGAGGCGCAGCGGACCGCCTACGCCCTCGAGCTCGCCACGTCGCTTTGGGCGCCCGATTCGGTCCCTTTCGAGACGCAGTTCCTGCAGCGGCTGAAGGACGGCTTCGCTTCTGAAATGCACGCGGTCGATTTCTCGCGGGCGGAGGAGGCTCGCGCCGCGATCAACGGCTGGACCGCCGAGCGCACGCACGATCGCGTCCGGGAGATCATTCCCGCCGGGCTCCTGAACGGGAACACGCGGCTCGTGCTCGTCGACACGATCCACTTCCTCGGCGCGTGGGACGAGCCGTTCAAAGCGACGAACACGAAGGAACTGCCCTTCTCGCTCGATAAGAAGAGCACGGTCGCGGCGCCGATGATGCGCCGCGTCGACACGCGCTCCTACGGCGAGAGTCCGCTGGCCCAGATCGTCGAACTCCCCTTCGAGCGCGGCGCGATGTCCATGGTGATCGTGCTGCCGAAGAAAGGACACGATCTGGCCGAGGTCGTGAACGCGGAGGACTTCGCGACGTGGACCAAGCCGCTTGTGGCGCGTCAGGTGGACGTCTCGCTGCCGAGGTTCGAATTCCGCTCCAGTTACAGCCTGAAAGAGGCGCTCGAGAAGCTCGGCATGCCGCTGGCGTTCACTCCCGGGCGAGCCGATTTCAGCGCGATGGCCAGGGAACCGCTGATGATCGGCGCCGTGTTGCAGCAAGCCTTCGTCGCCGTCGACGAGAACGGCGCCGAGGCCGCCGCCGCCACGGCGGTCGTGATGGTGCGCAGCTCCGCCCAGATGCCGACGGAGAAGGCGATCGTGTTCGACGCGAACCACCCGTTCCTGTTTTTCATCCGCCACCGCTCGACCGGCGCCTTGCTCTTCGTGGGTCGCGTGTCGGATCCGACTCGGTAGCAATGAACGGGCTGGCTTCTCACCACACGAACGGAACGATACGCTTCGAGCGCGAGCAATAGGCGTCGTACTGGGCCCCGAACTGCTCGCGCATCATCTGCTCCTCGGGCCCCACGCGCAGTGCGAAGAGGAGCAGCATCGCAACACCGTAGCTCGGGCCCGCGATCCAGTTCGTGACGACGAGCGCGTTGCCCAGCGAGTAGAGGAGCAGCGCAGCGTACATCGGATGCCGCACGTGCTCGTACACGCCCTGCGTCACGAGTGCGTGTCCTTCACGCAGTTCGAGGGTGATGGACCAGTTCGTGCCGAGGTCGGCGTGCGAACGGTGGAAGTACCACAGGCCGAGCACGAGACAGGCGACGCCGAGCACGAACCGCCACATCTCGAACGGGTAGTCGCCGAACGACAAGAGCGGCGAGAACACCCATGCGAACGGCAGGAAGAACGCGATCATCGCGACCGCGAGCAGGGTCGATTCGAGCGCGCCGCGAAAACTCCTCGCGGTCCTCACCGACCGGCTGCGCTGACCGTGCGGTGCGCGTATCGCGACGAGCGCGACGGCGCCGGCCATGAACACCGCCTTCTGGACCCAGTGTTCCATGACGACGAGACTACTGATCCTTTGGACACGAATCAGCCTCGAAAGCCGCGCTGATCGTGTCGGATGTCTCCCCTCGCAAGGCGGTCACGGTTAGGCTTCCATCCAGCGTGGAAGGACTCCCTTGAACCGTCACGAGCGCCGCAAACAGGAGAAGCAGAGCGGGCGAGTCTCGCACGAGCAGATCACGGCGACCTTCTCGCGCGCGGTGGAACGTCACCAGAACGGGGATCTCGCGGGCGCGGAAGAACTCTACCGGCGCGTGCTCGAATGGAGTCCCGAGAGTCCCGAACCCTGGACTTTCCTGGGCGCGATCGCGATCGCTCGCGGCGACATGGTCAAGGCCGAGAAGCGCTACGAGAAGGCGCTCGCGCTGAAACCCGACTGGCCCGAAGCGTTGAGCGCGCGCGGAACGGCTCTGCTCGCACTGGGTCGGTACGACGAAGCCGAGCGTGCGCTCCGTCGCGCGACGGACATCGATCCGAGACTCCACGCTGCCTGGAACAGCCTGGGTATCTGCGTGCAGCACGGCGGGGCGCTGGTCGAGGCACAGGACTGCTTCCGCCGCGCCACGGAACTCGCGCCGGGCTCGGCGCGCTACGTCTACAACGTCGGTCTCAACCTGAAACACCAGGCGCGCTACGTCGAAGCCCGCGCGGAGTTCGAGCAGGCGCTGCGACACGATGACCGGTATGCCGATGCGCTCGCGCAGATGGCGCACTGCTTTCGTCTCGAGGGTGCCGACGCGTCAGCCGCGAGCGTCTACGCGAAGTACCTGGAACTCGAGCCGGAGGACACGGCGGGCGCGCAGGCCTTCATCGCCGCGCGGGCCGCAGGCACGACTCCCTCCGCACATTCAAAGACCTACGTGCGGAAGCTCTTCGACGAGTACGCACAGACCTACGACGAGCACCTGGCGCACCTCGAGAGCCACGGACCGGAACTCGTCGAGCGCGCGTTGCGCGGCTGGATGGACTCACGCGGGCCGCAGCTCGACATGCTCGACCTGGGGTGCGGCACGGGGCTCGTCGGAGTCGCAGTTGCCGACAGGGTGAGGAAGCTCGTGGGGGTCGATCTGTCGACCGGCATGCTGGAGCGTGCCCGCGCGCGTGGGATCTACCACGAGCTCGTGGCTCTGGACATCGTCGCGTACCTCCAGCGCGGGAGCGAGCGCTTCGACGTCGCCGTCGCCGCCGACGTGTTCATCTACGTGGGAAACCTGCAACCCGTCCTGGATGCCGTGCGCTCACGTCTGCACGAGGATGGGCGGCTCGCGTTCACGGTCGAATCGGGTGACCGTGAAGGTCTGCACCTGGAGCGAACGCTGCGCTTCACGCACGGAGAAGCCTACGTGCGCGGGGAGCTCGCCCGAGCAGGCTTCGAGGTCGTGAGCCTCGAACGCGAGGTCCTTCGTCGTCACCACGGAGCACCGGTCGCGGGGCTCGTCCTGGTGGCGCGCCCTGTCGGCTCGCACTCCGCGCGCTGAAGACGAACGGGCGCGGAACGGGGCCGGCGATCCCGAGGTTCGCGCCGACCTGGGTCGCGAAGGAATCCGTGCGCGACTACCAGGGTCGGTATCGCGACACCGTCGCGACGTGCGGGGGGGGGCGCTTCGATCGGAGTTCACCTGTGGCCGCGACGTGGACCCCTTGAACAATCAGGCCGGCCGCGAACCAGACGCCCTCCGCCAGCACGCAGGCCGGCGGCGCACTCCTGCTCACTTCCCGGGCAGCACGGGAGTTTCGCGCGCTTTCCTGGAGTTCGGCGAACAGCGCTCGGGCTTCCTCGACGCGCTGCGTGTCCACCAGGCACTGCACCAGCTTGAAGCGGGCCTGGATCGAGAGTGGATGCGGCCGGCCGAGCTTCACGTCGAAAACCTTGGAGGCCTCACGGAAGCACTCCTCCGCCCGGCTCCAACGGCCTCCCTTGGCGGCCAACTCCCCCACGAGCACGAGGCTCTCCGCGTACTTCTGGTGATCGGCTCCGAGAATCGCGCGCCGCACATCCAGAGCATGCTCCGCCAGCACCTGCGCTCCGGCCAGGTCGTTCGTGTAGATGAGGACGCGCGCCTTGCTGAACTCGTGATTCGCGACCTGTACGCTCTCCCGGCCGAACAGTCGAACGCTGATCGCGGTGGCCTTCTCCAGATTCTCGATGGCCACGCTCCATTCGCGCTTCTCCTTGGCGATCGCCGCCAGGGCGGCGTAGGAGAACGACAACGCCTCGTCGTCGGGTGGGAGCAACACAAGGCGCATGTCCAGCGCCGTGCGAACACGTTCGAGCGCTTCATCGAGCCGACCGGCCCTGAAGTGCACTGTGCCCAGAGTGTGATGGAGGCTCGCCAGGTCGACGCTCGGCCCCTCCGCTTCGTGCTCGGTGATCGCCGCGGTGAGAAGCGTGGCCGCGTCCTCGAGCTTGAACAGGTCGTAGAGCGCGAGCCCGATCAGCACCTGGATGCCCGCGCGCTTCCCGCGCAGTGCGTCGGACGCCTCGGTCCGTGGGAGCAGTTCGCGCAGGATCTCCAACGCCGCGGTGGGGTTCCCTGATTCACGCAGGCCCCGGGCGAGATTCAATCGAGCCTGGATCGAGTTCGCGTGGACGTTCCCCTGACTGGCCGCGAACACCTGTTCGGATTCCCTGAGGAGTTCGAGACTCTCCCCTTGCCGGCCCTGGTCTCCCCGCAGGAGTCCGAGGCTCGCGAGAATGGAGCCGAGCAGCGCCGTGCCCGGCTGGTCGCGGCGGGCCAGCGCGAGGCCCTCCTCGAGCAGGCGCGCGGCATCGTCGCGCAGCCCGGCCTTGAGCGCCGCTTCGCCGACGGTCGCCAGCATGACGATCCGCACGAAGGAGCTGTCGTCCTTGCGCTGGTCCATTCGCGCGATGCCGCGTTTCAAGAGCTCGGTGGCAGTGAGCTCCTTCGCGCCGGCATCACGAGTACGGACATCGCGGAAGATCTCGACGAGGAACTCCAGGCTGGCGCTGCGGGCAGAAGACTCCTGATTCGCGAGGTAGAGGCGTTTCTCGGCGAGATTCTGCTGCTCCTGCGCTTCGCGGGTGGCTTTCTCGGCGCGCTCGCGCTCGGATTTCTCGGCAACGAGCGCGGCCTCGCGGCTGGTGGTGAGTTGCTGTTGCAAGGCGAGCGACTCGGATTCGCGTCGATAGAGCAGGGCGGTCCAGATCGCCGTGCCGACCGCGCCGAAGACCACGACCGCGGCGAGCGCGAACGGCAGACGATGCCGCGCCACGAGCTTCCTGAACTCGTAGGCGGCGCTCGGCGGTCGCGCGAGGATCACCTCGTTTCGCCGGAAGCGCCGCACGTCCTCGGCGAGAGCCGCCGCGCCGGCGTAACGGCGGTGCGGATCCTTCTCCAGCGCCTTCAGCACGATCGTCTCGAGATCGCCGCGCAGGGACGGATCGATCGCGGACGGCCTGCGCGGTGCCTCCTGCGTGATGCGGCGCGCGGCCTCGTGGATGGGCACGCCGGACGTGTCGATCGGAAGCGCGTCGCAGAGGAGCTCGTACAGGATCACTCCGAGTGAGTAGACGTCACTCGACAGGCCGATCGCCGTCGGATCCCCGTACGCCTGCTCGGGGCTCATGTACGCGAGCGTGCCGCGAATGTGCCCGGCCTCGGTGACGAACGATACGTCCGAGTCGGTGATCTTCGCGAGGCCGAAATCGAGCACCTGCACGCGGCCGGCGCCGGTCACGAGCACGTTCGAGGGCTTCAGGTCGCGGTGCACGACACCCTGCCGGTGCGCGTGCTCGATCGCGTCGCACACCTGCAGGAAACGCTCGAGCTTCGTGTCCACGTCGAGCGCGCGGGCGTGTTCCGAGATGGGCCGGCCGTCCACGAATTCCATGGAGAACCAGTGCTCCCCGCCCGTCTCGCCGGCGTCGTACAACGAGGCGATCCCGGGGTGCTCGAGCCGCGCGAGCACGCGGATTTCGCGCTGGAACAGCCGCAAGGTCTGCGCATCGACGAACTGCGCACCGCGCACGACCTTGAGCGCGACGCGTCGTCGCGGCGACTCCTGCTCGGCCTCGTAGACGACGCCCATCCCGCCGCGGCCGACTTCGCGCACCACGCGGTAACCCTCGATGTTCGGCAGCCTCTCGTCGTTCATCCCGCCGAGCGCGCGGCGCAGGCGGCTGCCGAGATCGTGATCAGCGCGCAGTTCGTCGAAATGCTCCGAACAGGTGCGGCAAGTCGTGACGTGTGTGCGGATGCGCGCCGAAGCTTCCGGAGCGAGCCGCTCGTCGACGAGCTGCTCGATCTCGCTGAGTTCGGGGCAGGCTTCGAACGGCGTCACGGCCGAATCTCGTCGCACTGCTCGATCAATTCACGCAGACGCTTCGAAACGCGGTGCTTCGCGATCGCGAGCGCGTTGCGCGAGATCCCCAGTTCGCGCTCGGCGTCCTCGATCGAGCGATCCTCGAGGACGAGCATCTCGAACGTGCGCATGGTCTTCGGCTCGAATTCGAACCGGATCTGCCGCAGACAATCCTCGAGCATCGTGCGCTCCCACACCTCCTCCCACTCCGGGCTGACGCTCGTCGGCGCTTCGAAGTTCATCCACTCCGCGGAATCGACGGGCCGCACCGGTCCGCCGTTGCCGCCCCGATCGGGCTTGCGCCGCACGTGATCGATGCGCCGCCACACGATGCCGAACAGCCAGTGTGACAGCCGCCCCCGCGCACGATCGTAGTCTCCGCGGCGAAACGCCTGGGCGAAGGCCATCAACGTCTCCTGAGCGACGTCCTCGCACTCGTCGGGCGCGAGGCCGCGCTGGCGTGCGTAGGCCTGGATCGGCCGGACGAAGCGAGCGCTCAGACGTTCCCACGCGCCGCGGTCGTCGAAGTTCGACAGACGCTGCAGCATGGTCGAGGTCGTGACCCATTCGTGAGCATCATGCGGCGGCATCGCGATCAGTCTCTCCTGTGCGATGCTATGCGGAGAATGCGGAATGTGTCCAATTCGCCCGCGATGTGTGCGCTTTCAGAGCCGAATCCCCTCGTGAACGAGCAGGAACGACTCGATCGCCTTGGCCAGGGAGCGGCCGAATCGTGCGCGATTCTCGGGAGTGTCACGCACTCCGGGCAAAGGTGCCTCGATCTGCACTCCTGGAATCGCGCTCGCGTGAACGCGCGTGCTGTACCCGCCGTTGAAGTACTCGTCCTGCCCGGGCGACGGGCAGGATGGACTCGGAACGCACGCGAACTCGCTCGACAGGAACCCGCCCAGGCTCGTCGGTCCGCGCAGGACCTCGATGAAGTCGGATCCGCGGGAACGGAGCAGCGCGCTCGAGCTGCTCTTTTCGCCCGCGCCGCGTCGCGTGAGTTCCGCATCGGAAAGATCCAGCTCGCGCGCGGTGAGCAGATAGCCGAGTTCGACGCGAGCCACGGCGTGCGCGTGCCCGTGAAGGTCGATGTAGAGACCGTTCCCAAAGCGCAGCGCGACGTCCGCGCAGGCTTCGTCGACGAAGGCGTGGTACTCCCGCCACGCGCGCTCGGCGTCGGCGTTTCCCTGAGCGGCCTCCTCGATCTCGCGGTTCGCGTCGAGTTTCTTGCGGTGCAGATGATTCACGATCACGTACGGCGCACGTCCGGTCCGCTCGGATAAGGCCGCGGACAAGGCAGTGGCGAGTTGGATCGTGTTCGCGTCGGCGACTGTCGAACCGAGCGTTCGATCGGGAATTGCGGCAGGTCTCTGCGTTCCACCGTGCGGCACGCTGATCACGATCGGGAGGTCTCCCGCCGTGCACTCGACCCACTGGTTCGTGCCAAACCGGCTCCCCGCGAAGGACGCGGGGCGCACGAGCGTCGCGGGGACGGCAGGAACGACCGGGGGAGCCTCCGCGCATCCGGCGCCGAACAGCAGCGCCAGGGTGCCCAACTCACGCAATCCTGACGCGCGCGGAATCGATTTCGGGGAGGTCCACATGCGGCATTCCTGCCTGTTTTAGCCTATGCTGCGCGCCATTGTTGCTCCAGCGCATCGCGTGCAGTCGGCGCGAATCGATGCCGTGGAGTCGCTTCCATTCCACAGATTCACGGAGTCCAACATGCTGTCTCGTTTCGTGCTCGGCGCTGCTTTGATCACCGCCGCCTTCGTCCCCTTCGTCAGCGCCGGCACCGCGCCCGCCGCAACGAGCGTGGAAGACGCCAAGCTCCCCTCCCTCGTCGTCGGCAGCGACGCGCCCGCTCTCGCGGTCGAGAAGTGGGTCAAGGGCACGCCCGTCGCGAGCTTGGAAAAGGGCAAGGTCTACATCGTGGAGTTCTGGGCCACGTGGTGCGGTCCGTGCATCCGCGGCATGCCGCACCTCTCCGAACTGCAGAAGAAGTACGGCGCACAGGGCTTGACGGTCATCGGCGTGACTTCGGTCGACAAGCGCAACACGCTCGAAGCCGTCGAGAAGATGGTCGCCGACAAGGGTGACACGATGGCGTACACGGTCGCGTGGGACAAGGACCAGAGCACGAAGGATGCCTTCTTCGCTGCCGCCGGACAGAACGGCATCCCGTGCGCGTTCCTCGTCGACCAGAACGGCAGGATCGCCTACATCGGCCACCCGATGGCCATCGACAAGACCCTCGAGGACGTCGTCAACAAGAAGCACGACATCAACGCGCTCGCCGCTGCGTACAAGAAGAAGGTCGAGAACGACGCCAAGGCCGAGCTCCTCCAGCAGTCGTTTGGCGAGTCCTTCCAGGCCGAAGACTGGCCCAAGGCGCTCGAAGCGAGCGAGAAGCTGATCGCGCTCGACGCCGAGGAATACGCCCAGTTCGTGCACGCCAAGTTCCTGATCCTCGGCGTCAAGATGAAGGAAGAGGACAAGGCCTACGCATTCGCGAAGGAGATGCAGAAGACCGTCGCGAAGGACAACGCTCAGCTCCTGAACGCGTTCGCCTGGACGATCATCGCGGAGGAAGACGGCTTCGTGAAGAAGGACCTCGACTTCGCGCTTTCCTGCGCCACCGACGCGGACAAGCTCCTGAAGAGTGCCGAGCCGAGCGTCCTCGACACGATGGCCCGCATCCACTTCCTGAAGGGTGACGCGAAGAAGGCCGTCGAGATCCAGACGAAGGCCGTGGACCTCGCAACCGACAAGCGCATGAAGGCGAGCCTCCAGAAGGCCCTCGACGAGTACAAGGCGGCGGCCGAGAAGAAGACCGGCGGCTGAGCCTGCGGCGGATTCGTCCGCTCGAGTTGGATCGAGGGCGCGTGCCGTTCACGGTGCGCGCCCTCGGTGTTTCCGGGAGCTGCCGCGCGCTTGCGGCCATGGCCGCGTCACCGCCTGCCAGGGAGCGGGATTGGAGCGGCTGAAGGGACTTGAACCCTCGACATCAACCTTGGCAAGGTTGCGCTCTACCACTGAGCTACAGCCGCGTCGTTGGGTGGGGAAGGATAGCGTTCCGGGTGCGCTTGGCAAGGCCTTTCGGGCCCGGGGGGGGGTCAGGGGCGGCGCGCGGCGAGTGCCCTGGCGACGTGCGCCGCGGCGTCCCGGGCGGCGGCTTCGAGGGGGCTCGAGAGGGCCAGGCGCGCGGCCAGGTGGGACGCGAAGCGACAGCCGGAGCCGCGGATCTTGGCGCCACAGAGGCGCGGGTGTTCGAGTTCGATCGGACGGCGACCGGCGATCGCGAGGAGGTCGATCACCGGGTCCTCGAGCCCGTGGCCGCCCTTCACCACTACGGCGGCGAGGCCGAGGCCGAGCAGGATCTCGGCGGCCTGCGCCCGCGCGACGCGCGAGGCGCTCACGATCTGGCGCGGCAGACGCGCGAGTTCGGCGGCTTCGTCGAGGTTCGGCGTCGCGATCACGCCCGTTCCGAAGAGCTCGCCGCGCAGTGCTTCGACCGCGAGGTCGTCCTGGAAGCGAAATCCACTCGAGGCGGAGAGAACCGGATCGACGACGATCGGCAGGTGCGCACCGTGCCGCCCGCGCGCTTCGTCCACGAGTCGAGTCGCGCACTCGACGTGCGTCGCGCCGGGCAAGAGTCCGAACTTGATCGCGTCGACGCGGCCGCGCGCCAGCGAGAGCGCTTCGTCGAGCCAGAGTTCGGGATCGATCGCGCCCACCGAGCGCACGCCGCTCGCGCTCTGATCCGTTCTCGCGGTCACGACGACGACCACGTCGACGTCGAGCTCCGCGCACGCCGCTCGATCCGCGTCGATCCCCGCTCCCGACGGATCGTGACCGGCGACGACGAGCAGACGCGCGCGCCCGTTCACCATCAGTTTTCCCTGATCGCCGTGAGTCGCGCATCGGTCGAGCGATCGACGGACTTCAAGGACAGGCTCTGGAAGCCGGGGGCGAGGATCTCGATGTCCACGGCTGGCCGCAACGCGAACACCTCGAGCACGCCCCGCTGAAACTCGATCTCGCGCGAAACCGGACCTTCCTCGCGCCGCTCGGTCACGACGGCCCTCCCCTTCGGGATCGGCGCGGCGCTCTGGTCCAGGATGCGCAGCACGATGCGCGTGAGGCGCGTGCGCAGGTCGATCGTGGCCGAGAGCGGGTCGTTCCACTCGACGCCGGGCGAGAGCGTGATGGACGGGACGGAGTACACCGGCTCCTCCAGTCCGTCGATCGAGAGCCGCAGGCCGGCGTTCCCAGGCGGGAGACCGCTGCAGCGCCACGCGCCTCCCGGCTCGACCGCGGCCGGGATGGACTCCGTGCCGACGTCGACCCACACGTGCGCAACCTCGAAGGTCACGCCCGGCGGAAACAGGATCGTGCCGCGCATCGACGCGCTGCGCGGGAGTTCGAGCGCGATCTTGCGCTCGCCGCGCTCGACGACGCGCCGCGGCGGGCGCGCATGCTCCGGCGCGGAGGCCGTGAGCGCGATGCGCGCGCCCTCGACCAGCCCGCGCAGCCGAAACCGTCCCATTGAATCGGCTATGGCGCTGAAGCGCAGGTCCGCGGTGAACGTCTCGGGGTCCGCATCCGCGCCGTCGCCGGCCGACACTTCGACGATCGCGCCGGGCACCGGCCAGCCCTTGTCGCTCAGCACGTATCCGGCTGCGAGCGTCGGCATCTCGACCAGGTGGCGCTCGCCCAGGTCGTGATCGACCGTTCCCGCGGAGAGATCGAGCGCGAAGCGTCCCGCGTTGCACCAGTCGCCGTACTCGTTCTGCGCGACGATCAAGAGGCGCGTCGAACTCGCACCGTCCGGCGGATGGGACAGCACGAAGCGCACGGCGCCCGTGTCGTCGCTCTCCACGAGCGTCGTGCGCGTGTTGCCGATCTTCGTGTCGACGTCGGTGTTCACGAGCGTCTTCATGTCCTTCTCGGCGCGCACGCGGATCATCTCCTTGCCCGCGGCGTCCTCGAACATCAGCTCGTTGTACCCGCCTGTCGCGGGCACGCTGCCGCTCTTGAAGCCGTTCTGCGTCTTGCCCGCGGGCAGCGGC
>JBGATY010000093.1:5676-14094 GCA_044228955.1 Planctomycetota bacterium | reverse complement strand
ATCTCGCCGCCCGCCTCGGCGGCGCCGCCGATCCCGCGCTGCTCGAGGCGGCCGAGGAGAAGGCGGTGCACGCCGCCCTGACGGTCGCCCGCGCCGCCGTCGATCCGGCGCTGGCGCGCGAGTGGCTCCTGCGAGCGGCGCAACTCGACGAGGTCCGCGTGAAGGAACTCTCGGCCGCGGCCGTGGGCGACAAGGCTCGGGCGCGCGAACTCGAGGAAGTCGAATCCAACCTGAGCGACGCCTATCGGACGCTCGGGGTGCTGGATTTCACGCTCGTCGGCGATCCGGCTTCCGCACTCGCCTGGTTCGAGAAGTGCCTTGCGACCGGGCCCGACCCGAGCGAGGAGGTGCGAGGCCCCAAAGGCTGGCTCGCACGTTGCAGGGAAGCCGCCGTCGCGAAAAAGAACACGCGGATCCAAGATGTTGACCGCTGGGCCGCACCGCTGCGCTGAGACGCGCACACATCCGAAAGTCGAATCCTCATGCTCACGAAGTTCCTCCTCCTCGTCCTTCCGCTCCTCGCTGCGACGTCGCGCGCGGAGACCGTCGACGAACTGCTCACGAAGGGTCGTGCGCTGCTCGCCGAAGGCAAGGCCGGCGAGGCGCAAGCCGTCTTCGAGACGGCCGAGAAACAGGACGGCGGGACGATCAAGACACGCTTGTGGACGCTGCGCAGTTGGCTGCCCCAGGGTCGCGTGAACGACGCACTCGACGCGATCGACAAGCTCGATGGCGCCGGTCAGAAGGGTCCCGAGATGGACTACCTCTACGGGATGGCCTTCGCGTACAAGGCCAAGGGGTACATCCAGGAGCGCGCGCCCGGCGGCGCGATCGACCTGGCGTTCACCGACGCGGTGAACTTCCTCGACAGGGCCACCAAGGCCGATCCGGCGCGTTTCGCCGACGCATTCGCTCCCCTGGCGGAGTCGGCGTGGTACGCGCGCAATCTGCCGCTCGCGCGGACCGCGGCGGACAAGGCCTGCACGATCCAGCCCAACGATCCGGAGGCACATCTGATCCTCGGCCAGGTCGCGATCGCGCAGTTCGTCGCGGCGAACGCGATCGAGTCCGAGAAGCCCACGGCGGACAAGCACTGGGAAACGGCGTGCGCGGCGAACCTGCGCGCCGCGAACCTTTTGGCGACGCTCGCGACGCCGGCGGCGAAGGCACGCTGCGCCGCGCCGCACCTCGAGCTGGCGCGCGCCTTCAGTTGGAAGCAGAAGGGCGAGGAAGCGGCGCGCGAGTACGGACTCGCCCTCGGGTTCGATCCTTCCGTGATCGACTTCACCGAGGTCAAGGGCGCGCTCGACGGACCGCAGTTCGTTTCGACGCTGCAGTCGGCGCTGCAGAACTACGCGCAGAACTGGGGCAGCGAGGATCCGGGTGACGCGACGATCGCCTGGTGGCTCGGCTACGCGCAGTTCGAGCAAAAGCAGTACGCCGGCGCAGAAGCGGCTTTCCAGGCGGCGCTGAAGAAGCGCCCCGAGTTCTCCAATGCGTGGTTCTACACGGGCCTCGCGCGCTACCACCAGCAGAAGTACCCCGAAGCGATCGAGGCTCTGGGCCGGAATTTCAAGGACGATCCCGTCGACCTGGTGCGTTCGATCGATCAGAACCACGACTACAACATCCCGATCATCGACTTCCTGATCGGCTGGAGCGCTAACAAGCAGCGCAACCTGGACGCGGCTCTCTTGTGCGAGATCGAGACGGCAGTGGCTCCGGAGCACGCTCCGTACTGGAACAACCTGGGCCTCTTCTACCGCGACGCCGGCGATGCGCTCGCGAAGTCGAAGAAGGACGAGGACAAGGCCCGCGCCAAGGACCTGTGGGAGAAATCGCTCGTCGCGTACGAGCGGTCGGTCGCGCTCTCGCCCGAGGATCCGAACTACCTGAACGACCTCGGCGTCGTCCTCGACTACAACCTGAAGCGCGACCTGCAGCGCGCGAAGGCGCTGTACGAGAAGGCGTTCCAGCGCGCGACCGAGGAACTGGCGCGCAAGGACCTGACTCCGGAAGTGCGCGAACTGCGCCAGATCGCGGCGCGCGACTCCAAGAACAACCTCGATCGGCTCGTGCGAGCGCTCGAAAAGGACAAGGAGAAGGAAAAGCAGAAGGAGCCCGAGAAGGTCGAGCAACGCTAGCTCGACGGAACGATGGACCTCCCGATTCGCCTGAGCGCGGGGCGAACCGCCGCGTTGGAGATCAGCGTCGACGGAGCCTGGGATCAGCCCGGGCTGAACCTGTCGCACTGGCCCGGCAATGCGACTCCCGCGGAACTGAAGCGCGACCTGTCGACCCAAGTCGTCTTCGCCTTCGATCGCCTGCCCCCCGAGCGTCGTGCCGAACTCGCTCGCGGCGCCGTGGCGATCTCGAACAACCACTACGACACCGACGGGCTGTGCGCGATCTTCGCGTTGCGGTTCCCCGAACGAGCGCTCGCGATCGAAGGCCGACTGGTCGACATTGCGCGCGCGGGCGACTTCTTCGAGACGCCGGACGAACGCTCGTTCCAGATCGATCTCGTGCTGAACGGCCTCGTGGATGCCGCTCGATCGCCGTGGAGAGCTCGTTTCTCCGGCCTCTCGGACCGGGAGCGCCGCGAGACCGTGATGCGCGATGCCGTGGCGGTGCTCGACGAGATCGTCACCGGCGATCTCGACCGATTCGCGGATCTGTGGCGGGCGGAGCTGGAACGCTTTCGCGCCGACCGGGCCGCGCTCGCGGCTGCGAGCAGGGACGACATCGCGCACCTCGACCTGTGCGTTTTCACCGCGCGCTCCCCCGGTTTCGATCCGGGCCGCCATGCGCTGTTCGGTTCGACCGGGGCGGACCGCGTGTTCGCGATCGGAGAGCACAAGACCGGCGCCACCTACCGGTTCGTGATCGGCACGCATTCGTGGTTCGACCTCGCTTCGCGCCGTCCACTCGCCCGACCGGACCTCGCCGGACTCGCCGCGCGGTTGAACGAGCTCGAGAATTCGTCCCCCGCCGCCGAGGTCTCCTGGCGGCATCAGGCGACGATCACGCCGTCGCCGGAACTGTGGTTTGGGAGGGATCAACCGGAAATGTTCGCGGAACACGCGCCGTTCCTCGAGCGAAGCCGCCTCGCTCCCGCGGTGGTGCGTCGCGAAGTGTTCGAGTCCCTGCGCGCCGCGTGGAGGTTCCCCGAGGACGATTGAAGGGGAGACGCGCGTTGCGCGCTCTGCGCCGCGCCGGTATAGGGAGCGCGTGGCATTGGACCAATCCGTAGACACGTTCGCGGCGGTCGACTTCGGGTCGAACAGCTTTCACATGGTCGTCGCGCGTATCGTCCATGAAGAGCTGCACATCGTGGACCGCCTGCGTGAGCGCGTCTCGCTCGCCGCCGGCCTCGACGACAAGCGCCGCATCGACGACGCCACGGCGGAGCGCGCGCTGGCTTGCATCGATCGCTTCGGAGCGCGCCTGCGCGGCATGCCCTCGGAAAACGTCCGCGCCGTCGGCACCAGCGCGCTGCGCGTCGCGCGCAACTCGCGCGCGTTCTTGACCAGGGCCGAGCGGGCGCTCGGCCACTCGATCGAGATCGTGTCCGGTCAAGAGGAAGCCCGCCTCATCTACCTCGGAGTCGCGCACGATCTCTCCGACGACGCGAGCCGGCGGCTCGTGGTCGACATCGGCGGCGGCAGCACCGAGTGCATCATCGGCGAGCGCTTCGAACCGCTGCGGACCGACAGCCTGCACATGGGCTGCGTGAACTGGTCGATGCGCTTCTTCGGGGACGGCGACGTCACGCGCGAGAAGCTCGAAAAGGCCCGCATCGCGGCGCGGCTCGAGGTGAAGCCGCTCGAGAAGCGCTACCGGTCCTTGGGCTGGGAGGAGGCCGTCGGATCCTCGGGCACGCTGCTGTCGATCGAACAGGTACTGCGCGCGAACGAGTGGACGGCGGGCGGGATCTCGGCCAAGGGCCTGCGCAAGCTGCGGCGCGAGCTGGTCGAGATCGGCAAGCCCGCGGAGTTCGTGCGGATCCCGGGCCTCGATCCCGAGCGCGTGAGCGTCATCGCCGGCGGCGTCGCGATCGTGAGCGCCCTGTTCGACGGCCTCGAGATCGAGCACATGAGTGTCTCCCAGGGCGCGATGCGCGAGGGCCTGATCTACGATCTGCTCGGACGCGTGCGACACGAGGACGTGCGCGACAAGACCATTCGCCGCTTCATGGAACGCTACGCCGTCGACGTCGACCAGAGTGAGCGCGTGCTGTCCTCCGCGATCGACCTCTTCCATCAGGCAGCGAGCGGATTCTCGATCCCCCTCGAGTTCGGGGAGCGCTTCTTGATGTGGGCGTCCAGACTGCACGAGATCGGACTCACTCTGTCGTACGGCGGCCATCACAAGCACGGCGCCTACATCGTCGAGAACAGCGACATGCCGGGCTTCTCGCGCCAGGATCAGGTCGTGCTCGCCGCGCTGATCGAGGGACAGCGCCGGCGATTTCCACCCGAACGCATCACCGCGCTGCCGCTCGAGATGCGGCCCATGGTCGAACGACTGATACTCGTGTTCCGACTGGCGGTCCTCCAGAACCGCGATCGCGGGCAGACGCCCGCCGTCCGGGTCGAAATCGAGGCCAAGAAGGACGGCTATCTGCTGACCTTTCCGTCGAAGTGGCTGGACGAGAACCCGCTTCTGCGCGCCGACCTCGAGGTCGAGGCCGAGAGGCTCGCCCCGACGTCCTACGAAATCGGTCTGACCTGATCGAAACGGTCGTACACGCGCCGTTCGAGCAGTTCGAGCTGCGCCGAGCGCGGCTTCGCCGGGTCACGGCACGGAACGCGCGCGTAATTGCCGTCCGGGAGCAGTTCCCACGCTTGCACGTCGTCGTCGAGGTATGGGGTGAGGCCGTCTGCGACGACACGCGCGGCGAGGCGCGGATCGGCGATCGGGAAGGCCGTTTCGACCCGTGAGAAGAAGTTGCGCGGCATCCAGTCCGCGCTCGCGGCGTAGGTGATCTGCACGCCGCCGTGATGGAAATCGAACACGCGGCTGTGCTCGAGGAAGCGTCCGATGATCGAGCGCACGCGGATGTTCTCCGAAACTCCGGGCACGCCAGGGCGCAGGCAACAGATGCCGCGCACGATCAGGTCGATCGACACCCCGGCGCGAGAGGCCCGATAGAGCGCTCGAATGATGCGCGGTTCGGCGAGCGAGTTCATCTTCGCGACGATCTTCGCCGGTCGACCGCGCGCGGCCTCCTTCGTCTCGTACTCGATCAATTCGAGCAGGCCCTTCAACAGCGTGAACGGCGCCTGCAACAGACGCTTCAAGTGCCGCGCCCGGCCGAGCCCGGTCATCTGCATGAACAGCATGTGCACGTCCTCGGCGATCTCGCGATCCGCCGTGAGGAGCGACCAGTCGGTGTACACGCGCGCGGTCTTCGCGTGGTAGTTGCCGGTTCCGAGGTGGACGTAGCGTCGCAGGTATCGGCCTTCGCGGCGCACGACCAGGAGCATCTTCGCGTGGGCCTTGTAGCCGACGATGCCGTACACGACCTTCGCGCCGGCCTCCTGCAACTTGGTGGCGAGGTCGATGTTGGCCGCCTCGTCGAATCGCGCACGCAATTCCACGACCGCCGTGACTTCCTTGCCGCTCCGCGCGGCGGCGAGGAGCGCGTCGACGAGAGGCGATTCGACGCCCGTGCGATACAGAGTCTGCTTGATCGCCAGCACGTCCGGGTCATTCGCCGCCGTGCGCACGAACTCGACGATCGGCGTGAACGACTCGAACGGATGGTGAAGGACGATGTCACCCTTCTTCAGGACTTCGAACACGTCCCCGGGGTTGTGCAGACGCCGCGGTACGCTCGCCGTGAAGGGCGCGTACTTGAGATCGGGACGGTCGACTTCCTCCGTGATCGAAGCGAGGCGACCGAGGTTGACGGGACCGTTCACGCGGTACAAGTCGTCGGCGCCGAGTCGGAATCGTTCGAGCAGGAACTGCGCCACTTCGTCGCTGATGTCGTCGGCGACCTCGAGGCGCACGGCTTCGCCGTAGTTGCGCGAGGTGAGCTCGCCCTTGATCGCGTGCAGCAGGTCGTCGACCTCCTCTTCCTCGACCCACAGGTCGCTGTTGCGCGTGACGCGGAACTGATGACAGGAGTGGACGCGCATGCCCTGGAACAGCTGCTCGACCTGGTCGTGGATGATCGACGAGAGCATCACGAAGTCGTGCGGCGCGCCGGCGGCCGATTTGGGCAGCTCGATCAGGCGTGGGAGCGAGCGGGGTACCTGCACGACCGCGACGCCGACGTCGCGCCCGAACGCGTCGACCCCCTCGAGCTGGACCACGAAGTTGAGGGACTTGTTCAGGATGCGCGGGAACGGGTGCGCCGGATCGAGCCCCATCGGCGTGAGCACGGGCAACACGAGGCGTTCGAAGTGGCGCCGCACCCATTGCTGCTGCGCCTCGTTCCAATCCTCACGCTTCAGGATGCGAATACCCTCGCGTCCGAGGGCGGGCAGGAGCACCTCGTTCAACGTGCGATACTGCTCGTCGACGAGTTGGTGCGCGAAGGCCGAAACGCGCTTGAGCGTCTCCGGAGCGCTCATGCCGTCCTGTCCGACCTGCCTGACGTCGTATTCGACCTGCTGTTTCAGGCCGGACACGCGGATCTCGAAGAACTCGTCGAGGTTCGTGCTGCAGATCGTGAGGAAGCGCAGCCTCTCGAGCAGCGGCGTGCGCGGATCCTTGGCCTGCTCCAGTACGCGCCGGTTGAACTCGAGGAGCGAGATCTCGCGATTGATGTACAGGGACGGTTGTCCGAGCTCGGGCCCGTCCTGCTCGTCGAGACCGCCCATGGTCTCGGCGCTGTTCGCGGGGTTCAGCGAGATCTCGTCGGAGGCTTCCATCGCGGGTCAGTTCAAGGCGCAGGGGCCCCGTGATCCTCATGCTCGCACGCCGCGCGCACCTCGGCCAGTGCCGCCGGACGAGGCACGGCATCTTCACGCGTTCTTCATGATGATCACGTTCCGCGCGCGTCAGGATATGCTCGAACGGTTGGACATGTCGCTACCCGAGACCATCTCTCCAGAACCGTGGCTCGGCGAGCTCGCGCGGCGCATCGATTCCGTCGAGAGCGTCGGCGACGAGGACTCCGTTCACCAGCTCCGCATCGCGGCGGGTCGTCTGTCGGTGTGGGTGGAGCTCGGCGGTCGCCGCCTCCTGCGTGACGACCTGCGCCGCCTGCGCCGATCGGTCACCGCGGTGCGCGATGGCGATGTGCTGCTCGCGCGGTGCGGCGCAGGCGAAGACTCCGTTCGATTGCGAGCGACTCGGGCGGTGGAGTTGGCGCGCGCCCAGGCATTCCTGCGTTCTTCTTCGCCTCGCGCAGTCCTTCTCGCGCTCTCCTGCCTGCCCTGGCCGACGCTGGCCGCGGCCGAGCGGGATTGCTCGCGCAGGTTCGCCACGCGCGTCGTGCGGGCCGCCCAGATCGTCGAGCGGAAGGACCGCACCGCCGCCGACGTGCATCGTTGGCGGCGCCGCGTGCGCCGGGCGCGTTATGCGCTCGAGTGGCTCGGTCGGGATTCGACGCGCGCCCGTGAACTGCAGGACCTGCTCGGCGAGTGGCACGACGCGGCCATCGAGGAAGCGGACCTCGCGCGCGGGAACGATTCCGTGCAGGAGCCCGAGCGCGATGCGGCGCCGCGCGAGCGTGAAGCGCTCCTCGAGCGCGCACTGGATCACTTCGCCGCCGATCGAAAGCAGTGGCTCGCCTTTGCGAGCGCGGAAGGACGAGCATGGACCTCTGGCTGATTCGTCACGCCGAAGCGGAAGTGCGTCGGCCCGACGGGAGCGACGAACGGCGCGCACTCACGCCGAAGGGTCGCCGCCGATTCGCGCGGGAGACCGAAGGTCTGGCCCGGCTGGGCGTGCGCTTCGATTCCGTGCTGTTCAGCCCGCTGCTGCGGGCGCAGGAGACCGCCGAACTCGCGCTCCGACTGTGCGAAGGCGAGTCGGAGGCCGTGCTCGAGCTGGCGCGCCCGCCGGACGACGCACTGATGGCGATCCTGCGCGGAGTCTCCGAACTGCGCACGGCGCTGGTCGGGCACGAGCCGTGGCTGTCACAACTCGTGACGAGGCTCGTCGTGCAGGGCTCGTGGTCGACGGATGGACCGAGCATCCTGCACATCGAGAAAGGCGGGGTCGTCCATCTCTTCGGTGAAGTCGACGACGGCGGCATGAGCCTCGTCGCGGCCTATCCGCCGGAAGCGTTGCGCAAGCTCGCGCGACGTTGAGCCGCCCGGCGCATCCACCACGCCGTCATCACGACGACCGGAAGGGTGCTATCCAGCTGCTTGGCCTGGGCCAGCAGCTGCAGGCCTTCGTTGCCCGAAGTGGTGTCGCGAGCGTAATTCAGGTCTAGAAGCGCCAAATCGAAGTCCT
>JBGATY010000093.1:5179-5666 GCA_044228955.1 Planctomycetota bacterium | reverse complement strand
TTGCCGTTGAAGCGCGAGACCCACCCGCCGAGCATCGCCGACATCGCGATGGCCATGGTGCGCACCCCGAACACGACGCCGAAGGCGCCGCCGCGCCGGTCGACGCTGGCCTCGCGCGCGGCCAGGCCGAAGGAAAGCGGCGAACTGCCCGCCATCACCGCCCCAAACACGAGACGGGCGGCGAAGAGCAGCCAGAAGACGGGCGCGAGACCCTGCGCGACGAGCGCGAGCCCGCTCCACAGCGCGACGGTGACGAGCAGCGTCGCATGCCCGCGCTCGTCTCCGGCCCTTCCCCATACCGGCATCGCGAGCAGGTTGATCGCCGCCATTCCGCTGAAGAGCAGGCTGGTCGCGAGCTTGTGTCCCTCAGCGTCGCTCGCGAGCAGGTCGCGCACGTGCAGATCGAGGATCGGATTCGTCGTGCCCATCGCGAACTGGATCCAGAACACGATCGCGAGGCTCGCCCGGAGCGTCTCGTTGCGCCACA
>JBGATY010000093.1:0-5169 GCA_044228955.1 Planctomycetota bacterium | reverse complement strand
GCGAGATCGCGGCCGGATCCGCGCAGCGTGTCCTTCCACGAATTCTCGCCGTGATCCTGGCGCCGATGGGCCGCGTCCTCGCGCGCCCAGGTCCAGACGAGCGCGGCCGAGACGAGCGACAGCGCCGCGACCCCGAGGAACGCGTAGCGCAGCGGCATGGCGAGTGCGAGAGCGCCCCCGATCATCGGGCCCACGACCGAACCGGCGGCGGTCGCGGTTTGGAGCGAACCCGACACGCGCCCCTGCTCCGAGGGCGGGGCGGCAACGGACACGAGCGTCATGCTCGGCGCGATGTAGCCCGAGAACACGCCCTGCAGGATGCGCAGGACCAGCAGTTGCCACGTCGTCGTGGCGAACGCCATCGCGCCGACGAAGACGGTGATCGCGAACATCGAGCGCAGCACCATGATCCGCCGGCCGTAGCGATCCCCGAGTGCGCCCCACAAGGGACTCATCAACGCCGCCGACAGCGGAGCTGCTCCGTACAACACGCCGGCCCAGGCCGCGATCTCGTTGCGGTCCTTCATCCCGAGCTGCTCGAGCAGCGTGGGGAAGAACGGCAGGAAGCTCATCATCCCGATCGAAGTGATCAGGTTGGCGGTCCAGACCGCCCAGTACGTGCGCTTCCATCCCTCCACGAAGCCGCCGAGGATAGCGTCTTCGCGACGCGTTCAGATTGCCGTCGTCACGCGAGGCGCGTTGGTCACGCCGGACGCGTGAGAACGTCGTGTGAATTGTCCGGCGGACTGTCCCGCAGGGAGTCGCGAATCGACGACACGGTCGTCGAGCGCTTGGCGAAAGATGCCACCGCGTCCGGATCGAAGTGCGACCCGGCCCGCGAGACGATCCACTCCACGGCGTCCGCGTGATTCCAGGGCTTCTTGTAGGGTCGCTCGGTCGTGAGCGCGTCGTAGACGTCGGCCAGGGCCATGATGCGCGCCGCCAACGGGATGCGTTCCGCCTTGAGACCGCGGGGGTACCCCGTCCCGTCCCACTTCTCGTGGTGACACCCTGCGATGTCACGGCCCATCGTGAGGAAACCGTTCGTCTCGAAGTGCTCGATGACGCGATCGAGTGTGCGCGCGCCCAGTTCGGCGTGCGTCTTCATGATCTCCCATTCCTCGCTCGTGAGCTTGCCCGGCTTCAAGAGGATGGAGTCGGGAATGCCGACCTTGCCGATGTCGTGGAGCGCGGACGAGCGCACGAGGTCGTGCACCCACTGATCCGTGATGACGTCGCAGTGGTGTCCGTCCTCGCGCAGACCCTCGGCGACGAGACGCGAGTAGGCGGCGACGCGCTCGAGGTGCTTGCCGGTCTCGTCGTCGCGCTGTTCGGCGAGCGCGGCCAGCGCGAGGATCGTCGCGTGCTGGGCGTGATCGCGTTCTTGCCGCCGGAATTCGTTCCGCGCGGCGACGGCCGTGGAGGCGCCGATGGATGCGAGCATCGCCGCGTCGACGGTCGAGAGCGGCCGACCGCGCCGGCCGCCGAGGTCGACGACGATCTCGCCGATCTTGCCCTCGCTCGTCTCGAGCGACTCGCGGTGCATGAGCGTGCTCATCTCCGGACCGGAGTTGGCCTCGACCGCGGGCGCCCGAGTGGCGTCGTCCCACACCTGCACGTACACGCCACGGCGGCCAAGGACGTGGGAAGCGGCTTCCGCGGTGAGGGTGACGATCGCCTGGAGACTCGACGCCGCGCACAGGTCCTTCGTGAATTCGTGCAGGCGACGCAGCGCCTCGCTCTGTCCACGAATGCGTTCCTCGAGCCCTTCCGTCATGCTCTCGAGCGATTCCTTGACGAACAGGAGCCGATCCGAGGCCGTGTGTTCGGCGTCGAGACGAGTGTGCTCCGCCAACGCCTGGTCGATCGCGTCCTTGAGAGTCTCGTACCCGGCCGGCTTGGCGAGAAAACGAAACACGCCGCCTTCGTGGACGGCAGCGACGGCGATGTCGAGGTCAACCACGCCCGTGAGCAGCACGCCGACAGTCTCGGGAGCATGCGCATGCACCTCGCGCAACAACTCCAAGCCATCCATGCCGGGCATTGCATAGTCGGATACGACGACCGGGAATGGCCCCTCGGAAGCGAACGTGCGAATCGCCTCCTCGGCATTGCTCGCGGTCTTGACGTCGTAGAGGCGCGACAGCATGCGCGCGACGCTCGTACGGACTTCGTCGACGTCGTCGACGAGGAGGATCTTGGAGGACAAGGGATGAAGCTCCGCTCGAACTCACGCTCGGAGAGGGCGATGTTGCCTCCTCGATGTGAGCTTGCTTCGCACCTGATCGGTCTCGATTCCGTGTCCTCTTGAGATCGGCCGGAAAAGAACGTGAGGCCGCGACCGGTCATTCCTTCTCGTTTCCCGAACGCGGTGCCGCGCGGGTGTGTGTGCCCGTGAAGGACGAAGGAATTTCGCGCTTCGAGCGCTCACGGGAACGTCATTGCCCTGTGGGACTATCGCACTCGTCAGGCCGCGTACCGATCGCCGCGGTGAATCAGTTCTTGTAGCTCTGCAAGGGCGCCGGGACCTTGCCGCCGCGGCGCATCAAGGGTTCGCAGCCGAAGCGGCCGGGATCCTGCACGATCGCGGTGCCGAGCAGGCCGCCCCATTCGACGGTTTCGCCCGCGGACTTCCCGATCACGGGGATGATGCGCACGGCGGTCGTCTTGCCATTGACCATGCCGATCGCCATCTCGTCCGCGATGATCCCCGCGATCGTCGCGGCGCTCGTGTCTCCGGGAACCGCGACCATGTCGAGGCCGACGCTGCACACGCTGGTCATGGCTTCGAGCTTGGCGAGGCTCAGCGCGCCTTCGCGCACGGCGCGGATCATGCCGGCATCCTCGGACACGGGGATGAACGCACCCGAGAGTCCGCCGACCGAGGAACTCGCCATCGCGCCGCCCTTCTTCACCGCGTCGGTCAGGAGCGCCAGCGCCGCAGTGGTGCCTGGAGCTCCCGTGCGCTCGACGCCGATCAGCTCGAGGATGTCCGACACGGAATCGCCGGGCGCCGGCGTCGGAGCGAGCGATACGTCGACGATGCCGAACGTCGTGCCGAGGCGGCGCGCCGCCTCCCGCCCGACGAGCTCGCCCATGCGCGTGATCTTGAAGGCCGTGCGCTTGATGGTCTCGGCTACCGCGAGGAGATCTGCGTCGGGCCCCAGGCGAGCGAGGGCCGAGCGCACGACGCCGGGACCGGAGACGCCGACGTTGACGACGGTCTCGGGCTCGCCGATGCCGAGGTGCGCGCCCGCGACGAACGGATTGTCCTCGACCGCATTGCAGAAGCACACGAGCTTGGCGCAACCGATGCTGCCGTGAGCTTCCGTCGCGCGCGCGGTCGCGACGATGACGTGGGCGAAGCGCAACACGGCGTCCATGTTGATTCCGGCACGCGTGCTCGCGAGGGACACCGACGAGCACACGTGCTTCGTCTCGGAAAGCGCCGACGGGATCGAGTCGAACAGGGCGCCGTCGCACACGCTGAATCCCTTGTGCACGTACGCCGTGAAGCCGCCGATGAAGTCGACGCCGCAGCGTTCGGCCGCGGCGTCCATCGCGCGGGCGAACGGTGTCAGATCGCGCGCGCCGGATGCCGCCGCGACGAGCGCGATCGGCGTCGTGGCGATGCGCTTGTTCACGATCGGGACGCCGTAGTCGGCGGCGATGCCGTTCCCGGTCGCGACGAGGTTGTGCGCGTGGTGGACGATCTTGGCGTAGACCTTCTCGCACGCCGAATCGATGCTCGGATCGGAGCAGTCGAGCAGGTTGATGCCGAGCGTGATCGTGCGGATGTCGAGCGTCTCGAGCTCGATCATGCGCACGGTTTCGAGGATTTCCTGGTCGGTGAAGCTCATGGCGCCGCAATCGCTGGCGCGCACGATACCGAAACCGGTGCTCGCGCGGAGCTACTTCGCCGCGGACGGCGCGGGATCCGGAGCGGGAGCAGCGGCCGGTGCCGCCGCCGTCGGTGCGGGCGCCGGCACGGCCGCCGGCTTCAGGGAGAGACGCGCGGCCGCGCACTCGACGATGCGCTGGATCAGGGCTTCGTAGGGAATGCCCGCGGCCGCGGCGGCCGTCGCGAACTCGCTCGACTGTTCCAGGTAGCAGCTCGCGTTGACCTCGATCACGTACGGATTGCCCTCGGCATCGATGCGCATGTCGACGCGGCCGTAGTCGCGGACGTGCAGCGCGCGGTAGGCCCCGAGCGCGACCTCGTGCAGCCGCGCCCGCAATTCGTCGGGAATCTGCGCCAGGACCGCGCGCGTGCCCTTGAAGCGCATGCTGTCCTCGGCCCACTTGGCCTGGCTGTCGAGGATGCGCGCCGCGCGGTCGGGCAATCCCGAGAAGTCGATCTCCATGGGCGGCAGCGCGACCGGCGAGCGGTTCCCGAGGATCGCGATGTTGAATTCGCGGCCGTCGATGAACTCCTCGACGAGCGCCTCGTCCTTGACGCGCTCGTGCACGGCGGCCACGCGCTTCATCAGGTCCTTCTCATTCGAGACGATCGAACTCGGCGAGATACCGATCGAGCTGTCCATCGAAAGCGGCTTCACGATCAGCGGATACTTGAGCGTCGACGCGCGCTCGGCGGTCGAATCGGCCGTGAACACGGCGAACTTCGGGAACGGCACACCCTCGAACGCGAGGAGCTTCTTCGTGATGCCCTTGTCCTGCTGCAAGAAGAACTCGCCCGGCCCGCCGCCGACGTACGGCACTTCGAGCAGGTCGAGGAGGCCCACGACGCACACGGCTCCGAGGCGGACCTTGCCGAAGTTCTCGAACAGGTTGAAGACGAGTTCCGGCTTGGGCTTCGTCAGCCCGTCGATCAGCGCGTGGAGATCGCGGTGCACGCCCAAGATCGTCGCCTCGTGTCCGCCGGCCACGAGGGCAGCGACCACCTGATCGACGACTTTGTCGTAGGAGCGCGGGTCTTTCTTCTTGTCGAGGTCTGTGAGGACGGTGATGCGCATGCGGGATGGGGACTACTGTTGTATCGTCCCTCGCGCGATCCGGCTCGCGTCCGATGCGAAGAAGTTGGCTGCTTCGCTCCCCTCGGCGGCTCTTGGCCGGCACCTCGGTCGGCGGGGCCGGACCCTCGCGGTCACCGCGCCGCGTTCGTGTTCATCAGCGCATTGCGGGCGTGGTCGGTGTAGTTGGCGGGAT
>JBGATY010000092.1:0-14110 GCA_044228955.1 Planctomycetota bacterium | reverse complement strand
GTTCAGCCCACCCGGACGTTCGCAACCTGTCGGTTTCGCGATCCGCACAAGTCGAGGGACTGAGTCTTCCGATTCATCCTTGCCCATAGGTGTGCCCACACGTCCCCGTGGCAAGCCGATCCGTGCGCGGATCGGAGTTGCATGCGGAGTCGAGGGCGCGCTTCGTGAGCACGATCCACAACCGCGGAAAGGCCGACCCGTGAGCGACTCCACCCCGAACACCCCGAACCACAACGGCGTCATCGACATGCGCGTCATCGCCGAACTGCGCGAACTCGGCGGCGAGGACGACCCGGGTCTGCTCGCGGAATTGATCGGAATGTTCCTGGCGGACGCGCCGGCGCGAGTCCACGACATCGAGAGCGGTCTCGCATCCGGCGACATCAAGCTCGTCGAACGCGCAGCTCACACGCTCAAGTCGAGCAGCGCGAACGTGGGTGCCAGGAAACTCTCCGCGGTCTGCAAGCGGATCGAGGAATTCGCCCGGAATCGGGAGACGGCCGGTATCACTCCGCTGCTCGCCGACACCACGCGTTCGTTGTCCGAGGCCGAATCCGAACTGCGCGCCTTGAAGGGCTGACGCAGCACACCCACTGCACGAGTCCGGATCCAAATGCTCAGCAAGACCTTCGAAGAACTGAAAGTGACAGGAAGCCTGCCGTCGCCTCCGGGCGTGGTCATGCGCATCCTGAAACTGTCCCAATCGGACGCGCACTCCGCGGAGGAGATCAGCGCGACGATCATGACGGATTCCGTCCTCACCGGTCGGCTGTTGAAGCTGGCCAACTCCGCGGCGATCGGCGGTGCGCGTCCGGCCACCACCGTCTCGGAGGCCACGATGCGTCTCGGCGTGCGCGCGGTCATGAACGTCGCGCTGGGCTTGAGCCTCGTCTCGTCGAATCGCACGGGTCGCTGCGAGGGTTTCGACTACGACGCCTACTGGTCGGCCTCACTGGCTCGCGCGGTCGCCGCGCAGAACATCGCCCGCCAGATGCGCGGGATGTCACCCGCCGAAGGCTATGTGATGGGACTCCTGTGCGGTATCGGCAAACTCGCGCTGGCAAGCGTGTATCCGACCGAATACTCGCAGGTGCTCGCCAATCAGGAGAGTCACATCGACTCGGGGCTCGCCCGACTCGAACAAGACCAGTTCGCCATCGATCACCTCGAAGTGGCCGCCTGCATGATCGAGGACTGGGGCCTTCCGGCCAGCTTCTCGCGCGCGTTGCAGATCTTCGAGCGTGCCGACAGCTTGCAGCCCGTCGAGCACCGTGAGACGGCAGCCATGGCGCGCGTCCTCTTCTGCGCCCACACGATCACCTCGGCGTGCATCGAGGAGCGGGATCAGAGCATCGTCGATCCGAAGGTGGTCGCAGCACGACTCGAGAGCGTCCGTGCGATCCTCGGTCTCGAACCGCCTGCATTCTCGGAACTGTGTGCGGGCATCGGTCGCGAATGGAAGGAGTGGGGCAAGACGCTCGACGTTCCGACGGGGAAGATGGCGACTCCCGAGGAGATTCACGAACGAGCGGCGAACCCGGAGCCCGTCGAGGCCCTGGCGGCGCCCGAGGTGGCCATCGCGCTCGAACCCGTCGGCGACCAGCGGAAACCGCTGCGCATCCTCGCCGTCGACGACGACCCGATGTCCCTCAAACTGCTGGCTGCAACGCTGCGGAAGTCCGGCAACGAAGTCATCACGGCTTCGAACGGCGAAGAAGCGCTGAAGCTCGCGCTCGAGAACAGCCCTCAAGTCGTCATCGCCGATTGGATGATGCCGGCGATGGACGGGCTCGACTTGTGCAAGTCGCTGCGCCGCATCGACTACGGTCGCAACGTGTTCTTCCTGCTCTTGACCGGTCAGAACGAGGAAGATCGCATCGTCGAGGCTTTCGACGCCGGCGTCGACGATTACGTCGTGAAACCCTTCAACGCGCGCGTGCTACTCGCACGTATCAAGGGCGGACAGCGGGTCGTCGAGTTGCAGGAGCGTGTAGCGAGCGATCGCAAGATGATCATGCGTCAGGTGGCCGAGCTCGGACTGATGACGCGCAAGCTGCGTAGCGCAGCGCTGACGGACGTGCTGACGGAACTGCCGAATCGTCGCTATGCGATGAAGCGGCTGGAAACCGACTGGGAGACTTCCACGCGAACGGGATGTCCGCTGTCCGTGATCATGCTCGATATCGATCACTTCAAGCGGGTGAACGACACCTACGGTCACGACGTGGGTGACGTCGTGCTGAAGGAAACCGCTCGCGTGCTCCGCGCGACGACGCGCCAGGGTGAAGAGGCCTCGCGGCTCGGCGGCGAGGAGTTCTTCGTCGTGTGTCCCAATTCGACGGAATCCCAGGCGGCGGTGTGTGCCGAGCGATTGCGTGGAGCGATCGAGCGCAGTCTGATCAAGAACGGGGGCTTCGACGGAAACGTCACCGTCAGCCTCGGAGTGGCGCAGCGCAACCCCGCCATGACGAGCCTCGACGCGTTGATCAAGGCGTCGGACGAGGCGGTCTACGCCTCGAAGGCCGCCGGTCGCAATCGAGTGTCGCTCGCGAGCACCTGCTCCAGGAAGGCGAAGTCGGCGTGATGGCCGATTTCGGGCGGAGAGCGAGTTGATCTACAAGCGATTCGAGGAACTGAAGCAGTCCGGGGCGCTGCCGACTCCGTCGGGAGTCGGTCTCGTCATCTTGCGGCGCACGCAGAACGAGAATTGCTCCCTGGAGGAACTCACGCAGTGCATCCAGGTCGACCCGGCGATGAGCGGGCGCATCATCAAGCTGGCGAACGCGACCGCGCTCGCCGGCTCACCACCGGTGACGACCGTGGGCATGGCCACGCGGCAGCTCGGCATCCGTGCCGTGCGCGGGGTCGCGCTCGGATTCACGCTGGTTCCTTCGACGGGCACGGGAGCATGCCCGAGCTTCGACTACGACCGCTACTGGTCGTATTCGCTCGCCATGGCCATTGCGGCGCGCCACGTTGCTGAAGAGCGTGGAGTCATCGATCCGGTCGAGGCGTTCACGTGTGCGCTCATGTCGCGGCTCGGCATGCTCGCGTTCGCGACCGTCTATCCGGAGCCGTACGCGCGTGTGCTCGATGCCGCGCGGCAGAAGCCTAAGAGTCACCTGATCGCGGCCGAAACGAGCGCGTTCGAGATCCAGCACTGGGAGGTCGCGGCCTCCATCCTCGAGGACTGGGGTCTGCCGGACGTGTTCACCGCCGCCGTCCTGGCCCAAGGTGCGCAGACGAAGGACGCGAACCAGGACGATCCCCTGCAGGTCGCGATGGCCACGATCCTGCTCGAGAGTTCGGTGATCGCCGATGCGCTCGTGTCCTCGATCAGGAATCACGCCTGGTCGACAGAACCGGACTGGCTGTCCCTCTTGGCCCCGACCGCGGATCCCGAGGTCGATCTCGAATCGTTGCGGCCCATCATCGAGAGATCGCGCCCGCAATGGGAGGAATGGGGAGCGTTGTTCCGCGTTCCGACGACAGCCGGCCAGTCGCTCCAAGGAGCCACGGATTCGCCGGCTTCCCTGCAACCGCTGGTCCCGGACAAGTCGAAGCGCGAGACCGATCGCTCGCGAGCAGGAGAGGACTGCGTCGACCTGGATCCGCTGGCGCCGGCGGAGATCAAGATCCTCGTGATCGACGACGATCCGCGCATCGTGCGCCTCCTTTCGCACCACCTGCGGCAAGCCGGGTATCAGGTCGTGACGGCCAAGAACGGCGAGGATGGACTGCGGATCGTCCTCGACCAGTCTCCGCACATCGTCGTGACGGACTGGGTCATGCCGGAGATGACGGGGATCGAGGTGTGTCGGGCTCTGCGGAAGATCGACGCAGGTCGCAAGACCTACGTGCTCATCCTGACCGCCCGCGAGGACGAGCAGCAGGTCGTCGACGCCTTCGCGGCGGGGGCCGACGACTACGTCACCAAGCCGTTCAACGCGCGCATCCTGCTCGCGCGAGTGCAGGCCGGTCAGCGCATGATCGAACTGCAGCGGCAGGTCGAGGCGGACAAGACCTTGCGCATGACCCAGGTGGCCGAGATGGGTCTCTTGACGCGCAAGCTGCGCGCCGCCGCGCTCACCGACGTCCTCACGGAGCTTCCCAATCGGCGCTACGCGATCACTCGTCTCGAGCAGGAGTGGAGCGAGTCCGTGCGCATGAACCGACCTCTTTCGGTCGTGATGGTCGACATAGACCACTTCAAGCGGATCAACGACACCCATGGTCACGACGTGGGCGACGTCGTCCTGAAGCAGACAGCCGCGATCCTCAGGGCGCGAACGCGCCGCGGCGACGTCGTGTGTCGACTGGGTGGCGAGGAGTTCCTCGTCATCAACGTCAACAGCACGCTGGACCAGGCCTATCTGTGCGCCGAACGCTTGCGCAGTTCCGTAGCGACGAACTCGATCCGGTGCGAGGGTTTCGAGGGGTCGGTGACCGTCAGCCTCGGCTGTGCCGAAAAGACAGCGAGTATCAAGGACATCGACGATCTGTTGAAGGCCGCCGACGAGGCCGTCTACGCAGCCAAGGCCGGCGGGCGCAACACGATTCGCGGTCGTGCCGACGACATCCCCGAAAGCGCGTGAGCGGAAATCCCATGAGACGATTCCAGCCGATCATCCTGGGGTTCGCCTCTGTCGTAGTCCTGCTGTACTTCTTCCTGGAGTCGCGGGGTCTGTCCCGCGAGGAACACTCCGCGGGAAACCTCGCGATCGTCTCGATGGGCACCGCGTTCGACGAGTTCGATCGGCAGCTGGCTCTGGCGCGCACTGAACCCGAAGGTGCGGCCGAACGGCTGAGTGAAGCGGCTGGCCGCGTGGTCAATTCGATCACGCTCGTGGAGCAGCGCACGGCACGCTTCAGCAACGACGAGTTCGCGAAGGAACTCGACCTGGAGCGGCGCTCGCTCGAGCCACTGAGCCAGCATGCGCGGGGGCTCGGAGAGGCGTGCTCGAGGTTGAGCACGTCGCTCCATGCCCTGCCGGCCAACGTCGCAGCGCTTCACGCCACCGGCAAGCTGGACGCGGACACGGCGCTCGCGCTGAATCAGGCTCTATGTCAGGTGTCCTTGCTCATGATCTCGCCGAATGGAGACTCGACGAGCGAAATGTCGTCGGCGCTCTCACGCCTGCGCGAGAAGGCGAAGCTCAACCCCAAGCTGGCCGCCGCCATCAACGCCGTCGTCTCATCCCTGGACTCGACGATCGCCGAGAAGCACACCATCGAGTTCGAGATCGCCGCGATCAGGTCCCTCGGCGTGGATCGCGCGCCCAGCGCGCTGCACGCCGTCTACGAGATCGCCTTCGACGATCAGCTCGAGACGGCCGAGCATTTCCGCATCGGGCTGTACGTGTTCTCGATCGCCCTTCTCGGGCGCCTGCTCCAGATCATGCTGGAGTTGAAGAAGCGCACCCGCGAGCTCAACGAAGCGAACCGCACGCTCGAAGAGCGCGTCGACGAGCGCACGCTGAAGCTCTCGGCGGCCAACCTCGCTCTCAAGGTCGAAATCGTCGAGCGCGAACGGGCCGAGGTCGAATCGCAGCGTGCGCTTGCCCAGGCTGAGGCCGCGAGCCGAACGAAGAGCGAGTTCCTGGCCAACACGAGTCACGAGATCCGGACGCCGATGACGTCGATCCTCGGTTTCTCGGAACGCCTGCTCGACCCGGGGCTCTCGGACGCGGACAAGGTCGAGGCGCTCAGCCGCATACGCCGGAACGGCGAGCACCTGCTCCAGATCATCAACGACATCCTGGACATCTCCAAGATCGAGGCCGGCATGCTCTCGGTCGAGAAGATCTCCTGTTCACCGCACGCCATCCTCGCGGAAGTTCACGGCGCAATGGACGTGCGCGCCGCGATCGCGGGTATCGAGCTGAAGATCGAGTCCATCGGCGGGATTCCGGAAACGATTCAAACCGATCCGGTGCGGCTCAAGCAGATCCTGATCAACCTCGTCGGAAACGCGATCAAGTTCACTCCGCGTGGGTGGGTACGCCTGCTCGTCACGCTGGAGTCCGGCGACGTGCCGCGCCTGCGGTTCGCCATCATGGACACCGGCATCGGCATGGACGGCGACACGGTGTCGCGGTTGTTCAAGCCGTTCATGCAGGCCGACACCTCGACGACACGCCGTTTCGGCGGTACGGGCCTCGGTCTCTCGATCTGCAGACACCTCGTGGATCGGCTCGGTGGCTCGATCGAGGTCACGAGCGAGGTGGGCAAGGGCAGCGTGTTCACGTTCTCGATCGACACGGGTCCGCTCGAAGGGGTGAAGATGCGCCGGGGACAGAACCTGTCCTTCCTGGCCGAGTTCACGGACTCCGATGCGCAGTTCACCACGCCGAGACTCGTCGGTTCGCGCATCCTGCTCGTGGAGGACGGCGAGGACAACCGCCGCCTCATCGGGTTCATCCTCTCGGCTGCGGAAGCTCACGTGGAGATCGCCGTCGACGGCGCCGAAGCACTGGCCAAGGTGCGCGCGGTGGAAGAGGCGGGCCGGCCGTTCCACCTCATCGTGATGGACATGCAGATGCCGATCGTGGACGGCTACGAGGCGACGCGTCGTCTGCGGGAGCAGGGCTGCAAGAGCGCGATCATCGCGCTGACTGCCCACGCGATGTCGACCGACCGGGACAAGTGTCTCGACTCCGGCTGCGACGATTTCTGCACGAAGCCCATCGTTCGCCACACCTTCCTCTCCACGATCGCCCGTTGGTTCCAGAAGGTGAACGGCGGGGCGCCCATTCCCTCGGCGCCCAAGCCGACGCCGGCCCAGGAGGCGCAGCACGACGCGGAGCTGATGGAACTCGTGCTCATGTTCGTCGGCGACCTGGATACCGACGTCAAGGACATGCGCGCGGCGCTCGAGAAGGGCGACCTCGGCGAACTCTCCATCATCGCGCACCGTCTGAAGGGCGCGGCCGGCAGCTATGGTTTCCCGTCGCTGACGACGCACGCGGCAATCCTGGAGAAGGACGCGAAGAAGGGCGCTTCCAAGGACGAACTCGAGCGGGACATCGATGCCGTGCAGAAGCTCTGCGAGGCCGCGGCGGCGGAGAAAATCGGGCAGTAGCGCGTCGTCCCCGTTCCAGCGAGAATACTCGGCCGTCCCGCGAGTAACGTCGCCGAGTCGAACATGGACGAACATCTCCAGGTCATCCTGAGCATCCTGACGGGGCTCGCCCTGTCCGCCGCCTGCGGGTTTCGCGTTTTCGTGCCACGCCGGCGGCGATCGTCGCCGGTACGTTGCTGACAGCGAGCTTCATCACGGACATGGATCCGTGGTTCCGCTGGTCGCTCGCAGCCGTGGCCGGCGGAGGCATCGCTGCGGCGGTGCAGACGACCACCGTCGTGACGCGGGCGGCATCGGGAATCCTGACCTTCGGACTCGCCAATCCTCTCGTTGCCGCCGTGGAGTTCGTCGGCTCGACGGTCGTTTCGCTCCTGGCCGCGGTCGCGCCCGTGCTGGCGCTCCTCGCCGTGGGCCTCCTCGTCGCATGGATGTGGTCCAGACGCTCGCGTCGCGCTGCGAAGCCCGTCGAGACCCAGGTCCAGGGCTGGGGCTCGCGAACCTGAATTCCAAGCCGCGCAAGGGCTCGATAGACTCCTGGGCATGAACACCCAGAGCAGCAAGAGCTTCGTGGACGAAACGTGGTCGCGCTCGATCGTCCCGGCGATCACCGAGTACATCAAGATCCCGAACAAGTCGCCTGCGTTCGATCCCGATTGGAAGAAGCACGGCCACATGGATCGTGCGGTGCAGTTGATCGAGAAGTGGTGCCGATCGCGCAACATCGAGGGCATGCAGCTCGAGGTCGTGCGCCTCAAGAACGAGAAGGGCGAGGAGCGCACCCCGGTCATTTTCATGGAGATTCCAGGCACTGCGGGCCTCGGGGGCGACACGGTCATGCTCTATGGCCACCTCGACAAGCAGCCCGAGTTCTCGGGCTGGAATCCAGGCCTGTCTCCGTGGGAACCGGTGATGCGTGGCGAGCGACTGTACGGCCGTGGTGGAGCGGACGACGGCTACGCCGCCTTCGCGTCCCTGACCGCGATCGAGGCGTTGAAGCGCCAGAACGTACCGCACGCGCGCTGCGTCGTCCTGATCGAGGCGTGCGAGGAAAGCGGCAGCTACGACCTGCCCTTCTACATCGACGCTCTCGAGAAGCGCATCGGAGACGTGAGCCTCGTGATCTGCCTCGACTCCGGCTGCGGCAACTACGATCAACTGTGGAGCACGACCAGCCTGCGCGGCCTGATCGGCGGCAACCTCGTGGTCGAGACGATCTCGGAGGGCGTCCATTCGGGCGACGCCTCGGGCATCGTTCCGAGCTCGTTCCGTGTGCTGCGCCAGGTCCTGTCGCGCCTCGAGGACGAGGGGACGGGCAGGATCCTCTCGCAGGACTTCCACGTCGACATCCCCGCGCAACGGCTGAATCAAGCCAAAGTCGCTGCTCGCGTGCTCGGTGACGAGGTCTGGAACAAGTACCCGTGGCACAAGGGCGTGAAGCCCATGCACACGGACAACACCGAGCTCATGCTCAATCGCACGTGGCGTCCGGCCCTGTCGATCACGGGCGCACGCGGTCTGCCGGACCTCGACAGCGCGGGCAACGTCCTGCGGCCGTTGACTGCCGTCAAGATCAGCCTGCGCGTTCCGCCGACCTGCGACACCCAAGTCGCGTCGAGGAAGCTCAAGGAATTGCTCGAGCGAGATCCGCCGAGCGGAGCGAAGGTCACGTTCGACGGCGACAAGTCGAGCGGCGGCTGGAACGCTCCGGAACTCGCTCCGTGGCTCGAGCAGTCGGTCGACAAGGCCTCGAAGACATTCTTCGGCAAGGAAGCCGTCTACATGGGCGAGGGCGGCTCGATCCCGTTCATGGGGATGCTCGGGAAGAAGTTCCCCAAGGCGCAGTTCCTCATCACGGGAGTGCTCGGCCCGCACAGCAACGCGCACGGTCCGAACGAGTTCCTGGACGTACCGACCGCCCGCAAGCTGACCGCTTGCGTCGCGCAGGTCGTCTCCGAGCACGTCGCGCGCAACAAAGCACCGGCGCTGGCCGCTCGTTGAGCGCCGGAGCGGGGAGCGGATCGTTGAGGCGCGCACTCCTCGTTCCGTTCCTCGTCGCATCCAGCGCGGTCGCGAGCGCGCAGGGTGGGTTGTTGCGTCCGCCGGCCGCGCCACTCGTGGTGCACGATCCGTATTTCAGCATCTGGTCGAGCGGGGAGAAGTGGACCGATGCCTGGCCCGTGCACTGGACGGGCCGGCCGAACGCGCTTTCGTGTCTCGTCCGCATCGATGGCCGAGCCATGCGCGTCATCGGTCCCTCGCCAGGCAGCGTGCCGCCCATGCAGCAGGTCGGCGTCGAAGTGTCGCCGACGCGCACGGTCGCGACGTTCACGGCCGGCACCGTGCTCCTGAACCTCGTGTTCACGACGCCGGCGCTGCCCGACGACCTGGCGGTGATGTCGCGTCCCTTGACGTACGTCTCGTTCGAGTTCAGAGCCGTGGACGGCAAGGACCACGAGATCGCGTTCCAGTTCGACACGTCTACCGAGCTGTGCGTCGACCGCGTCGACGCCGACGTCGAGTTCGGCCGCCTGGAAGCGGACGGAATGGCCGTCCTGCGCTGCGGGGCGAAGGACCAGGCCGTTCTCGAGAAGAGCGGCGACGACCGGCGCATCGACTGGGGGCACGCCTATCTCGCCGTGCCCCACTCCGAGGGCGGTCGCACGCGCATCACGAGCGATGTCGACGCGCGCGATTCGTTCGCAGCGGGCCGCGAATGGCGGACGAGCGACGACGCCGAGTCTCCAAGGCCGGCCAACGACCGCTGGCCCGTGCTCGCCGTGCGCTTCGATCTCGGTCGCGTGAACAACACTCCGGTGAAGCGGCGCGTGATGCTCGCGTACGACGACGAGTGGTCGATCCGCTGGATGGGCACGAAGCTGCGGCCGTTCTGGCGTTCGAAGATGGGCTCGGCGCGCGAGCTGCTCGAGACGGCCGAGCGCGAGTGGAGCGACATCTCGAACCGTTGCGATACGTTCGATGCCGGACTGCGGCGGGATCTCAAGACGCGGGGCGGAACGCGCTACGCGCGGCTGGCTTCGCTCGCCTACAGACAGTGCCTGGGTGGCAACAAGATCGTGGCCGACGCGGCAGGCCGGCCGCTCCTGTTCCCAAAGGAGAACACGAGCAACGGCTGCATCGGCACCGTCGACGTCATCTATCCGATGTCGCCCCTGTTCCTGTTCTTCGGCGCAGACCTCGCCAAGGGGATGCTGACGCCGGTGCTCGAGTACGCCTCGTCGAGTGCCTGGACCTTCCCGTTCGCGCCGCACGACCTGGGCGTGTATCCGCACGCGGACGGACAGGTCTACGGCGGGGGAGAAGCGACCGCGGACGGTCAGATGCCCGTAGAGGAATCGGCCAACCTCATCCTGCTCGTCGCCGCGCTGGCTCAGGTCGACGACGACCGGGCGTTCCTCGACCGGTACATGCCCCTTCTCGCGAAATGGGCGGCGTATCTCGAGACGGAAGGGTTCGATCCGAAGTCGCAGCTGTGCACCGACGATTTCGCCGGGCCGCTCGCGCGGAACGCGAACTTGTCCATCAAGTCCATCTTGGCGCTGGGTGCCTTTGCGCAGTTGTGCGGAAAGCTCGACCGGGCTGAGGAGGCTGCGAGGTGGCGCGGGATCGCGAAGGAATTCGCGAATCGATGGACTGCGATGGCGGCCGAGCCTTCTGTCGCCGGATCCGAGTTGGATCACACGCGCCTCGCCTTCGGGAGTCCGAACACGTGGAGTCAGAAGTACAACCTGGCCTGGGATCGCGTGCTCGGGCTGAATCTGTTCCCCGATGAACTCAAGGCGCGAGAGATGGCCTGGTACAAGAAAGCGCAGAACGAATTCGGCCTGCCGCTCGATTCTCGCGCCGACTACACCAAGCTGGATTGGATCACCTGGACGGCGACGATCACGAATCAGCGCGCCGACTTCGACGCGCTCGTGGACCGTGTGATCCTGTTCCTCGACAAGACGCCCGATCGGGTTCCGATGAGTGACTGGTACGACACGAGGACGGCGCGGGACAAGGGCATGCACGCGCGGCCCGTCGTGGGCGGCGTTTTCATGTGGATGCTCGGCGATCGCGACCTGTGGAAATCCTGGTTCGCGCGTGGAGCACGCGGCGAGGCGCCGTGGGCTGTGATTCCGAAGCGTCCGCGGTGACTACTTGCCCTTGGCGAGCCAGTCGAGGAAGCGCCACTCCAGGCTGTCCGTCTCGCCATTCTTGCCGCTGAGCGGCAGACCGTAGACCTCCATCACGATCGCGTCGAGAGTCTTGCTCTCGTCCCGATTGGCCATGCGCTTCATGAGCGTCTGGTACTTCGCCAGCGATGGCTCGAGGCCGCCCTTGTCACTCATCGTCTGCAGCCAGTGCAGGAAGCCGCACTTGTACGCGCGGAAGAACTCGCGGAAGTCGGTGACGAATTCGGGTGGCGGATACTGACGGATCTTGGCGTTCTCGCCCATGAAGGGCGCGCTCACGACGTAGTGCTTGGTTTCGTCGAGGGACGTGATCGAGAAGTGCGCACTCTTGTCCTTCACGACGATCGGATCGAGCTTTGGCGGGCCGTCCTTGGTCACGCCCTTCGCACCGAGCTTCTGGCCCTTGCGCAACGGCAGCACGAAGTAGTCGCGGCCGAAGCCCTCGTGCCAGGGATTGGTCTTCACGTTGTCGAAGGGCAGTGCGGAGATCGGAGGCAGAACGCCTCCTTCCGAGTTGCCGCCCGGCACGAACTTCTCGTAGGCGTTCGTGCGTGCTCCGGTCGTGCCGCGGCCGCCGTCGCCCTCGAGGGCATTGATCTCGCCGCACAGCTCGATGGCCATCGCCATGGCTTGAGCCTGGTTCAAGTGGATCGCGTCGTTGTCGCCGTACACCATCCACAAAAACGTGAGCATCGCGTGCTGAACGGTGTGCTCCAGCATCCCGGTGGTCTCGAACTTGTTCATCGAGAACCCGGTCTTGAAGTCCTTGTCGTAGGACCAGGGCGGGTACTCGAGGGCGAGCACCAGCGTCCACTCGATCCAGAAGTTCGTCCAGGTGGTCGCCGTCTTGGTCCAGAGCTGCGGCTGCACGGTCGCGTCGAGCATGCCGGCGTAGCCGAGCATCTCGACGAAGTCGCGGCGCGTCGGAGCGAACATGATGCGCGTCTTCTTGCCGTCGCGCGGCGCAACCCCGAGGACGTCGGGCTTCCCGATGAACGCCCCCAGGTTCCTCGAAGCCGCCACCTGCGCGTCCGTGGCCCCGAGGAGCACGAACAGGTCCTTGTCCGGCGCCGTGGCTGCCTTGGCGAACCCGCCCGGCTTCCACGACTTGATCCACGCGAGCAGCGTCTCGGCGTCGGCCTTGGGGGCCTTCAGGCGCTCGTCGCCCTTCGCGAGCCAATCCATCCAGTGGACTTGCAGTTGAACGAGCGTCGAAGCGATCGACTGCAGGTCCTCGATGTGGTGCTTGTCGTCGAGTTGCCAGATCGGATAGGCGATCTCGAACGTGCCGAACGTGCCGCGCACGCAGTGCTGCTCGCGGATCTTGTCGATCGGCATCTCCGCAGCGGCTTCGACCTTGAAGTGCGACTTCAAGAACGACTTGCCGAAGTCGCCGAGCGGGAGTTCATCGTCCTTCTTGTCGAGGAACGGAGCCGACAAGATCAGGCCAAGAGCGAGCAGAACTGTTTTCATCGAGACCTTTCGCGGACGGCAGCGGATCTCCGCCGCCGTCACCGCGGACTCAGAGTCGGGCTGCGACCACTCGACGTCAAGAAAAGCCTGTGTCGCGCCGCCCGATGCTCACCACTGGGTCGGCTGGCTGGCGCCCGCGCCGGGCCCGTACACGATTGCGTTCGAGAGGAGGCGTGAAGTCGCCCGGAACCAGTCGCGGAACACCGGGCTCGAGGCGAACAGGATCACCTGTCCAGATCCCATGCGTTCGACCGTGCAGTAGGCCGAGTCCGCGATGCGCTCCCTGGCCTCGGGCCACAGGAGTCCCGACAGGCGCAGGCGGTCCGCGGCGGCGAGGCGGACGGCCGTGCGGACGGGCAGTTCGGACATGAACACGCTCGAACCCTCGAAGAAGACGGGCAATTCGTCGGAACAGCCCGCGGTGATCCACATGTCCGGGTTCACTTCGCCGCGCAGGATCACGCCCTGAGGTGAGAACGTCGAGAGCCAGCGATCGCGCCGCTTCTTGTCTTCCTCCTTCGGGGAGTCCTTCTTGGCGGGCTTCTCCGCGGAGTCCGGGCTCTTCTTCGCTTCGGGAGGCGCGTCGGCGGTCTCGGGCTTCGGTTCCGTCGCATCGGGCTTGGCTTCGGCCTTCGGCTCCTCGTAGAGCGCGGCCTCGTCGATCTTGGTCTTGCCGGCCTCGCGTTCGCGCTTGACCGAGACGGCGTACTTGTCGAGATCGTCGAGCACGTCGAAACGATCGCGCACCTGCGAGAACTTCGATTCCTTGCCGCACAGGTCGCTCGCGGCGCCGCCCAGCGCGATCAGAGTCCCGCCGGAGCGGACCCACGTACGGATCTTCTCCGCGTTCTCGTTGACGATCGATCCGCCGCCTTCGGGGATGACGAGCACGTTGTACCGGCGCAGGTCGCTGCCGCCGAACCCCTGCGCGTCGATATGCGACGAGGGCAGGCGCAGGTGCTTGTCGATCAGGTGCCACGCGTGCCCGAACGAATCGCTCGAGACGGGTGTGTTCGACAGGATCGCGATGCGCGGGCGCGCCAGCAGGTCGAAGTGCCGACCGCCGAGATCGGCGCTCTCGTCACGGCTGCGAGCAGTCGACGTCGCGTAGGCGAGCACACCGGCCGATCGCGCGGCGCGCGCGACCAGATCCGTGATTCCCGCCGCGTTCTCGGTCCGTCGCACCAGGAGGCTCCCGCGGGCGACCGAACGGCCGGCCGCGCGGAAAGGCTCGTCCGCCAGGTTCACCTGGCCGCCGAGTTCCATCGCGGCCGCCGCGAAACGCACCGCGCCGTCGTCCTCGCCGTCCACGATCCAGGCGTAGACAGGGTCGCTCGGGTTCGCGAGCGCGACGATGCCG
>JBGATY010000091.1:0-14115 GCA_044228955.1 Planctomycetota bacterium | reverse complement strand
CGCGCGGCCCGCCCCCGAGGACGGGGCCCCGCTCCCACGCCCGGGCCTGCCCGGAGGGCGGCCGGCGGGCTGCGGAGGGGTGGGCGGGGGGGGGGCGCGCGACTCGCACCGTCGATCGGGTTAGAGTGTGCGCATGAATTCGCGCCACATCGCCTCGTTCACCCTTCCGATCCTCTTGTGTGCGGCCTGCGGCGAAGCGCCCCGCGTGATCACGCCTCCGGCCCCGACAGGGAATCCGACGGCCATGCCCGAGGGGATGGACACGAAGTCCGCTCCTCCGCTCCCCGCCGGCGCCGAAAAGACCCCGCTCCCGGCTTCGCACCCGCCGATCGATGCGGTGGCGAAACCGCTCGTCTTCAAGGCCCAGGAGGGCTGGGTCTCCGAGACGCCGGGCTCGGCCATGCGCCGCGAGCAGTACCGCCTGGCGAAGCAGGGCGCGGACACGGCCGATGCCGTCGTGACGGTGTCCGTCCTGGGCGCGACCGACGGCGGCCCCATCGAGGGCAACCTCGACCGGTGGGCGGGCCAGTTCAAACAGCCGGACGGCAAGAGCTCACGCGAGGTGATGAAGCAGTCGCAGCGCAAGCTCGGCCCGGCGAACGTGATCGAAGTCGACGTCTCCGGCACGTACGCCGTCGACGAGCGCATGATGGGAGGCTCGAAGCAATACAACGAGCCGAACTGGCGCATGCTGCTGTCGTGGATCCAGAGCCCGAGCGGCAACTACTACGTGAAGGTCGTCGGTCCGGCCGCGACCGTCGCGCACTGGGAATCCAGCTTCCGCGCGTTCGTGTCGAGCGCGGCTCCCTGATCGATCACAGGCCGCGCCGCCATTCCGGCGTGAAGTGCGCGGCGGCCGGGTTCGCGAGGACCTGGTCGAGCGCGGCCAGGATCCTCGCCTTGTCGCGTGGCAGGTTGCCGGCGAGGGCCAGGTAGTTGCTGGCATGGTTGGAGCGGAACACCGAGCCATCGAGTTCGAGCCCGGCGACGAACGTGCGCAGTTCGCGCGCCAGTTCGAGGGGTGAGAGCTCGTCGACGTCGCCACGCTCGGCTGCCTCGAAGAGCGGGGTGCCCTCGACTGGCGTCATCACGAGGGTGCTGACGAAGCGCGGCTGGATCGCGTTCACGACCTCCGCCGAAGCCCGGGCGTGAGCCTCGCTCCCCGCTCGATTGCCGGCGCCGAGGAGGATCATCGTCGAGAGCTTGACCCCCGATTCGGTCGCCTTGTTCGCAACGCGGATCATCTCGGCTGAGTCGACGCCCTTCTCGAGACGCGTCAAGACGTCGTCGTGACCGGATTCGATGCCGAGGTAGTAGAGCGTGAGGCCGGCCGCGCGAAGGCGCTGCATCTCCTCGACTTTGCGTACCTGCAGGGCCTGCGGCGAGGCATAGCAACTCACGCGCTGGAGGTTCGGCAACGCGCGCCGTAACCGACCGAGCACCTCCTCCAGGAAGGCCGTCTTCGCGATCAACGCGTCGCCGTCAGCCAGGAAGACCTTGCGCACGGGTACGTTCTGTCGCGCCGCCCAATCGATCTCGGCCGCCAGTTCCTCGATCGGCCGCACTCGAAAGCGCTTGTCACGGTACATCGCGCAGAACGTGCAGCGGTTGTAGCTGCACCCGATGGTCGCCTGCAGGATCAGGCTGTCGGCCTCGGACGGCGGCCGGTAGAGCGTTCCTTCGTGACGAATCACGAGCGACAGTCTACGCGAAGCACGAGAACCCGAATCGAGCGTAGATTGACGGCCATGAAGTTCACCCCTGTCTGCTGCGCGCTCGTTCTCGCGGCGCCGCTCGCCTCGCCGCAGGGCGTCGAGCACGCCTACGTCGTCGACTCGGGGCTCGTCGGGGCACCCAAGCAGGCGGCAGCGGTCACGATCGGATTCGTCGTCGACGTGCCGGGCGCGAGCTGGTTGCGTCTGCAATTTTCGGACGTCGAACTCGCGGGCGGTTCGAGCCTGCGCATCGTCTCGCTCTTGGACGGCGCGCTGCAGACGCACACGCAGCAGACGGCGAGGGAATGGAACAACTCGAGCGCGTACTTCAACGGTGACTCAGTGTGGGTCGAAGTGCTGTCGCGCCCAGACGTCGGTCCATCGCGCGTGCGCCTCGCCTCGCTGAGCGCGGGCGCCGCACTGCCGCCACCTCCCAGTCAGTGTGGTCCCACCGACGACCGCGTCCCCTCCAGCGATCCCCGCGTCGGGCGACTGCAGCCCAGCATCTGCACGGCGTTCCTGATCGATGACTGCAGCCATGCATTGATGACGGCCGGGCACTGCACCGGCGGATACAACCTCGTCGAGTTCAACGTGCCGATCTCGACGGCGGGCGGGAACATCGTCCATCCGTCGCCCGCGCATCAGTACGCCGTCGATTTCGCCTCGCAGCAGACGAGCGTCGTCGCGACCGGATCCGATTGGGGCGTGTTCGGCTGCTTCGCGAACCCGAACACGGGCAAGACGCCCTACGAGGCGCAGCTCGCGGCCTTCGCGCGGCAGAACCCGCCGCTGTTCGACGCGTCGCTGTCGATGCGCGTCACCGGTTTCGGGTCTGACCTCACGCCGCCGAGCCAGAATTTCGCGCAGCAGACGAACGCCGGACCGTACTTCGGTCTGTCGGGGAACATCGTGCGCTACCTGGCGGATACGACGGGCGGGAACTCAGGTTCTCCGGTGATCCTCGAATCGACGGGCAAGGTGGTCGCGATCCACACGAACGGCGCGTGCGACGTCGGCCTCACCACCGCCAACTACGGCACTTCGCTCGCGAATTCAGGCCTGAACGCGGCTCTGAACAATCCGCTCGGCGTATTGTCGTGCGCGGGAACGTGGAGCACGGAGTGCGTTTCGCAGACGAATTCGCAAGGGTGCACTCCGCAGATCGGCGCGATCGGCATCCCCGGTGTGGGCGCAGGTGTGGGCAGCTTCACGATCCGCGCGACCGGCGTGCTCAACCAACAGAGCGGACTCCTGTTCTACGGCATCAACTCGGCCAACCAGGGGTTCCAGGGCGGCACGCTGTGCGTCGCTGCGCCGGTCACGCGCACGGCGGTCTCGAACTCGGGCGGCAACCAAAACGGCCTCGATTGCAGCGGCGCGATGAGCTTCGACATGGGCGCCCTCATCACGTCGGGCATCGACATGCGTTTACACGCTGGTGCGACGATCTTCGCCCAATTCTGGTCGCGTGACGCGCTGGCCGCGCCCTTCGGGACGAATCTCAGTGACGCGATCCGGTTCACCATCGCCCCCTGAGGAGCCCGCCCTCTAGGACCTTGGGCCGACGACGATCTCACTCCTCGTCGGTCGCGGCCTTCGCCTTCTTGCGCGTGGCCTTCTTCTTCGCGGGCGCCTTCTCGGCGCTCTCGGGTTTCTTGGCGGCGCGAGCGGGCTTCTTCTTCTTCGAACTCGGGCCGGCGGCCCGCCGATCGGCCAGCAGGTTTGCGGCGATGGCGAGCGTGCACTCCTCGACGCTCGTCCCCTTCGGAAGCGACGCGTTCGTCGTGCCGTCCGTGGCGTAAGGACCGTACTTGCCGTCCTTGATGACGATCGGCGAACCGCTGTTCGGATCGACACCGAGTTCCTTCAGCGGCGGCGCGGCCGGACCGCGGCCACGGCCGCGCTTTGGAATGGCGAAGATCGCCTGCGCCTCGGGCAGCGTGATCGTGAGCAGTTGCTCCTCGCTCGTCAGGCTGCGCGTCTCGGGCTTCTCCTGGCCCGGCACGACTTTTTCGAGGTAGGGCCCGAAACGGCCGGGGCGAGCGGTCACGACGGAACCATCGCTCTCGACGCCGAGCTTGCGCGGCAGCGAGAGCAATTGCAGCGCCTGCTCGAGCGTCACGGTCTTCGGAGTCATCGACTTGAACAGCGAGGCGCGCTTGGGCTTCTCGTCCTTGTCCTTGTCCTCGGGGTCCTCGCCGAGTTGAACGTACGGCCCGAACCGGCCGATGCGCAGATACACGAACTTGCCGTCCGGCCCCTGGCCGAGCGGCTCCTCGGCTTGTCCGGCGGCGGCGAGCAACTCGAGCGCCTTTTGGATCGTGATCTCGTCCGGCGCGAGTCCCTCGGGAACGCTGGCGCGCAGTTCCTCGCACTCGATGTAGGGTCCGTAGCGACCGACGCGCAACGAGATCTTCTTGCCCTCGTGCTCGCCGAGAGGAATCGTGTTCACGACGCGCGGATCGATCTTGTCGGCGCGCGCCGTGACGATGTTCTTCAAGCCCGGTTCCTTGCCGGTCCAGAAGTTGGCCAGGAACACGTTGCGGTCGAGTTCGCCGCGCGAGATCTGGTCGAGATGTTCCTCCATCTCGGCCGTGAACCCGTAGTCGACCAGCGAAGGTTCGAGGTCGTGGATCAGATGCACGACAGCGAAGGCGAGCGGGGTGGGCACGAGCGCTTGACCGCGCTTCACCACGTACTCGCGATCCGTGATCGTCCCGATGATGCTCGCATAGGTCGACGGGCGGCCGATGCCGAGCTCTTCCATCTTTTGTACCAACGCGGCTTCGGTGAATCGCGCCGGCGGCTTCGTCGAATGGCCGAGCGGCTCGCTCTTCTCGACCCGCGCGCGATCGCCCTTCGAGAGGGGCGGCAGGACGACGTCCTTTTCCTCGAGCTCCGCTTCGGGCTCGTCCGTGCCCTCGACGTAGGCGCGCAAGTAGCCCGGGAACAGCACGGTCTTGCCACGCGCCACGAGGTCCGCCTTGCCGCCGGTCGAGAGCGGCGCCTGGAAGCGCGCCGTCACGCTCTTCATGCGCGCGTCGACCATCTGCGAGGCCACCGTGCGCTTCCAGATGAGCTCGTACGCGGCCGCTTCGTCGCCGCCGACCTCGCCGGCCACCTCCTTCGGGAAACGGAAGTGATCGCCGGCCGGACGAATGGCCTCGTGCGCTTCCTGCGCGTTCCTCGACTTGCCGGTCCACGTGCGCGGGGTCGGAGGCAGATACTCCTTGCCGTACTCGCGCGTGACCAGTTCGCGCGCCGCCTGGATGGCCTGCGCGGACAGCGTGATGCTGTCGGTACGCATGTACGTGATGTAGCCGTTCTCGTAGAGGCGCTGCGCAGCCTGCATCGCGCGCTTGGCGGCCATGCCGAGCTTGCGCCCGGCCTCCTGCTGGTACGTCGAGGTCGTGAACGGCGCCTTGGGTTTCGAGTTGAATTCGTCTTCCTCGATGGAAGTCGCGAGGGCCGTGGCCCCGTTCAAGCCGTCGGACAGCTTGCGCGCTTTCGTCTCGTCGAGGATCTGGACCTTGGCCGTCGCATTCAGCTTGCCGTCCGGACCGAAGTCACGACCCTGGGCGAGCGTCACGCCGTCGAGCGCCGTCACTTCGGCCGGGAACGACGTGCCCTTGTGCTCGAGCACGACCTTGGCATCCCACCAGCGCGCCGGGACGAAGGCGATGCGCTCTTTCTCGCGCTCGACGATCAACCGCGTCGCGACGCTCTGCACGCGCCCCGCCGACAACCGCGGCGCGATCTTGCGCCACAGGACCGGAGAAACCTCGTACCCGTACAAGCGGTCGAGGATGCGCCGGGCTTCCTGCGCGTCGACGAGGCTCGTGTCGACGTCGCGGCAGTTCTCGATGGCCTCGTGGATCGCAGCCTTGGTGATCTCGTGGAAGACCATGCGCTTGACCGGCACCTTGGGCTCGAGCAGTTCGAGCAAGTGCCACGAGATGGCCTCGCCCTCGCGGTCTTCGTCGGTCGCCAGATAGAGCGCGCTAGCGTTCTTGAGCTTGGCCTTCAGGTCGCGGATCTTGGCCTTCTTGTCGGGCGACACGACGTACAGCGGCTTGAACCCGTTTTCGATGTCGACGCCCAGTCTCGACCAGGCCAGCGCCTTGTAGGCCGCCGGGATCTCGGAAGCGTTCGAGGGCAAGTCGCGCACGTGCCCGATCGAGGCTTCGACCTCGTATCCGGACCCCAGGAACTTGGCGATGGTCCGGGCCTTGGCCGGGGATTCGACGATCACGAGAGGCTTCGACATTGCCCGCACCCTCGGCGATCGGGCGTGCATCTGTCAAGCGTGGTTCGAGCGAGGGCACCCCGCGGGGCACCCCGGGCGGCTATCTTCTGCCGTGTGGCGAAGCCCATTCCGATCCTCTTCGCAGACGAGCACCTGCTCGTGGTTTCGAAACCCGCCGGCCTGCTCTCGGTCGTCACGGGAGGCGAGCCCGGCGCCTCCCTGCCCGAAGCCCTGGCCACGCAGGGCGTCGTGGTGATCCCCGTTCATCGCCTGGACCGCGAAGTCTCGGGCCTCGTCATGTTCGCGCGCACCGAGGCGGCTCGAGCGGCTATCGAGGACCTGTTCCGAGCGCGTGCCCTGCAGAAAACGTACTGGGCTCTGGCTCAGGGACGCGTGAAACCGCCCGATGGCGCCTTCCACTTCCCCATCCTCGAGGACGGTCCGATCGCGCGCGTTTCGGTGCATGGCAAGAAGTCAGAAACGCGCTACCGCACGCTGAACTCCTGGCGCACGTCGACGGAAGTGGAGGTCGACCTGCTGACCGGCCGCTACAACCAGATCCGACTGCATTTCGCGCACGGCGGATTCCCCCTCGTGGGCGAGAGGAAGTACGCGCGCGGCAAGGACTCGCCAGTGCGGATCCAGAGCCGGCGTGTCGCGCTGCACGCCTGGAAGCTGGCTTTCGATCATCCGCTCACGAATCAGCCGGTCGCGATCGAGGATCCGCTGCCCGAGGACCTGATCGAGGTCCGACGCCGCGCGTCGAGCGCTTGATCGCGGGCCAATCCTCGCCCATGAGCGGCGGTTGGGCCCGAGTGATAGAATTTCGCGCCCCGAATCGAAAGCGAGCCCCTCCATGCCCACCACCGAAGACGTCTACAAGGAATTGCGCCAGGTTTTCGATCCTGAGATCCCGGTCAACATCGTCGACCTCGGCCTCATCTACGACGTGAAGGTCCAGGAGACGGGCGTGTGCAACGTGACGATGACCTTGACGTCGCAGAGCTGCCCCGAAGCGCGCACGATTCCTGAAGTCATGAAGCGCCGCATCAACGCGCTGGTCGGCATCACCGGCACCGAGATCCAGATCGTGTGGGACCCGGCCTGGTCGCCGCAGCGCATCTCGCCCGAAGGTCGCGCTCAGCTCGGCATCGAAGACGAAGACGACGAGTAGGTCCCCTGACTCGAACCGCGGCCACACGGTGAGGCCGTCGCAGCCGAATCGCTCCCTTGGCCGATTCCACCGTGGGGACCCGTTGCTCACGCAGAGTCCGATACCGGGCCGCGGCGGATGGCTTGCTCCACGCTTCGTGGTGCCGGATCAGACGAAGAGGGGCGAGTGGCCCGCTTGGGACCTGCATGCGCAAACGGCGCGCGATGCCCCGGAGATTCTAGTGCTGATCCGGGAACCGCGGCACGGAGATGGTCGGTCTCGCCCGTGCAGGGGGTATCCTCTTCCCCATGTTCGATCCCAGCACCTCGCTCGTCAGCCGTCTCCTCGAGTCCTGCGTCGTCGAATTGCAGAAGGACCCGACGAATTCGGCTGCCTGGAACAGCGCTCGTCAGGCGCTGGGTACCGTGCGCGCGAGCGATCCCGACGTAGCTGACGCCATCGAGTCCTCCAACTACGCCGCGCTGCGAGCCATCGTCGAGAGCTGGGACAAGGGCAAGCGGCCCCTGCCCGCGCAGGACATCGAGGTCATGCGGCGCGCGATGAAGGCGTTCCGCAAGAGCTTGAAGGTCACGCGCCTCGATGACGAGTCGAAGATCGGGCGCAACCCGATGACCGACGGCGGCGGTTCGTCGATCCTCGGCATCACAGCTCCCCCGCGGTTTTCGCGTGACGTGTGGAGCGAGCTGGTCCGCCGCGGCGAATTGCGCGGCGGGCGGCAGGGCGTCTACGAGCTCGTCGACAAGTGAGCGCGACGTAGCCGTCTACGTCACTGAACCACTTTCATCTCGCCTGCGCCCATCGGCGGCGGCGCGTTCGGGTTCTTCTTGAGCTCTTCCTTCCACGAGATCATGCGCGCCTTCGCGGCCGCGGTCTCGGCCTCGGGGATCTTCCCCATGCGCTGCAGGAAGATCGAGAGGCTCGTGAAGGCGAACGCGTCGTTCGGGTCGAGCGCGATGGCGCGCTCGATCGTCGCGACGGCCTCCGCGTGACGGCCGAGCTTGCTCTCGGCCGTCGCGATCGCGTTGAGCACGTCGGTCCAGTCGGGCTTCAGCGCGAGGGCCTGCGCGTACTCGGCGAGCGACTCTTCGAACTTGTTCTGTCCGAAGAACTTCAACCCAGCCAGATAGTGCGTCTTTGCATCAGCCATCGCTTGCTCCCCTTCCGTGCGGAGCGCGAGGCCCCGCGAACTCACATCACCGGTTCGATGCCGAGCTTCGCGAAGCCCTTGTCCTCGAAGTTCTTCCGGAACATGTCGCGCAGCTTCGTCGCCGCGGCGTCGTACGCAGCCTTGTCGGTCCACGTGTTGCGCGGATTCAAGACCTTCGGATCCACGCCCGGGCAGCTCTTCGGCATCTTCATGTTGAAGATCGGGTGCATTTCGTACTCGACCTTGCCGTCGTGCAGATCACCGCGCAACGCCGCGTTGAGCAGCGCGCGCGTGTCCTTGATCGAAATGCGCTTGCCGGTGCCGTACGCGCCGCCGCTCCAGCCCGTGTTGAGCAGGATGCAGCGCGCGTGGTGCTTCTCCATCTTCTCGCGCAGGAGCTTGGCGTAGACGCTGGGCTTGTGCGCCATGAACGGCGCGCCGAAGCACGCGCTGAACGCGGCTTGCGGCTCGGTGATGCCGACTTCGGTGCCGGCGAGCTTCGCCGTGAAGCCCGACACGAAATGGTACATGACCTGCTTGCCGTCGAGGATCGCGAGCGGCGGCAGCACGCCGAACGCATCGGCGGTGAGCAGCACGATCGTCTGCGGATGCGGACCCTGCGCGTTCGGCATCACGTTCGGATTGGCCGAGAGCGGGTAGCTGAAGCGCGTGTTCTCCGTGATCGACTTGTCGGTCAGGTCGAACTCGTGCGGGGTGACCTCGGAGAGCTTCTTGCCCTTTGGGGCCGGCACGTTCTCGATGATCGTGCCCGGCTTCTCCATGGCCGCCCAGATCACCGGCTCGGCTTCCTTGTTGAGGTCGATCAGCTTCGCGTAGCAGCCGTCCTCGAGGTTGCACAGGCCGGTGTCGCTCCAGATGGTCTCGTCGTCGCCGATGAGACGGCGGTGCGGATCGGCGGAGAGCGTCGTCTTGCCCGTGCCCGACAGGCCGAACAGGATCGCCGAGTCGCCCTTCTCGCCGACGTTCGCCGAGCAGTGCATCGAGAGCCGGCCCTGCAGCGGCAGGAGGAAGTTCCCGACGGTGAAGATCGTCTTCTTGACGACCCCGCAGTAATCGGCGCGACCGGCGACGAGGCAGATCTTGTTCTTGACGTCGATCACGATCGCCGCTTCCGCGCGGCAACCGTCGCGTTCCGGCACGCATTCGAAGCTCGGCGCGTTGATCATCGTCCAGCGGCGGGAATCGACGTCCTTCACGCCCTTCAGGTCCTTCGGGAACATGTTGTGCGCGAACATCGCGTGCGTCGCGTACTCGCCGACGAAGCGGTAGGGAATCGCGAACGCAGGATCCGCGCCGACGAAAACGTCCTTGACGTAGAGCGTCGCTTTCTTCGCGTTCAGGTGGTCGAGGACGCGCTTGAGCAGGCCCTGGTATTTCGCCGGGTCGTACTGCTGCACGTCCGCCTTCCACCAGATCTGGTCGACGACCTCGGGCCAAGCGACCGCGTACGTGTCCTTCACGCGCCGACCCGTGCAATCGGGGTCGGTGTAGTACATCAGCGGGCCCTTGACGCCGAGCTTGGTCGCGAAGGCCTTCTGCTCGTTGCTCGGACCGCCCTTCCGGACACGACCCTTGTCGTGCGCGATCGCCTCGTGGAAGAGCTCGTCCTTCGAGAGGTTGTACTTGTAGGAAACGGTCTTGAGGCCGATGGCCTCGAGGTCGTGACGGAAGTCGGCGGCTAGAGTCATGGTTTTCGTGCGCGGGGCCCTGAGGGGTGGTCCGGACGAGGGACGTTTCAGGCTTCGTCCGGGCAGAGCGTAAGTGCGCGAGAGTAGCCCGAATCACGCGTTCGGGCAACCGATCAGGCCTTGGGGCGGCGAAATGAGGGCCAGCAGCCCGGTGAAGAAGTGAGCGGGCGGCTAGGCCCGGCTCGCGACCGCTCGACGCGAGCGGTACCACTCGAGCGTGGTCGAAAGGCCCTCGCGCCAGGGCACGAGGGGCGAGTAGCCGAGCAGCTCACGTGCGCGATCGATCGAGGCCAGGCTGTGAAGGACGTCGCCCTCGCGCGCTGGCGCGTGCCTGGCAGCGACCTTCGAACCGACGAGCTTCGCCATCGTCGCGTAGAGCTCGTTGATCGTGATGCGCTCGCCCCCGCCCACGTTGATCACGGTGCCGGCCGGCACGTCGCTCGCCATCGCGAGCAGGTTCGCCTGCACGACGTTGTCGACGTAGGTCAGATCGCGCGTCTGCTCGCCGTCGCCGAAAATCGTCGGAGCGCGGCCTTCGAGGAGCGCCTTGGCGAAGATCGCGATGACCCCGGTGTACGGACTGTCGTCGAGCTGGCGCGGGCCGAACACGTTGAAGTAGCGCAGCGACACGGTTTTCATGCCGTATGCCTCGCCATAGACGCGCATCAGCGCTTCGCCGGCGAGCTTGCCCGAGGCGTAGGGCGAGAGCGGCTCGGACGGAATCGTCTCGACCTTGGGCAGGGTCGCGGTGTTGCCGTACGCGGCCGACGAAGCCGCGAACACGACCCGCTTGACGCCGTTCACCCGGGCTCCCTCGAGCACGCGCAACGTGCCCATCACGTTGATCTCGTAGCTTTCGACCGGCGCTTCGATGCTCTTCGGAACCGACACCTGCGCGGCCTCGTGGAAGACGCCTTCGACCCCCTCGCACGCACGCTTGCAGTGCAGCGGATTCGTGATCGATCCGCGCACGAATTGGACCGGCGTGCCGCCGTCATTCTCGCTCGCCCCGAGCCCCTCGAGGTTCTCGAACCGACCCGTCGAAAGGTCATCGAGCACGCGTACGCGATCACCGCGGGCGACGAGGGCGCGAACGATGTGGGACCCGATGAACCCGGCGCCGCCGGTGACGAGGAAGAGGGCCATGGTCCGCAGTCTATCGGCAGAGCGGGTCGCGAGCCGAAGCCCAGGGCGGGCCTGAAAACACAAAGCCGCCAGTCGTGAGACCAGCGGCCTTGCGCATCGAGAAGAGTAGGTTCCCCAGCGCAGCCTTGCGGAGCTGCGTCCGATCGAGCGGGATCAGGAATGGGAGCGAACGCGGAGTCCGGGGAGTTTTCGCCTGACCTTCTCGCGCCCGTGACCGCGGGGCCGGGGCGAAACACAAGACCGCCGGTCGAGTGACCAGCGGCCTTGTGCATCGAGAAGAGTTCAGATCCCCAGCGCAGCTTTCAGGCTGCACGAAGGAGAGCGGGATCGGGCGTCCGAGCGAACGGGGTCCTTCGGAAACGCGGCCCGCGGTGCCGGGCACCGCATACAAACCATCAGGCCGGCGGGCGAGCCCGTCGGCCTGACAGCATCGAGAAGAGTAGTCCCCAGCGCAGTCGGTGACTGCATGCGATCGAGCCGCGCCTGGGGCGCCACCGATCGCTGAATCGTGCGGGAATTCTCCTGGAAGGAGTTTCCGGCTCAGCGCGATCCGAAGACGCCGGTGCGCTGCTTCTTGCGGATCTCGTGCTTCTCGGACCAGACCAGTTCACCGGTCTCGATGTTTTCCGCGTTCAGCACGAACATGTAGTAGGTGTCCTCGAGCTTCGAGAGCCCGCTCTCGATCGAGCGGCCCTTCTTCTTCTCGATCGAGACGAGCGAACCGTAGATGATCATGTCCGCGCCGAGCTGCTTGCCGAACTGCTTGGCCATCTCGGGATTCACGCGGCCTTCGTTCTGGAAGCGCACCTGGTCACCGATCTGCTTCTGGCCCTTGTCGTCCGCGACGAAGCGGAAACGCCCGCTCTGCAGGAGCTCGGTGCGGATGCTGTCCGTGATCGCTTCGGTGTCGACGTGCTCGCTGGTGCGGTTGTCGACGACGCCCATGTAGCAGATCACGCGCTTGTCCTCGCGCTTGCCCGGACCGTCGAGGTACGCGAGGTTCGGACTGTCCGTCAGCGACTTCACCATCGTCTTGGTGAACTGCTGCAGGTCGGTCGAACCGAAATCGATGTTGACGGTCTCCGTCTCCTGCGCATCGCCGTAGCCGACGCTGCTGCACGAGGAAACCATCGGGAAGACGGCGCACAGCGCCGCCAGAAGGGTGAGTTTGAAGTGTTTCATGGGATCGTTCCGTGGGCGAGGCCTATTGCTCTTTGGATGAGAAGCGCAGTCGCCACGACCTCGCCTCGACAGGCATCGGTGCGACGCGTACGGATTGGAAAGCGCGGGCTGCGACTTCGACTCGCAACCACGCGGTGGACGAGAGCGGCACGTGGCCGCCACGTGCGTCGAACCAGTCGACCGTGAAGCTTCGCGCGAGCGGTCGGTCGGTCTGGTTGTGCAGATCGAACTCGAGTGCGCGGCTCGCCCCGGCTCCCACGACGCGCGGATTCACCTGAACGAGTTCCGCTTCGAGGACCGCGAGTTCCCTCGCGCTCGGCGCAGTGCTCGACGAACGGCACCCCGGGCATGCGAACGCAGCCGCGAGCGTGAACAGGATCAGTGCGTGCCTCATGGGGCCCCCGTCGGGATGAGTGTTTCAGCGGAGACGTCGACCCTGCGCCCTCCGACAGGATGGGCGAAGAGCCGCGTCTCGATCGTGCGCGCGAATACGAACATCGTCTCGCCCTCCGCGAGCTCGAACGTGCCGAGTTTCATGCTCTCACCGCCGTCGGCGGACAGTTCCATGGTGTGAACCCCGGGCTCGAGGAAGATGCGCGCCGCTTGCCACGTGTCAGGCAGCGTCTGCCAGGCGCGCAAATCGGCGTGTTCGGTCACGAGCGTGAAGACGACGCCGATGAGCGAGCCGAGCGCGCCGTGATCCTTCCCGAGCTCCTTGGTGAGCTGGTACTTGAGGATCGCGCGCACGGCCGACTTCGCGGCCAGCCACGCGATGCGATCCGACAGGTTCTCGGCGGCGACCGCGCCGACGTCCTCGACGATCGACGTGCGCACCGCACGATCGCCGCCTGCGACGCGAAATGAAACGCTCGTCACCGGCTGTGGGCGGCGAGTGCTCTGCGGCACGGACCACTGCAACAGTCCTTCGCTCGTGGGGATCGGCAGCGTGAACTCCTGCTTGTAGGGACCGATGCCCACCCCGGCCAGCACGACGACGCTCGCGGCATTCGCCGGACGCTCTTCGTCCGCGCCGAAGCGACTGGCGAAGTCATCGGCCTCCTGCCGTCGATTCAAGGCCCGCGACAGGCGCACGAGCGCCCGGCCGGCGATCTCCTCGCCGACGCCCTTCTCGAGCATGCGCTGATAATCGATGTACGCGTCCGGCAGCTTGCGATCGAGCTCGTAGGCGATCGCGGAGAGCACGTGGCCGAGTCCGCCGGCCTTGTACGATTTCTTGTAGAGCTTCTCCTCGCTCTCGAGCAGCGCGTTCGCGCGCCTCACCTCGACCTGCGCGTCGGTCAGGCTGCCTTTCGCGAGGTACGCCATCGCCAGGCACGCGTGGATCATCACGCGCTCGTAGCCCTCGCCCTGATAGCGCGTCATGCTCTCGTTGACGGTCCAGGAGAGGATCGTCTCGCCCGCGCTCTCGGGGTTGATCAACGCCTCGTCCTCGAAGCCGCGCGTGATCTCCGCCGCATCGCCGAGGTAGCGCAGCGCCGCATCCCAGTCGCCGTTCGCGAGGGCGACCATTCCGGTCTCGGTGGCCGCCAGCAGGTCCGAACCCGTCGTCTCCGGCTTCGCGTAGGCCTCCTGCGCGGACGCAAACTGTCCACTCTGGAAGGCACTAAACGCCGCCTGGGTGCGTTCGGGATAGGACGCGCAGCCGCAGACGACGACGCAGACGAGTGCGCACGAAGCGGCGGCGAAACGCTCGCGTATCGCTGCCAGGGGGGTGAACTGGGGGGAACTCTGCGAAATCATGCCGCCTCGCGGGTCGCACATGCTCCGTGGAT
>JBGATY010000090.1:0-14123 GCA_044228955.1 Planctomycetota bacterium | reverse complement strand
CCAGCGTCGCGGAGTCGTCGGCAGAGGAGCGGAACTCCTCGAAGCCTCGCCCCAGACTCGCTTCCAGGTCGCGCCCGGGCACGATCGTCGCGAACGCGCCCGTGCGGAATCCCGAGTCGGCGCAGAGCTCGGCGAGCGTGGGCACGTCGGACGGAATGCGCGCGGCGTTCGTCTCGACGCGCGCTGACCGCGGCGAGACGCCGGTGAACAGGCTCGCCAGCGCGGGCACCACTCGCGGCGACGGCGACGTGCACGTGGCGAAGACGACGCCGGACGAGGCCAGGTGATCGAGCCCCATCGCCCTGAACTCGCGTCGTTCGACCTCGGTGGCGGCAAGCGACGTCGTGGGTGGCCGCGCCATGTACATGCCGCCGTGATCGGCGCGCATCGATTCGCACGTCACGAGCAGGAGGTGGCGCGGCGGGATACCCGGACGTGCCGGCGCACACGCAGAGGAGAAGAGCGCGAGCGCGGTGACGAGCGCTTTCACCGCGTCTCCGTTTCGAGCCAGGCCTGATAGCGCGGCGATACGTGTTCCGGCACGATCACGACGAATTCGGGCGTGTCGTAGGGATGCAGCTCGTGAAACGCGCGCTCGAGGGCGGCGACACGGTCGGCCGTCGTCTTCGCGATCAGCAGGACCTCGCGCGCTTCCTCGACCCGGCCCTGCCAGCGGTAGTGGCTCGTCACGCCGGTCACTACGTTGACGCACGCGACCAGCCGGCGCTCGAGCAGCCCGAGCGCGATCCGTTTGGCGACCTCCTGGTCCGCTGCGGTAGCGAAGACGACGCGGGCCTCCGCGGCATCCCCACCGGACTCTTCCTTCGACTGCGCCACGCACGCATCGTAGCGACGCGAAGCCCCTCTTCGAGGCTCTTCTTCGTGCGCGGCCCGCCGCTACACTGCGCGGGCCGTCACGGCCCACAACTCGAGCATCCATGTCGGTGATCCACAAAGTCGTCCTCGGCACGCTGCCCTACGTTCCCCGTCCTCTGATGCGGCGTCTGGCCGCGCGCTACATCGCCGGCGAGACGCTCGCGGAAGCGCTCGCGCGCCTGCGCTCCCTCTCCGAACGCGGTTTCCCGGGCATCCTCGACGTCCTCGGCGAGGGCATCTCGAGCGAGACCGAGGCGCGCGCCGTGTGCGACCACTACGAGGAAGCCGCGACGGCGATTTCGCGCGCGAAGCTCGACTGCTACGTGTCCGTGAAACCGACACACGTCGGACTCTCGATCCGCGAGGACTTGTGCTTCGAACTGTACGCCCGGCTCGCCGAACACACGGCGAAGCTCGGTCTGTTCCTGCGCGTCGAGATGGAGGACGCTCCGACGACGGACGGGACGCTGCGCGTGTTCGAGCGGCTGCGCGAGCGTCACTCCAACGTCGGGATCGTCCTGCAGTCACGCCTCTTCCGCACGCTCGCCGACATCGCAGCCCTGAAGCCCGGCCCGCTTTCCGTGCGGATGGTGAAGGGCATCTACCTCGAGCCCGCGGCGATCGCCCACACCGAACCGGCTGCGATCAGCGCTGCCTACGTGACCTGCGTCGAGAAGCTGTGCGCCCGGCAGGCGGACCTCTCGCTGGCGACCCACGACGAGCACCTGGCCGCGCGCTGCATCGACGTCTTGAAGCGGCACGGACGCGCGAGTTCCACCTACGAATTCCAGGTGCTGCTCGGAGTGCGCGAGGAATTGTGGGCGGCGTGGAAAGCGCAGGGCCAGCGCGTGCGCGTGTACGTGCCCTTCGGCCCCGACTGGCGCGCCTACAGTCAGCGGCGCATGCGCAAGAACCCGCAGATCCTGGGCCACGTCATGCGCCGCATGGTCGGGCTGAACTAGTCGACCGCGACAGCTGCCACGGTCCTCTGGGACCTACTTGCCGATCGCGAGCCGGCGCGCGAGGACGTCCGAGAGCACGCCGGTGTCGAGGATCTTCTTCTGCGTCACGCGGTAGTCGTAGGCCACCCGATACCAGGTCACTTGCGTGTCCTCGAGCACCGCGTAGCAGGCGCGCGGATCGCCGTCGCGCGGCTGGCCCGTCGAACCCACGTTGACGAAGTACTTGCGCCCTTCCTCGAAGCGGAACGAGCGCTGCTCGCGCTTCTCGAGGTCGTGGAAGTTCATCTGATCGTCGTGCACGCCGGGGTGGTGCGTATGACCGCCCACGGCGATCCCCGCGAACGAATCGAAGACGGATTGCAGCTTCTCGGGGTTCAGGATGCCGTCCGTGGAGAGCACGTACTCGCGTACGGGATCGCGCGGGCTGCCGTGGACGAAGGTGAAGCGGCCTTGCTGGTGCACGAGCGGGAGCCGCTTGAGCCACTCCCAGCGCGCCTTCTTCTCGCTCGCGCTGTACCACTTCGGCTGCATCCGCGCCCGCGTGTACTCGATCGCCATGCGCGCATGCGGATTGAAATCGGACGCGTCGTTCAGGAGCGCGTCGTCATGGTTGCCCATCAGGCAGAGCTCGGCGTGGCCGCGCACGAGGTCGACGCAGAACTCCGGCTCCGGTCCATAGCCGACCACGTCGCCGAGGCAGTAGATCGTCGTGACGCCGGACGAACGGATGTGCGCGAACACGGCCTCGAGTGCCTCGCGATTGCTGTGCAGGTCGGAGATGATCGCGACCTTCATCGCCGATCGCGACCTCCGCTCGCTGTGAAGTCCTCCACGGCAGCGGCCACGACCCGGGCGCGCACGTCGGAGAGAGAGCCTTCGATCGTCGCGCCGGACGCCTTCTTGTGGCCCCCGCCCCCGAAACGGCGCATGAGTGCGTTCACGTCGAAATCGCTCTTGGATCGGGCCGAGATCTTCACACCCCCCGTCTCCAACTCGCGCATGAACAGCACGACCTCGACGGACTTCACGGAGCGCAGGATGTCGAGCACTTCGTCGCTGTCGACCAGGTTCGGATCGGTCGCGTCCTTCAACGTCTGCTGGATCACGGCCAGGCGATTGTCCGCGTGGTACTCGAGACTCGACAAGAGTCGCCCGACGTACGCCGGATGCACGTGACTGCGACTCTGGTAGATCGCGCCGTACAGTTCGCTCGGCACGACGCCGCTCTGGATCAGTTCGCCGGCCACGCGGAACGATTCGGCGTCGGTGTTGCTGTATTTGAACCAACCCGTGTCGGTCACGAGGGAGGTGAACACGCCGCGCGCCGCCGTCGCGTCGAGCGGCACGCGCAGGGCTCGTGCGATCCGCGCGACGAGCAGACCGGTCGCGGCGGCCGAGACGTCGACGAAGCGCTCGTCCCACCACTTGACCCCGTGGTGGATGTGGTGGTCGACGACGACCTTCTTGGAACTGGCTCGCATCAACGCCGGTTCCATGGCGCCCGTGCGGGAGGGTTCCGAGAAATCGAGCAGGACGCTCACGTCGTGCGGCGGAAGCTCGCCGCCCTTGTACGTGCCGTAGCGGACCTCGCGCGATAGGTACTCGAAGCGACCCTCGGGCGGATCGGGATTGATCACCCACACGTCCTTCTTCAGGGCCTGCAGGACGCGGCACAACGCGGCCTGGGCGCCGACGACGTCGCCGTCGGGCTTCATGTGACCGACGAGGACGAATCGCTGCGCGCTCGAGAGGAGCGCGAGCGCCGCAGTCTGTTCGCGGTCGAACACGGGTTCTTCTTGGGTCGGCATCCGTTCGGCCTGGAAGCGCGGCGGCGATCTTGTATCAAAGTCCGCAGGCGGGCACCGCATCACAGGCCCTTGCCGCCGCGGAACGGAACTCCACTCCGCGGAGGCTGGGATGTGAGCCGGTGCGTGCCGCCGTACGACATCAGGCGCCAGCCACGATGGTCCGCTCCAGCCGCGCCGCGCCGTGGACGATCGCGGAGAGGGCCTCGCGACCGCGCCTCTCACCGACGTCGTGCACGGTGAAGTCCGCCCTGGCTCCGACCGCGATCTCGCCGGACGCCCCGCGCATGCCGAGTGCTGCGGCTCCGGCCGAGGTCGCCGCCGCGAACGCCTGCTCCGGGGAAAGCCACGGGTTCGCCTCGGCGAACAGCGCCAGTTCTCGACCCATGTCGAGGTCCTCGTTGCTAGCGAGCGAATCGGTCCCGAGCGCGAGCGGGACGCCGAGGTCGATCCATGCGCGGGCATCGAATGGTTCTCGCCCGAAGAACCGGTGCGTGCCCGGACAGTGGACGACGCTCGCGCCACTACGCCGGATGCGCTCGCGCTCCGGGGCCGTGGCGTGGTTCGAGTGCACGAGCAGCGTGCGCGGGCCGAGCAGTCCGGCCGACTCGATCGCGGACAGTCCGCTGGCACGCGGTGAATGCGACAGGAGTCCAGCGAGAGGACCGCGAGCATGCTCGAGCCATTCGGCCTCTTCGCGCGTCTCCGCGAAGTGGATCGCGACGGGCCAACGCCGCGCCCGAGCGAGCTTCCCGAGCGCGGCCCACAGTTCCGCGCTGACGGTGTAGGGCGCGTGTGGCGAGAGTCCTTCGAAAAAGCGCGCGCGACGGACGCTCGGCTCGCGAACGCGTGCGAGCACTGCGGGAACGCGCCGCGCGTCCCCGGCATCGAGAGCCTCGCGGAAGCGCCGCACGCGGATGGGCAGCCCGCGCGTGGCGGCGACGACGGCTCCGGTCGAGTCGATGTCGCCCACGAGCGTCGTGCCGGTCGCGAAGAGCCGCTGTGCGCCGAGCCGCGCGTCGCGCTCGATCTCGGAGAGCGAACGCGCGCCCCGCGCGGCGATCACGCCGCGGATCCAGGCGTCGAACGAGGCTCCCGGCGGGACGAGTCCCTTGGCCAGAGAGAGCTCCAGGTGCGCGTGAGCGTCGACATAGGCCGGCGCCAGCACGCGATCGCCGAGATCGACGCGCCGCACGTCGAGCGCGCCCGAAATGGCGGCGCGCGAGGTCGTGACCTCGCGCACCAGCCCTCCGGCGACGAGAACCGAGACGTTCTCGCGCATGCGTCCGCCCGTGAAAGCCTGGGCGACGTCGAATCGAACCGCTCTCGGGCTCAGTCGGGTTGCGCCTCGATCTTCAGGTTGGTGACGCCCTTGATGAACGAGGGAATCGAGTTCGGGAACAACGCCAGCGACGTGTCGAACACGACGCAGAATCGGACCATGTCCGGGCGCGGGGTGAAATCGTTCAGATCGCTCGGGTGGCGCACCCACGGCGTGAGCGAGTTCTCGAGCACCTGCCCATCGAGCGGATCGAGCGACACGCTGCAGGGCTGGCTGAGGGTTCCGACCGACTGCGCGCCCTGGAAGCGCACCGAAAGGTACGAACCCTGATTGAACGGGATTCCGTAGTTGAGCGTGTTGCCCAGGAAATGCTCGAAGTCGGGCGTCCCGACCGTCGGGGTGAACGGCAGGTTCGGATCGGGACCGCGGAACTTGATCGACTGCTCGCCCGAACCCGAGTCGTAGCGCAGATCCATGTTCCAGGCGTAGCGCAAGGCCGGATTGGGGTTGCCGAGGTCGTCTTCCTTGAACACGAGCTGGAAGAAGTTCCCGGTGGGCCGGATCCAGCACGACAGCGCGCCGGTGAAGCACTCGGGACGGCGGCGCGGCTGCGGCCAGACGCCGACGGAGAGGATGTTGATCGCGTTCGGCCCGACGACCAGCGCATCCGAGGGATTGATGTGCGGAGCCTCGGTCCCGGCCGTGAGCACCTCGACGCTCGCCTCCATGCGGATCAGGCCCAGACCGCCCGCGCCGCCGCGGCAGTTGATGTAGTTCGTGCCCCCGACGCCTCCCGCGACGTCGATGCGAACTTGCGTGGTGCCCGTGAGGTCGATCGTCTGCGCCAGAGCGCGCACGGCACCCCCTGCGCCACCACCACCCGGCGAAGCACCGCGTTGGCGGGTCTCACCGGCCGAGAGCGGAGCGGTACCGCTGCCGCCGTCTCCACCCGAGGCGTCCAGCAGTCCGGAGATGGAGATCGTGCGACCGGACTCGATCTCGATCGCGCCGCCGCCGCCGCCGCCGCCGGCCGCGGAGTGGTCCTTGAAGCTCGAAAGCGAAACCGAGGCTCCGGAGCACAGGTCCGGCGGGAAACCGCCCGCGTCCGTGCCGAACATCGAGCGTCCGCCACCGCCGCCGCCGGCTCCACCGCGCAAGAGGCCGAGCTCGGGCACGAGCGTGCGCACGACGAGGGGTGCGCCCGGCGGCTCGACGACCGCACTGGACGACCCGCCCGCGGCGACGGTCGTGGGGAAGTTCGAAAGGCTCCCGGTGGAGGGAGGCGTGGTCGGAGTCGGCGTGCTCGGGACGGCCGGCAGACCGTCGGTCGCATAGCCGCCGCCACCGCCGGGCGAGGCAACCTGCGCCGAGGTGCAGCCTCCGCCCGTGGGTGCGCTGATCAAGAGGTCGCCGGACACGGGCGGGATCGTGCCCAGACCCGTCGGGACATTGACCGGATTCGGCATGCCTCCGAGGCCTGATGCAAGGGCGGGAATGTTCCCGACGCCGCCCCCATCGGAGCCGAACCCGGTCACCATGATGAGCGGGTCGGTGATGTTGATCGCCGGGAATCCGGCCAGGCTGAGCAGGGCGGGCACCGTGGTGCTCGCGCGCGTCGCACCCTTGCCACCGGCTCCGCCCTTGGGACCGCCGGCCCCGCCCGCGCCGCCGTCCGCCAGCGAGGACGATTGCGCCGCGGCGTTGCGGCCGCTGATGTCGAGCAGTCCCTGGATGTTGATGGTGCCGCGCGAGAAGAGTCGCGCCGGCTTCGACCCCGTGATCACGAGCGTTCCACCGGTCGCGATGCGCACCGAGCTGAACTCGAAGAGTCCATCGGTGATCACGAGCGGCGGCGGAGCCGTCGGGCCCAGGGTGGGCTGACCGGGGAAGTAATCCACGCCCGGTAGGAGGTTGTCCAGGATGTCGTGGCCGGGTTGCGACGACAGCGGGAACGACTGCGAATCCGTGTTGAGGGTGATCGTCTGGCCGGTCTTGACGACCAGCTCGCCGAGGCGCCCCGAGCCGCCTGCGAATCCACGCGTGAGCTTGTTGCTGCCCCAGTCCGCGCTCGAGCGGGTCGCGTCGTAGAAGTCCTGATTCGCGAACTGCTCGCCGTCCGCGTCCGGAAGCGTCGCGGCCGGGAACGGAACGAACTCGGGCGTGAACGCCACCGGGTTCGTCGGACTGGTGGCGTTGGCGACAGGGTTGTCGTTCAGGTCGCGGACGTCGCTCGGGACGAGGATGACGACCTTGCGCAACGGACCGAGGGCGATGTTGCCCGAGCTCGGAATGCCGTTCACGGCGGTGAAGGTCATCGTGGTCTTGAGCAGCGTCGTGTCCTGCTGCACCACCCACGTTCCGGCGAGGGGCTTGCGGTCGCCGATGGTCGACGTGTCGTTGTCGAGGTCGACCAGGACCTTGACGAAGGAGGCGATCCCGCCCGGCGCCAGCGTGGCCGGGTTCATCAGGTCGTTGAAGATGATCCGGATCGTCGAGTTGCGCCACACGTCGGTCGCACCCGACCCGACGATGTTCGGGATGGTGTCGTTCGGGTTCGGCGTGGAGACGATCGCCTGATCGACGCGCACTTCGAAGGACGGAGCACCGGGGACGAAGTCCGTGACGCCGAGCGAGGTCTGGATCTCGCACTGGAGGCGGCTGGCGTTGCTCTTGCCGCCGCGGCTCTTGATGAACGGGCCCGGATCGCCCTGGGACGTGCCCGGCACGAGGATCCGGTACGTGCGGTTCGCATCGAAACCGTAGGTGGCATTGCCGGCCGAGTCGAAGGCGATGGTGGGCCGGAAGATGACCTTGCGCGGGTTCAGCGGATCGACCACGCGCAGACCGGTGGGGACACCGCCGGAGTTCACGTCCACGAGCTTGATCGAGGAGGAGTTGATCGAGGCCGGGTCGACTTCCTCGGAGAAGTACACCGCGATGTCCTGGTTGACGTAGGCCGAGACCAGGGCGCAACTGACTTGCGCTCCCGTCTGGCCGCTGCTGCAACCGAGCGAGCAGGTCTGGACAAACATGGCCCCGTTCGACGACCCGCCGCTGCTACCCCCGCCCCCGCCCCCGCTGCTACCGCCGCAGCCGCTGACTGCGAAGATGGGGAGTCCGAGGGTCAGGATCAGGCTCGGCACCAGGGTGCACAGACGCGATGTCATCATGGTAGGAGCGCGCTTTCACGCGACCAGCGATGGTAGGAGCGCGCTTTCGCGCGACCGGCAATGGAGGATCTGAACGGCCCCTCGTCGGGGCCGCGCACTATAGAAGCGCCCCTTCCGAAGTTGCCACATTTTTCGACCCCGCAGGCCCCAGGAAGCACGATCACGCCCCCTGTGCGCTAACCTGCCCTCTGCCCGAGGCGGGTTGCACCGGGTGCGGTTCTTGCCCTCGAGCCTGCCGACTCGATTCGACGCCTGCGTTTCTCAAACTCCGTGCCCGTGAGCATCCGCTCCCGCCCCCCCTTCAGCATGCCCCAAGCCACCCTCCGGACCCGTGCGACGAAGCGACCGCTCGCGCGGCGTGCGCTTTCGAACGCTCTCGCTCCCCTCCTCCTCGCGCTGGCGGGGTGGGGCTGCGACCGCACCCCGACGGGGGCTTCGGCGCCGGCATCGGCCCGGGCGGCGATCCAGGAACTGGTCGAGGTGTTCACGCCGCTGGATCGCACCGTCACGAGCGACGTCGAGGACGCCAAGTTCGTGAAGGGCCTGAAGGTCCTCGAGCGGTGCTCGAAGGGCGGGGTCGACGTGGGCCGGGCGGCGTTGGACGTCCTGCGCGAGAAGCACGAACGCAGTGTGCCGGTCGAACGCGCCCTGCTGACCGTGGCGGCGCGCGCGGCGACGGCGGACGCGACACCGCTGCTCGAGAAGCTCGTGACGGAGTACGGCGGTGCGCTCGACCTGCGCACGGAAGCCGTGTTCCTCCTGGCCGAGGTCGCGCCCGAGCGCGCGCTCGTCGTCCTCGAGCCGTTCGTCACGAAGCAGAAGCAGTCCTCCACGATGCCGGACAACGAGTTCATCGTGCGCGGGTGGATCATGGCCTGCAGGCAGACCGGCCGCTCGCCCGTGCCCGAGTTGTGCGACGTCGCGACCAACATCTTCCAGCCGACCTACCCGCGGGTCGAGGCCGTGCGCGAGCTGGCCAACTACAGGGACCCGCGGGCCGAAGCGGCGCTGCGCACGATCCTCGTCGAATCGACCGGCGACGGATACTTGCGCCGCATCACGGTGCAGTCGCTGCACACGCTCCTGCCGGCCGAGACAGCCTGCACGCTGTTCCGCGACGTGGCGTCGAAGGAGGCGGACATGAACATGTTGAAGTTCCTGGCCGACGCCATCGAGAAGTGGTGCGAGGGGCCAGCTCCTCGATGATCACGGACACGCATGCGCATCTCTTCGGAGAGCGCTTCGACGCCGATCGGGAGGCTGTGATCGCGCGCGCTCGCGCAGCGGGTGTCGAGCGCGTCGTCGTCGTCGGCACGGACGTCGCGAGTTCACGGGCAGCGTTCGCGTTGTGCGCGGGTCGAGCGGGCTACTACCCGACCGCTGGCATCCATCCGCACGACGCGGCGGACTCCAGCGCCGACGCCAGAGCGGCGATTCGCGCGATGTGCGAGAGAGCGGACTGCGTGGCGGTCGGCGAGACGGGACTCGACTGGTTTCGCAACCTCGCGCCGCGGGAAGCGCAAATCGAGAACTTCGCGTGGCACGCCGCGCTCGCGCTCGAGCTCGGCAAGCCGCTCGTCGTGCATTGCCGCGACGCGCACGAGGACACGCTGGCCGTGCTGCGCGCTCACCGCGGTGTGCGCGGCGTCATGCACTGCTACTCGATGGGTCCCGACGAGTTGCCGGCGTATCTCGAGCTCGGCCTCACGATCTCGTTCTCGGGTGTCGTGACGTACCCGAAGAACACAGCCAATCGCGAGGCCGCGCGCAGCGTGCCGCTGGAGCGCATCGTCTTCGAGACCGACTGCCCCTACCTCGCACCGCAATCGAAGCGCGGCCAGCGCAACGAACCTGCACTCGTGCGCGAAATCGTCCTGGACGTCGCTAAATTGCGCGGCATGGAGGCCGCGGAACTCGCCGCGCTCTCGAGCGCGAACGCCGCACGCCTGTTCGGACTCTGACTCGAGAGAAAGACAGAGCGCCGTGCCTTTCGAAGGCACGGCGCTCCGTTGTTTCGAGCGCAGCCGGAGCGAGCGCGCCGGCCGCGATCAGATCACTGGACCGGGACCCAGATGTTGCCCGAGCCCGTCACGCTGACCGCGCCCGTGTTGAGCGTCGAGGCCATGTCGCCGGCCACCGCGAAGACCTCGTCGAACGTCGGGCCGCCCGCGACGCCTTCGAAGGGCGTGGCCTGACGGTTCTGCGTCTGGAGCAGGTCGCCTTCCTGGTTGATGAAGAAGCAGCGGTTGCCCGTCTGGTTCGCTTGCATCGGCCAAGCGTAGGCGCACCACAGGATCTCGCAGTTGTCCGAGCCCGGGAGGTTTGCCGGATCCGCGCCGCCAGTGGCGGTGAGTTCCGGGATGCCCGCCGTCGGCGAGTTGCCGTCCGGGAGGAACATCTCGAAGCAGTAGCCCGAGCGCACGACGATACCGCCGGTCGCGGCCGGGTCCTGCGACATGTTGCCGAACGCGGTCGACATGATCGACGGCGTCAGGAGGTTGGCACCGATCGCGGCGACACCCGCGACGTTGTCGCGGAGCGGCATCACGCCGGAGAGTTCGCCGAAGTAGGCGTACTCGCCGCTGCCGTCGGCGTCACTGTCGATCGAACCCGACGACTGGACTTGCGCCTGCGCCGAGCTGATCGAGCGGAGCGTCGAGATGGCGGCCGCTTCGTTGGCGGAGAGGCGCGCGCTCAGGAGCTTCGGAATGGCGATCGAGGCGATGATGGCGATGATGGCCACCACGATCATGAGCTCGATCAGGGTGAAACCCGAATTGTTGCGACTACGAATCATGTTGCTTTCTTTTCCCTTCAGGCTCGGTCACCCACCTGGGCTCCCTGCACCTGTCTTCTGTTGTTGCCCTGTCGAGCCCGGCCTCACACCGAACGCGACCCCTTGTTTTCCCCGGGGACCCACGCAGGCCACCCCACTGAGGACCGTAAGCACCTGGATTTCTTGTCCTGACTCTTACGGTGTTTCGAGAACGTGAACTTCATCGGCCACGGGCCGCGGTCCACTTGAGCGACTTTCAGCCTCCGCCCAGTTTCCCGACCACGTCCAGGATCGGGAGGAAGACCGACATCACGACGCCGCCCACGATCACGCCCATGACCGAGATCAGGAGCGGTTCGATGAGGCTCGTCAGCGACTTGACCGCCGCCTTGACCTGAGCGTCGTAGAACTCGGCGATCTTCTCGAGCAGCACTTCGAGTGCGCCCGTGCGTTCACCGATCGCGATCATGCGCACGACCATCGGCGGGAAGACCTTGCTGTTCGAGAGCGGCTCGCTGAGCAGGTTGCCCGAGCGCACGGATTCGCGTGAATCGTAGACCGCCTTGGCCACTACCTTGTTGCCCGCGGTTTCCGCGACGATGTCCAGCGTGCCCATGATCGGAACGCCCGAGCGGATGAGCGTCGCGAACGTGCGGCTGAAGCGAGCCAGCGCGACCTTGCGAGCGAGCGGTCCGAAGACGGGCGCGCGCAGGACGAAGCGGTCCCACATCCACGAGCCGCGTTCCGTCTTCTTGAAGGCGAAGAACGCGAAGACCGAGCCGATCAGGCCGCCAAAGCACAGCATCCAGTTGGCCTTCATGAATTCGGCCGTCTCGAGCACGAATGTCGTGATCGCCGGCAGTTCGGTGTCGAGCGAGTCGAAGACCTGCCGGAAGCCGGGCACGACGCCGAGCATCAAGAACGCCGTGATGCCGAGCACGAGTACCATCGAAATGACCGGGTAGGTCATGGCCGAGCGGATCTCGCGGCGCAGGCTGTCGCTCGCTTCCTGGTAGTCGGCGAGGCGCTCGAGGATCACGTCCATCTGACCGGAGACTTCGCCCGCGCGGACCATGCTCACGTAGAGCTGATCGAACACTTTCGGGCAGCATTCCATCGCGGCCGAGAGATCGGATCCGCCGCGCACTTCTTGCACGAGGCGCTCGCACGTCATGCGCATGCCGGGCGATTCGGCCTGGTCGGTGAGTACGTCGAGCGATTCGAGGAGCGCGAGGCCGGCCCCGATCATCGTTGCGAGCTGGCGCGTGAAGATGACGACTTCCTGGCGCGATCCGCCGGGCCCCTTCTTGAACAGGCCCCCGCTGCCCGACTTCGCCTTGGACTTCGCCTTGGCATCCGATGACCCCCCGGAAGTCTCGTCCACGCGCACGACGACCAGGTTCTGCTTGCGCAACTCCGCCACGGCTTCGGTCTTGTCGCTCGCGTTGATCGTGCCCTCGACGGTCTTGCCACCAGGGCCCTTGGCTGCGTACTTGAAGGTCGTCACGGGATCGTTCTCGTTTTCGTTCTTGGGTGTGCGTTCACTCGTCGAGCGTCACGCGCAGCACTTCCTCGAGGGAAGTGCGGCCGCGCGCCGCGTTGAGCAGTCCCACGCGACGCAGGGTCAACATCCCCGCCTCGATCGCTTGGTGTCTCAGGTCGTGCACGGATCGACCTTCCACGATCATTCGCTTGAGGGTTTCGTCGAGGTACAGCGTCTCGAGGATCGCGAAGCGGCCCTTGTAGCCGGCCGTACAGCGCCCGCACCCGGAAGGATTGGCCTTGAAGAGGGTCAACGAGCCGAGTTCCTGCTTCGAATAGCCGACGGAAAGAAGTTCCTTCTCCGGCAGCTCGAGCGGTTGGCGGCACCCCTCGCAGACCTTGCGCGCGAGACGCTGAGCTCCGATCGCGAGGAGCGAACTCGAGACCATGAACGGGTCGATGCCCATGTCCATGAGGCGGGTGATCGTCGACGGGGCGTCGTTCGTGTGCAGCGTCGAGAGCACCAGGTGTCCCGTGAGCGCGGCCTTCACCGCGATGTCGGCCGTTTCCTTGTCACGGATTTCGCCGATGAGGATCACGTCGGGGTCCTGGCGCAGGATCGATCGCAATGCTCCGGCGAAGGTCATGCCGCGTTTCGGATTGACCGGCACCTGGTTGATGCCGTCCATGCGGTACTCGACCGGATCCTCTACGGTGACGACGTTGATGTCGGGCTGGGCGACTTCGTGCACGCACGAATACAGAGTCGTCGACTTGCCCGATCCCGTCGGACCGGTGATCAAGAGCATTCCGTACGGCGCGTTGATGGCGCGCCGGATGTGCTCGAGCGACTGCGACTCGTAGCCCATCGTCTCGAGCTTCAGCGCGAGGTTTCCGCCGTCGAGGATACGCATGACGGCCTTCTCGCCGCCGACGACCGGGAGGATCGAAAGACGGAAGTCGATCGAACGTCCCTCGTAGCGAATCTGGAACTTGCCGTCCTGCGGTTGATAGCGCTCGGCGATGTCGAGCGACGACATGATCTTCAAGCGCGAGATGAGCGCGTTGAGGATGCCCTTCGGAGGCGTCATGACCTCGTGCAGCGCGCCGTCGACGCGGTAGCGCACGCGCAGGTGCTTCTCGCCGGGCTCGATGTGGATGTCGGAGGCCTTCTCCTTCAGCGCTTTCAGCAGGATCAGGTTGACGAGCTTGACGGCCGGTGCGTCCTCGGCGTTGCCGCCGCCCGACGTGGCCATCTCGATGTCCTCGGACTGCTCGTCGGTTCGAACCTCGAGTTCGCCGTTGCCCGAGTTGACCTCGCCGAGCAGGGACTCGACCTGCTTCGCGCCGGTCTGGAAGGTCTTCTCGAGAGCGCGCTTCAGCGGGCCGGGGTGGCTCACGACCTGACGGATGCTGCAGCCCGCGCGGCGCTTCAGGTCGTCGATCAGGAGGACGTCGAACGGATCGACGACGCAGATCGTGAGCACGTCGCCGTTCTTCGAGATCGGCAGCACCCCGTACTCGAGGCAGACGTCCTGCGGGAGGCAGGCGACCGCGGCCGGATCGGGGGTCAAACGCGTCAAGTCCACGGGCGCAGCGCCGCTCGCGCGGCCGATCGCCTCGAAGAACGCCGCTTCCTTGATCGTCTCGTTCGAGAGCAGCGTCTCGATGACGTTGCCGCCCTTGTCGCGCGCGGAGTTCCAGGCTTCGTCGGAGACGAGCCCGGCGTCGACGAGCAAACGCTTGATCTTGCCCGAGACGCGCACCATC
>JBGATY010000008.1:0-46283 GCA_044228955.1 Planctomycetota bacterium | reverse complement strand
CTCGCCTTGAAGCGTGCCTTGCCCGCATCGGTGAAACGGAGCATCGAAGCACTCGTCGGCTGCGTCGCCGGAGCCGTGTTGATCGAGGAGGTCGACCGCATGATGCGCGACGCGGGCCTCGTCAACGTGCGCCTGACGCCGAAGCCCGAGTACGTGGCGACGCTCGAGAGCTTCGAGGATCCGCTGTACCGCCAGATCGCGGCGGAGTTGCCGAGCGGCACGAAGGCGTCCGACTACATCACGAGCCTCGACATCCAGGCCCGCAGGGCAGGCGTGCGCTCGAAGTGCTGCTGAGCCGGAAGGTCTGGTCAGCGTGAATTCCGAACGGCCGGTGCGCGTTCTTTTCGTGTGCGTCGAGAACAGCAATCGCAGTCAGATGGCCGAGGCCTTCGCGCGCCTGCACGGAGGCGCGCGCGTGGAAGCCTGGAGTGCCGGCTCGCGTCCGTCCGGACGAGTGAACCCGAAGGCGATCGAGTCGATGCGCGAGATGGGTTACGACCTGACCACGCACCTCTCGAAGGGGCTCGTCGATCTGCCTGACGTGGCCTTCGACGCGGCCGTGACGATGGGCTGCGGCGACGCTTGTCCCGCTGTTCGCGCGCGTGTGCGCGAGGACTGGCAGATCCCCGATCCGCGCGAGATGGGCCCCGACGATTTCCGGCTCGTGCGCCGACGCATCGAGGACGAAGTGGTCGCGTTGCTCGCGCGTCTCGGCGTCGACACGACGCGTCGTCCCTGAACCCCGACGGATCGCGACGACCGTCCAGTCCGCTTCCGATCAGCCCTGAGCCGCCGCACGCAGCAGAACCGCCGGAGGAAACCAGTTTGGAAGTCGTCGCCAAGAAGCTCTCGTTCCTCGATCGCTACCTGACGCTGTGGATCTTCGCGAGCATGGCCCTGGGCGTGCTGCTCGGCTGGGCGGCGCCCGGCGTGTCCTCCGGCCTCGAGTCCTTGTCGATCGGCACGACGTCCATCCCGATCGCCGTCGGATTGATCGTCATGATGTACCCGCCGCTCGCCAAGGTGCGGTACCAGGCTCTTCCGCGCGTGTTCCGCGACCGCCGCGTCCTGCTGCTCTCGCTCGTGCAGAACTGGGTCGTCGGACCGTTCCTCATGTTCGTTCTGGCGGTGTTGTTCCTGCGCGGACACCCCGAGTACATGAGCGGCTTGATCCTGATCGGACTGGCGCGCTGCATCGCGATGGTGCTCATCTGGAACACGCTTGCCGACGGCTCCAACGAGCTCGCCGCGGTGCTCGTGGCGCTGAACTCGATCTTCCAGGTGCTGTTCTTCCCGGTCTACGCCTGGTTCTTCCTATCGGTGCTGCCCGGTTGGCTCGGCTTCGCCACGGCCGTCGTGGAGGTGACGATGGGGGAGATCGCGCAATCGGTCGGGATCTACCTGGGGATCCCGTTCGCGGCCGGGATGGCGTCGCGCTTCGTGCTCACGCGCCGCTTCGGCGAGGAGTGGTACGCGCAGCGTTTCCTCCCGCTCATCGCTCCGCTGACCCTCGTTGCGCTCCTGTTCACGATCGTCGTGATGTTCTCGCTCAAGGGCGAGGCCATCGTGTCGTTGCCCCTCGACGTGCTGCGCATCGCCACGCCGCTCGCGATCTACTTCGGCACCATGTTCCTGGTCTCGTTCTGGATGGCGAAGAGGGTCGGGGCCGACTACGCGCGCTCCGCGACGCTCTCCTTCACCGCCGCATCGAACAACTTCGAGCTCGCGATCGCGGTCGCGGTCGCCACGTTCGGCTTGCACCACGGAGCAGCATTCGTCGGCGTGATCGGCCCCCTGGTCGAGGTGCCCGCGCTGCTCGGGCTGGTGCACGTCGCCCTCTGGCTGCGGCGACGCTTGTTTCCCGAGGAGGTCTCCACGATCAAGGCGGTCGAGTGCTGCGTGACAGAAGCCGCGCTGCGGGCGCAGGCGGCGCCCGAGTCACCGACTGGCCGGCGGTGATGCCGACGGGTACGTGGGTTCAATCACCCGCCGCGAAGACGGTCGAGCTGTGCAGCTCCCTGACGCCCGTGGCGCGCACGATCTCGGCCGCGTTGTGAGTGCGCACGCCGCCGCCAGGGAGGATCGTGATGCGGCCCCGGGCGCGTTCGACGAGGTGGGCGAGTTCCTCGCGGCCCTTGAAAGCGTCCGCCGCGCCGCCGGACGTGAGCACGCGCGTCACGCCGCAATCGATCAGGCGTTCGAGCGCTTCCAGTCGATTGTGCGCGTGATCGAACGCGCGGTGGAACGTGACTGGTAACGGTGCGGCGAGCGCCACGAACTCGCGCAACCGTGAAGCGTCGACGTCGCCGGAACGCGTGAGCATTCCCAGCACGAATCCGTGAGCGCCGAGCGCCTTCTTGCGGGCCAGATCGAGGCGCATGTTGTCGATCTCGCGCGGCGTATAGACGAAATCGCCTGCGCGCGGACGGATCATCGCGAACGACGTGAGGCTCGAGGCGAGTGCAGCCGCGAGGAGTTGGTCGCTCGGCGTCAAACCGCCGACATCGAGGCGCGAACAAACCTCGAGCCGTCCCGCCCCCCCCGCGACAGCGGCTCTCAAGCCAGCCAACGAATCGACGCACACCTCCAGCAACACCACACCGACAGCGTAGCGAACCACTCCTTGCGGAGGAGGCACGTCGTCTGCCGCGGGACGAGCAAGCGCGAGGCCGGTCAGGTCGCGATCAGAAGGCCACGGGGCGTGAGCCCGGAGCGCACGCGAGAGGGCACCCCGGAAGGACAGCGGGATGGGCGCGCCCGGGAATGCCGGCCGCACGCGCTGGAGGGACATCCAAGCGCATGACCCCGGCAGCGCCCTACCCTGCGCGGGCCATATCGCGCTCCAAGGTCCTTGCCGCCAGCCACATCAGTCCGTTCCGCGCTCCATGAACGCCTCGTCGCTGCTTGACGACACGATTGCCCTCGACCGCATCCCTGTGAGCGCGGTGCTCGAGCCCGGCGATGCGCACCTCGCCGTTTCCGACCGACCAGACGTTGTGATCGATCTCGTAGTGCTGCTTCAGGAACCCCAGCGGACGAGCAACGCGTTCGACAGGTTGAACGTCCCGCCGCTCGGCGCTGCGCAGAAGCTGAGCGATGCGTCGCGGTAATACACTTGGTAAAGACGCTGCGCACCGGGCGTGATCGTGCCACCGAGCGCGTAGGACTGCGCGAGGATCGACGGATCACCGGCGCCTGGGAACACAACGGTGCCGCCACTCGCGGCTCGAATGTACAACCGCGTGAGCGAACCGCCGAAACAACGCAGTCCGTCGCCGAAGCCGATCGGCTGTGTCGTGTTCGTCGCTTCGGCGAGCAGCGCGATCGCCGTCGTGTCGAGGCCTGAGCACGTGAAGACGAGTGAGTCGTTGGCGACGCTCGCGCTGCCCGTGTCGATGAGTTTGCCCGCCCCGCCGGTGGAGTTCGCGCAACCGGCCTGCGCGAGTGCGCCGCTCGCGTTGCCGCATGGACAAGCCGTGCTCGCCGCGTCGCCGTGGCACAGCGAGTGCGACTGCGGCTCGAGAGCACGCGTCTCGAGGCTGGTGAAGGAACCCGCTGAACGCAGTATCGCCACCCAAGTTCGCCCGGAGTCATCCACGACCGGCCGTCCGGGGAAGCCCGCGTTGCTGCCGAGCGGGTCCATCGAAGTCCAGCGCGTGTTGCCGGCCGCGTCGAGTCGGTAGACGAGCGGCACCGAGACTTCCCCAGAGCCGGTCGGCGACGAGACGAAGCCACTGACCGTCACGTCGTCGTTCGATTCGACGACGACGTGCTCGAGGTAGTGCACCGAAGCGCCACCCAGCGACAGGAACGACTGCGACGCGAGTTGCAGCCCGGCGTCGAAGCGCGCGACGAAACCCGGCTGGCCGCCGCTGTTCATGTATCCGCACACGACCACGCGACCGTCATCGACCACGTCGAACGAGACGGGGCGCGCGACCAGGTAGGAGAAGGGGACCGAGTCGAGCGGGAGATCGCTCGAGTCGTAGCGCGCGAGGTCCGTGACCGTGTAGTTCGTGCTAGTCGGGCCCGTGCGCCGCAGGAGGTGGACCCGACCCTGGCCGTCGACGTCCGCGCCGCCGACGCCCACGAAATTCTGCGGGCTCGCCGCGTGCGAGGTGAGAGACGAGACGACACCGGATGTGGTCATGCGCGCGAGGAACGTCGAGCGGCCCGAGTACTCGTCGTCGGCGTCGAACGTACCCACGACGACGAAGCCTCCGCTGCTCACATCCGGGAGCAGATGCACGGCCTGGTCGCGACGCCCGAGGGGGCCGGGGATCAATGTCGCGAAACGCAGATTTCCCTGCGCGTCGAAGCTGACCACGCAGGCATCCCAGTCGTAGGCGTAAACGGGGCCGGTGTTCGTCGACCCACAGAGGTACACGTTACCCGCCGCGTCTGCGCTGAAGGACCGACCTTCGCGGCTGTACGTCGAGAGAGGGCCGTTGTACACAGCCGAGCTCCACAGGAGATTCCCGGCGGCGTCGAACTTCATGCACGAGAGCCCGCCGACTCCGCCGAGCCCCACTGTGGCGCTGCCGTCCTGCTGCGAAACGACGAGACCGACGACGCCTACCGCCGCGGGAAGGGGAGCATGCACCGACCAAGCCGTCGTCCCGCCCGGCGCGATCCGCGCGAGGCGTACTTCTAGCGGCCCACCGGCGTATCCAGTGCCGGCGACGTAGGCATCTTGACTGGCGCCGAGGGCCAGTTGCGTGCCCGAGAACGTCTGGATCGGGAAGCTCGGCGTGGGCTGGAGGTTCGACCAGCGCACGGTCACCTGAGCCGACGCCGGGAGTGCGAAACTGACGAGAGCGAGGAACACTAGCCTCATGGTGGATGAACTCCAGTTCGGGAACCGGTGCGCTGTCCGTCTCGGCGAACGAGACCCGGCTCGCGAGCATAACGCGGATGCCATTCCGTCGAGAGGCACTCGGCTCGAATCGTAGAGTCCCCCGCGCGGCGCAGGTGGCCCCAAGACGGGCAGGGGGCGCCCAGGGAGGTCGACGATCCCGCGCAGCTGGACGAAGCGCTGTCCGACGACTTTCTCCCGACCGCGCACCGCGCTTCGGCTTGCATCACACGTGATTCGGCCGTGGGAGGGCGCTCGCCGGCGAGTCGCGCTTTCGGAATCGAGAACTTGATGTGCGTGCGGTCACCTGCGCGCTCCGAATACTCGGCCTCCTCGACGCGCGTCTTCCAGTTCACCCTGTCGTGCTCACGAAAACAGGAACTGTGATCCACTCTCTCATGGAAGATCCGCCTCGTGGCCAGGCGTACGCCCGCAGTTCAGCGCGCATCACGACTCATCCAAGCCTGCCGCGGCGCGCTCGAACTTCCAGAACCTCAGCGCGAGGCTCGGCAGCACGAACAGGTTGAGGATCGTCGAGGTCGCGAGCCCGCCGACGATGACGATCGCCATCGGACCTTCGATCTCCCGGCCGGCGGCTCCGCTCTGAAGGGCCAGCGGCAGGAGGCCGAGGGCCGTGACGAGTCCCGTCATGACGATCGGCCCGAAGCGCTCGCTCGCGCCGCGCAGCATCGTCTCCCGACTCCAAGGAGCGCCTTCGGCGTTCACGAGGTGGTCGAAGTGCGACAGCATCATGATCGAGTTGCGCGTCGTGATGCCGAAAAGCGTGACGAAACCCACCAGAGTGCCGAGTGAGACGATGCCGCCCGAGAGCCACGCCGCGACGATCCCGCCCACGAGGGCAAACGGCAAATTGAGCAGCACGAGCAACAGGCTCTGGATGTTGCGGAAAGCGAGCCAGAGGAGCAGCAGGACGACCAGGACAGCGATCGAGGAGTGCAGCAGCAGCTCGGTGCGCGCCTCCTTTTCTGCTCCCGCCTCGCCCCCGAACGACAGGTACGTGTCCGGTGGCTGGTGCACTGCCTTCCTGATGCGCTCCTCGGCTTCGCGCGCGAACCCGCCGACGTCGCGGCCGTCGACGTTGCACGTCACGGACGCGCGACGCCGCCCGCCTTCGTGCAAGACGAGCGCTCGTCCGGCGCTCGGGTGCAGGTCCGCGACGGCCCCGAGCGGAACGAGCGTGCCGTTGGAGGCTCGGACGTGGATGCCCGCGACCTGCTCGGGAGAACGACGATGCGCTTCGTCGAACACCACGACGACGTCGCGCGTGCGTCCTTCCTCCGTGATTTGCGCGACGGTTTCGCCTTGGAACGCGACCTGGATCGTGTCGAGGACTGCGATGGGCCGCAGGCCGAAACGCGCGAGGCGTTCGGGATTCAGGTCGACGTCGTAGGTCGGAGATCCTGGCACCGAACTCGTCTGCACGTCGACTGCGCCTGGGACGGCCGCGAGTTCCACCGCCACGGATCGCGCGACACCGTCGATCACGTCGAGGTCGGGCCCGTACACGCTCACGGCGACTTGGGCCGTGTCACCGCTGATCGTCTCTCCGATGCGGTCACCCAGGAACGTCAGGACGTCGGAACGAATGCCGGGGGTCGCCGAGAGGATCTCGCGGATCGCGGACTCCGCCGCCTCCTCTTCGTCCGGGGTGAGGGACTTGAGTTCGACGTGGAATTCGCTGCGATGCGGCGGCCACGGATCCTCGCCCAATTCGGCGCGACCGATCTGCTGCTCCACCGTCTCGACGTAGGGCGTGGCCAGCATCGAGCGCGAGAGTTCCGCGCCGACGCGCTTCATCTCCTCCAGCGAAGTCCCCGGGGCCATCGTCACGTGGAGGACGAAATGGCCTTCGCGAAAGGCCGGCAGGAACTCGAATCCCAGGCGCCGCGCGAGGAACAACGAGGCGCCGAACAACAGGATAGGCACGAAGAGCGAGCGCAGCGGGCGCGCCGCGAAGTACGACAGCGACGATCGATACGCGGCGCGTGCCCAGGTCAGCAGGCGGAATTCGCGCGCCCTGCCGGCGATCTTCGGCAGCAAGACCAGGGACAACACGGGCGTGACGATCAACGCAACGAGCAGCGACGCGAACACGGCGAGGAGGTAGGCGACCGCCAGCGGCGCGAACATGCGGCCCTGGAGTCCAGACAGCGTGAGGACCGGCACGAAGACCGAGCCCACGACCAGCGTCGCGAACACCACTACCCCGCGCACCTCGATCGAGGCGTCGAGCACGACGCGGAACGCGGACTTCTTGCGGCCCAGCGTTTCGTTCTCGCGCAGCCGCCGGAAGATGTTCTCCACGTCGATGATGGCGTCGTCGACGACCTCGCCGAGAGCGACGGCGAGTCCGCCGAGCGTGATCGTGTTCAAGGTCGCGCCGAACGCGTGCAGGATCACGACCGCCGCGCCCAGGGAAAGTGGGATCGCCACCAGCGAGATGACGGCGGTGCGCACGTTGAACAGGAACAGGAACAACACGATCGCGACGAGCACGGCGCCGAGCACGAGCGAGTTCTCGAGATTGTCGATCGAGTGCTCGATGAAGGTAGCCGGGCGGTGCAGGCGCGGCAGCAGCGTGATCCCCGCGGCCTCGATGGTGGGACGCATCTCGTCGAGAGCGGCTTCGACGCCCTGCGTGACGTCCATCGTGTTCGCGCCGTACTACGAGAGCATCGTCAGCAGGACGCCTTCACGTCCCTGCGCGACGTCGCCGAGGCGCACGGACTGGTCGCCGTGCGTCACGACGACGACCGCCGCGAGATCCTCCGGTCGCGAGAACGCTCCGTGGGTCTCGATCAAGACACGCTGATTCGAGCTCTCGACGAATCCGGCGCCGCGCAACCCTGTCGCATTGCGCGCGGCCGAGATCACGTCCTCGACCACGACGCCGAGCGCATTCATCCGCTCGGGGTCGAGCTGGACCTGCATCTCTTCGACCTGTCCTCCGAAAATGCTGACGTTCGCGACGCCCTCGACCGAGGACAAACGCGGCTGGAGCACCCACCGGGCGAAACGGCGCAACTCCATCTGCGAGCGGCTGTCCGAGACGAGCCCGATCTTGAGCAGGTCCATCGTCGCCGACGTGAGCGGCGTCAGCTTCGGCGCGCGCACGCCGGCCGGCAGTTCGCCCGAGAGTTCCGCGAGGCGCTCGGCGAGGCTCTGGCGCGCGACGATCGGCTGCGTGCCCTCGCGAAACACGGCGGTCACGATCGAAAGGCCCTGGATCGATTGCGAACGCAGCGCCTCGAGTCCGCCGGCTCCGTTCAACACGGCCTCGACGCGAGCGGTGACGAGGCGCTCGACCTGTTCGGCAGTGAAGCCGGGAGCCTCGGTCTGCACCGTGACCTGGGGTTCGGCGAAGTCGGGGAAGACGTCGAGCCGCGCATTGCGCGTGACGTGGAAGCCCCACGCCAGGAGAGCGGCCGACAGCGCGATCACGACGACGCGCAACCGCAGCGAGGCGCGAACGATGGAGTTCAGCATGGTCCGATCGAGCTCAGTCCGCGGACTCGGCGGACGACTGGACGCCCAGGAGTTCGAAGGACAGCAACTGTCCGGCGCCGCGGACGACCAGGGGCACCTCCCCGGTGCGCGTCCACTCCGCGTCGACCAGCCAGTCGCGCTTCACCGGAACGTCGAGGGTGACCTCACGGCGCGCGTAGTGCGCAGCGTCGACGCTCACGTAGACCCAGGACTTGCCGGCGAGGCGAACGATGGCGTTCTCGGGCACGACGATGCCTTCGCGTTCCGGCACGCGAGTGGCGATGCGCGCGACCAGTGCCTGGCCGGGCCGCATCCATGCGGCCGAACCGCCCGTGGGCGGATGGACCCTGAACCAGACGACCGGCGCGAGCGACGCGGATTCGCTCGCCGCGAAAGTGCGCTCGCAGTCGGCGATCGTGAGCTCGCTGCCGACGGGCTCGATATCCGCGTGTCCGACCTCGGGAGACACGCTGCCGTCGACGGGGAGTTCGACGCGCGCCAGCAGTTCGTCGTAGCCCTGCACGCGCAAGATCGACGCCCCTGCTTCGACGGACTCGCCGGGGCGTGCGCCGATCTCGACGACCGTGCCGCCGATTTCGACACGGAGCGGAAGCTCGCCGGCGCCCTGCTTCGAGACGTCGGACGCGGTCTCGAGCACGCGGACGAGCTCGCGTGCGCCGATGAGACGGGCTTCGGACGTCGCGAGACGTGTTTCAGCGGCCTGCAGATCGCGATCGGAAACCGCCTTGTCCTGGGCGTTCAAGCCGCGCGCGCGCTCGAGCGCGGCTCGCAGCGCGGGAAGCTCCGCCTCGCCGCCCGCGAGGTCGGCGCGGGCCGAGGCGAGGCGTGTCGCCACGTCGCTGCGTTCGAGGGGCGTCAGGCGCGGTTCGATGGCGCCGAGCACGGTCGACGGCGCGATCGCGTCGCCGGGTGCGGGCCACTCCGTGCCTGTGGCGGCGCGCAACGTGCCGGCCAGGCGCGCGCGCAATTCGAAGGCACGTGCGGGATCAGCGACGAGCGCGCCGAACGCTTCTCGCGTGGGTCGTGCCTTCGACCGCGTCGCCGGCGCGGTCTCGATGTGCATGTGCGCGCGTTGCGCGTCGTCGACGAACACCACGACGTCGCCGCGTGCGTCGACCGAGAGGGTCGGCTCGTTCTGTTCGCCGGCGTTGCCCTGCGGAGGCTCGTGTTCGGGTGAACAAGACAGCGACGCCAGGCCGAGTGCGATCGCGAGAGAGATTCGAATCATGGCGTATCCGACGATGGGCTGAAGTCGACCGGAGATGTGGCCGGAGCGAGCGGTGAGTGGAGCGCGTCCTCGAGTTCGACGAGTCGCGAGCGCGCCGCCGAGCGTGCTTCGACTTCGTCACGAAGCGCAGCCGCGTGTCGCGCCTTGGCTTCGAGCGTGAACGCACGATCGGTCTCGCCGGCGGTGAGGGAACGACTCGCGCGCTCGACTTCGTCCGAAGTGTTGCGCACGACCTCGTGCGCGCTTTGCAACTGTGCGAGAGCTTCGCTGTATCGCACCAAGGCGCTCTCGATCGTGCCGATGATCCCGGCCTGCAACGCCTCGAACTCGGCTGCGCTCGTGCGCCTCCGCGCCAGCGCCTCGGCGATCGGACCCTCATTGCGATCGAAGATCGGCAGCGGTACCGAGAGCCCGAGGCCGAACTTGTGATCGCCCTGATCCCAGTTGAACCCCGGACCCAGGTGGAAGTCGGGGCGCTGTTTCGCGATCTCCAACTCGAGTTCGGCCTCCGCGACGGCGTACGCAGCGAGAGCGCGTCCCAAGTCCGCGCGGTGGAACAGGCCCAGGTCGCGCGCCGGAATCGTCGCGGGTGGTCGAGGAAGCACGTCGAACCCCGCGGGATCGAGGACGACGTCCGTGAGCGACTCGGCAGGCACGCCGGCCGCGCGCGCGAGCTCCACGCGCGCTTCGCGCACCGCACCGCGGCGGGCCTCGACCTCGCGCTCGAGCCGTTGAAGCTCGATTTCGGCGCTCGCGATGTCCGGGCGCGCGATGTCGCCGGCCGCGAAGCGCGCCCGCAACGTGCCGACGAGTTCGCGCCGCGCCCCGAGTTCCGCCGCCGCTGCTTCAGCCGCGCGATCGTTCGAGATGACGGCGAGCCACGCGGCATGGACGCGCGAGCGCACGCTCCACGCCGTCGTGGCCAGGTCGCCGCGCGAGACTTCGAGCTTCGCGTCCGCGATCCGCTCGCGAGCGTGGCGCTTGTCGCCAGTCTCGATCGGCCAATCGAGCTTCGCGCCCAGCACCCACGGGCTGACGCCCGACACGGCGTTCGACACGAATTCAGGCGCGAAATCCAGGGTCGGATTCGGTCGCGCAGCCGCGGTCTGCCGGCCGGCCCGGGATTCGTCGACGCGCGCGCGGGCGACGTGCAATTCGGGGTGATAGTAGATCGCCACGATGAGCAGATCGTCGGCCGTCCAACGCGCCGGTGGGAACGCGCGGTCCGCCGGCAGTGTGCTGCGCGCGAAAGCGATCACTTCGTCGGAATCGAGACGGTGTCGTTCGAACTCCGCACGCGAGGCCTGCGGATCGATTGGCGCTGCGTGATAGGTCGCGCAGCTCGAAGGGGCGCAGGCCAGCAACAGGAGAATCCGACTCGAGCGCATCGTGTTGAAGCATATCCGTTCGACATCATGATCCGGTGACATTCCAGACATCGCCGAAGACCGAGATCGAGCCCATGTTCGTGAGCGCGAGTTCCGTCATGCAGCGGTCATCGAAGAGTCCCTAGGATCCAATGAAGCGCGCGCCCCGGCACTTCGCGGTAGCGGCAAGACGAAGTCACAGCATACGAGGAGAACCAGTCATGAAGTCCATGTCCGCAAGGTCGATCATCGCGCTTGGATTCGCGAGCAGTCTCGTGATGGGCCTGGGATGCAAGTCAGGCGGTGGCTCGCACCACGGGCACGACGCACGAGACGGACAGGGGAAGGAGCACGTGGAAGAAGGCGAGGAGCAGGACGAGGACAAGTCCGAGGACGTGATCGCGTTCGCCGATGCGCCCGCGCCCGTCCAGGAGGCCTTTCACCGCGTTGCACCCGGCGCGACTCCGAGCAAGGTGCTGCGCGAGGTCGACGAGGGTGTGACTACGTTCGAAATCGAATACACCGCCAACGGACACGCCAGTTCGCTCACCACGACGCCGACAGGCGATGTGCTCGAGAGCGAGCAGGGGATGGACGTCTCGGCCCTGCCGGCTGCAGTCCTTCAGGCGCTGAAGCACGAGTTTCCGAAGGGGACCATCGGCACCGCGGAGCTCCTGACCACGCATGCCTACGAATGCGAGATCGTCGTCAATGGCAAGAAGCACGCGGTGACCGTCGACGCTTCCGGCAACATCGACGAAGAGGAAGAAGACTGATCGCCGGCAACGCACCGGCAATCCACGCCCGGATCGCCCCTGGCGTGGCAGGATGAACGACGGAAGCGTCCATGAAAGTACTGGTCGTCGAGGATTCTCCCGTCATCCGGCAAGGCCTGGCGACGGGCTTGCGTCGGTCCGGGTTCGCAGTCGACGTCGCTGGCGATGGCGCCGAGGGTCTGTGGCGGGCTGAATCGAACACGTACGACGTGATCGTCCTCGACATCATGCTCCCGAAGCTCGACGGGTGGGCGTTGCTCGAGCGCATTCGCGCACGCGGGGACAAGACGGCGGTCTTGATCCTGACCGCCAAGGACGCGGTCGACGACCGCGTGCGAGGTTTCGACTCCGGGGCCCAGGACTACCTCATCAAGCCGTTCGCGTTCGAGGAACTGCTGGCGCGCGTGCGGTCGTTGTGCGGGCGCTCGTTCGGACTCGAGTCGAAGCTCGCTCGCTGCGGTGAGCTGGTCGTCGACCTGTCTGCCCGCAGGGTGATGCTCGGTGGGCGTGAACTAGATCTGGCGCGGCGCGAGTTCATGCTGCTCGAGTACATCCTGCTCCGGAGCGGACAGGTTGTCTCGCGAACCGAAGTCGAAGCCCACCTCTACGACGATGCGAACGAGATCACGAGCAATGCGGTCGACGCGACCTTCGCACGCCTGCGCCGCAAGCTCGAGGAATTCGACGATGCGCCGGTGATTCGCACGGTTCGCGGGATGGGCTGGGTGCTCGAACAGCCCGCACGATGATCTCGCTCCGCGACCGACTGGCCCTCACGCTCGCCTTGGGCGCGGGCGTGATTCTCGTCCTGGCCGGTGTGGTCATGGACCGGATGCTGCGCGTCGAGCTCGTTCGACGCCAGGACGCGGCCTTGCTGGCGCGCGCTTGGGCCCTCGCCAATGCCCTGCGCGCCGATGACGGAGCGATCGAACTCGAGAGCACGTACGGCTTCGATGCCGCGCTCGCCGGCGGAGAGGAACCCGTTCTGTTCCAGGTCTGGCATCAGGACGGACGCGTCGCGGGGCGATCCGCGCGCATGGGGCACAGCGCGCTGCCGCAGCTCGAGGCGCGACTCGACGCCCCCGTGAGCGCCGATGCCGACTTGCCAGGCGGCATTCGAGGGCGCGCGGTCGGAGTGCGCATGCAACTCGTGGCCGAGGAAGCCGGCGAGGCCGAGCGGACACTCGACCACATGGACGCCGAGCCGGCCTTGGTACGCCCCGTCGAGGAACTCACCATCGTGCTGGCGCAGAGTCTGCGCGACGTCGAGTCGACCATGAGCGAATTCCGGCGCGGAGCGTTCGTCGTGGGCGCAGTCACCCTGACCATGGGCGGGTTGCTGCTCGCGTGGGCGCTGAGGCGGGGGCTCGCTCCGTTGCAAAGGCTCGCCGAGCGCGCGGCCGCACTCGACACGGATTCGATCGGCGCCGGCCTGGGCGCCGACGCCCTGCCTGTCGAGCTCGAGCCGATCCGCAATCGCTTCAACGAGCTGCTCGCGCGCCTGCACGACGGATTCGAGCGCGAGCGTCGATTCAACTCCGCCGTATCGCACGAGCTGCGCACGCCGATCGCGGAATTGCGCACGCTCGTCGAAGTCGAGTTGCTCGATCGCAATTCGGTTGCACGAGAGGCTCCGTTGCGGATGGTGTTGTCCGTCACGCAGCGCATGCAGGCACTGGTCGAAGCTCTGATGCTGCTGAGGCGGGTGGAGACAGGGGAGTCAGAACTCCCGCGCACGACGTGCGACGTGTCGCAGATCGTCGACGAGACGGTCGAGGCGAATCGGTCGACGATCGCGGCACGCGGTCTCACGATCGACGTGCACTGCACGCGGCCAGTGATCGGCGAAACGCACCGTGAATTGTTCGCCTGCGCCGTTCGCAACTTGATCGCGAACGCCGTGGACCACGCGCCGGCTCGAAGCCGCGTCGAGATCCGGTTGGCCGCCGAGGCGGGCCGCATTCGATTCGAGGTCGCGAATCCCGCTCCAGACCTCGAACCAGGAGATGTCGAGCACCTTCTCGAACCATTCTGGCGCAAGGACCGTTCTCGCACGGACTCCGTTCACGCTGGTCTCGGACTGTCGATCACCCACGCCATCGCACGGGCGCTCGAGCTCGAGTTCAGCGCTTCGCTCTCTCCAGAAGGCGATCTCCACTGTGCCCTCGTCGCCCACGGCTCGCGCTCTCGGCACGCTTGACCGAACTGTTCCATGCACGGCTCGCGACTCGAAACCGAGGCAGACTCGGCTTCCAGGGCGCTCTCTCGCGCGCAGTTCCAAAGTGGAGAGTCATCCATGAACAGACTTCGCACTCGTCTCGCACCGCTCGTGCGCCGGATATCCCTCGGCATGATTCCCGGCAGCGGCGTGCTGCAGACGAGCTGGTCGGTCCCCGAACTGGCGGGTGTGACGCAATCGTTTCTGTTGCACGTGCAGCCTGTCACCGTCAGCGTGACGCTCGAACGCCACGTCGGGGGCGGGCAGACCGTGTGTTGGCTGGGCCCGAGTTTCTGATGGCTTCTCAGCCGGGGTGACCGAGCCGCTGCAGGCGTTTCTCGCGGTCGTTCGCGAAGCGCTGGATGCCGTCCCACAGGGAGTCGGGATCGATGTGCGCTTCCTTCTTGAGCTCGTCCACGGTGCCGCCGGTGCGCCAGCGATTGTCCCAGTCGGGGGTCATCGCGTAGGCCTCGGCGACTTTCGAGCTGAGCCAATCGTGCATCAGGCGGCGTGCGCCGTTCGAGATGACCGTCGAGTCGAGCCAGTCGCCGCGCGGGAGCACCGCGTCCTGGTATTCACGTGATTGACGCTGGAAGAGCTCCCACGAAGTCGCGGCGAGGATCTTCACGTTCGGCGCGTCGCTCGATGCGAAGCGCGGCAGGAGCTGGAACACCGAATCCGTCGTGCTCGTGCCTTGGACGAGGAGCGTGCCCTGCTTCGGGCGGCGCGCATCGTAGTCGCGGATGACGTAGCAACCGCGCGCGGCGTCGGTGTGCGGCGCGCAGCCGAGTTTGGCGCGGTCGGGCACGGCGACGTTCGGACGCGTCAAGTGCAGAGCGATGATCGGCACGTCGGTCGCGAGCGCCGCGGCGAGCATCGGCGCGACTTCGTTGTGCTCCCACGGGTGCAGGTTGATCACGTGTCCGTCCGGGAACAGTTGCGTCGTGCCTGGAGCGAAAATGCCGAAGTGCGTGCGACTGTCCTCGGCCGTCTCTGGCCCCGAGTGGCCCGCGACCCAGATCACCTTGCCCACCTTGAGCGGGCAGTCCTGCGCGAGTTGCGAGAACAGGCGCATCATTCCGTACATCAAGTAGCTGAAGCTGCCGTAGGTCGAGTGCGCGCCCCAGTAGCCGATGAACTCGCGCTCGGGATGCGCGCTCATGTTCACGGTGGCGAGGCCGGCGCACAGGCCCGAGTTCGTGAACTCCGTGATCTGTTGCGGCAAGAGCGCTCCACCGGGGTTCTTGTTGCGCTCGTACCAGCCGAAGCCCTTCGCGCCCTTCCAGTCCTGCGCGAAACCGATGATGGACGTCGAATCGGCCAGATCGGCCGAGCACGCGAGCACGAGCGGACGGCCCATGCGCTCCTTCGCGAGCCCGTTGACCCACGCGCCGAATTTCGCGAAGCCCTCCTTGTTGGCAATCTTGGTGCCGGGAGCCACGAAGAGATCGGCGGGCAGCTTGTCGAGCGCGAGCCAGGAGCGGTCCTCGTGCATGTTCGCGCTCGAGCCGAAGTTGAACGTGTCGGGTTTCGTCGGCACGGAATCGCCGAGCTCGACGAGCGTGTCCGACAGGTACTCGAGCAGCTTCGTGTCGGCGCGCAGCACCGTCATGACCTGCTTCATCCACTCGGCCGTTTGCGCGCGGCAGAGATCCTCTCCCGGATCCTTGGTGTCGCCCTGGCCGATCCACTGGACACCATACTTCGCCGAGAAATCCGTGCGGCACTTCCAGAAGAGCTCCGAGTTGCGCGCGTGCGCCTTGCCGTGGCTCGCGTAGTCGTACTTGTGGTAGCCGCGGCCCTTGCGCGTCTTGACCCACACCATGCCCGGCCGGCCGGCCGGCTTCTCGTCGTGGACGATCGCGAGCAGGGCCTTGGTGATCGCCGCGTAGTCCTCGCCGTGCTCCGTGCCGGCGACGCGCCAGCCGTAGGGTTCGAACCAGTCGCGCGGCGTGCCGTGCACGACTTCGCTGTGCGCGCGGTGGTCGATGCCGTGATCGTTCCAGTCGAACAGGTAGACGAGGTTGTCGAGTCCGAGTCCCCACGCCGAGTGCTTGACCTCGTGGTGCGCGCCGGCGGTGTGGCCGCCCTCGCCTTCCATCGCGAACACCTTCACCTCGCCGGCGCCGGCGTGCTTCAGTGCGACTGCTTCACCGAGTGCGGCCGGCGCGCCGTGGCCCGAGGGCCCCGTGTTGAACTTGAAGAAGAGCGTCTTGCCTTCCATCTCCGCGTGACCAGGCAGGCCCTTGTTGTGACGCAGGAAAAGCAGGTCCTCCCAGTACAACGCGCGCTCCTCCGCGTTCGGAAAGTGGAAGCGTCGGTCGCCCGTGATCTCGTATCGCGCTCGCAACGCTTCGTTGTAGACCGCGAGCATCGCGTAGATGACCGGATTGCAGTGACCCGCCACGAGCACGAAGCGATCGCCGAACGCCTTCTCCGGGTGACGCGGATCCCAGCGCATGCCGGCCCCGAGCGTCGATGCGACGAGCAACGGCACCTTCGAGCGCGAACCGCCGGGGTGGCCTGACTGGCGCAGGTTGAGCGTGAGATCGATGCACTGATCGATCAGGTCGCCGATCTTCTGCCAGTGGTGGAAGTGCTGGGAAAGTTGCTGAAAAGTCGGCTTAGTGAGGGTTTGCATGAACTCGGGCGTGAGTGCGTCGTGCCGGGACAGATTCGGGGGGAGGGCAGTATACGGGCTACCATGTGCGGACTCGACCGATGCTGCCGAAGTCCAACGTGCTCGCACTGGTGCTCGTGCTCGTCCTCCTCGGCGTGCTCTTCCTCGCGTGGGCACTCCGCCAAAGGCCGACGGAGACGCCCCATCCAGGTCGAGCGGGGGAATCGTCGACAGCGGCGAGCGCCGACACGGCGGGCAGTGCCGTGCTCGACGACGCGGGCGCGAAACCGCGCACGGATCTCGCACCAAAGGGCAGTCGCGAGCCCTCGGTTTCGTCGAAGCCCAAACCCTCGCTGCGCATCCAGGTGGGCTACGACCCGGGCATCGAGGAGGAGGCTCTCGGGTTGGACGTGGAGGTCTCGACCCGCACCGGCATCGTCCTGAAGCCGCGGCACACGGCGCCGAACGAGTACGTGCTCGTCGAGGAAGCGCCCGGCGTCTACATCATCGCAGCCAAGGCGGACGGCTACCGCGCGACCGTCGCGCGCGCGACGCTCGCAGCCGACAGCTTCGAATCGCGCACGACGATCACGCTCAGGCCCGAGCGCACGGTGCGCGTGCGCTGGCGTTCCGACGACGGCCGCCCGATTCGCGAGAGCCTCGTCGAGGCCGCGCTACCGGTGAACGAGGTCTGCACGCTCGAAGTCGTCGCGACGAGGTTCCGTCCACTCGAGGCTTGGCCGGTGCCGCGCCGGCATGCGCTCGGAATGGTGAACGCGAAACTCATGATCGTGGAGGACGCCGATGGTCGGCGACAGGTCCTCGATCCAGAGGCCGTGGTCTGGTCGGCGCAACGCGAACCGAACGAATCGCCGGCAGACTTCGGCTTGCTGAGCCTCGAAGAAGACGGTCCGTTGTGGGCGAGCGCCTACGATCGCGGCCGTTGGCTCACGTCCGTGCCGATCGCGGCGTCGGCAGAGGACGTCGACATCGTCACGCCTCTCGCCGCCTTCGCAGTCGCTGGCGGCACGATCAAGGCGCGCGTCATCGACGACGAGATCGGCGCCCCCGTGGAGGGGGCGTGGCTGCGCTTCCAGGGCGAGGCTTCCGACACAGACGCGGCCTCCGACGCGCGCGGCGAGATCGTGCGCAGCGGCATTCCGCCCGGCGCCAAGCGCGTGCTCTTCGAATCGGGTCTGCAGAGCACACCGCCGATCGCGGTCGAGGTCGGAGCTGGAGAAACGATCGATCTCGGCACGATCCGCCTCGGATCACGGTCGCTGGGCGCGGCATTCCGGGTGGTGGACGAGGCCGGCGCCCTGGTGTCGGGCGTCATGTTCGTGCTCATCGAGCTCGAGGACGAACACGATCCCGCCTGGCCGTACGTGTCGTTCGCGGCTTCCAGCGCGGAGGTCAAGAGCGCCGACGGCACGCTGGAGAAGGCGAATCTGCGTTTCCTCGGCCTGGATCGAGCGCGCTACGTCCTCCTGTGCCGCGGGCAGGGACTCGACTCGCTGCCGCGCATCGTCGAGGCGCGGGAGTTGCGACCCGGGCCCGTGTCGGCGGTGCTCGGTGAAATCGTCGTGACACCGGCCGGACTGGCCGGCTTCGTGCTCGATCCGCCGATCGCGAAGGGCACACAGCTCGTGATCGAGTCCCCCGCCGGACTGCCTCTGCGCGAACTCGAGGTCGACAAGTTCGGAATCGCAACGACGTCCATCGCACGAGGCCGCTATCGAGTGCACCTCGTCGAATACGGACGGCCGACGAGCGCGATCGAGACGATGGTGGACAGCGACCCGTTCGTGTTCGAAATCCTGCGCTGAGGCGCCGCGCATCCACCCTCGAAACATGCGCAAGCTCCCGATCCTGGCTCTCTCACTCGCGTTCGTCGCGGCTCTGCTCTTCGTCGCGCTCCGAACCCGGATCGAACGCGATCGAAAGGACGCCTCGAATGCGACGGCCACGCCAGGGGATTCGGTCCGAGTCGCCGCCGATCTGGACGCGAGCGCGTTGACCTCGAGCGAGGACGCTCTCGCCGCGACCGCAGCGGTGCGAGCGCGCGCCGATGCTGTCACGACGTCCGCACCCCAACCGGTTCGCGGATCCACGGCGGACATGCCCTCGAAACTGCGCAGGCTGCGGGTGCTCGTGCGCTTCACCGAAGCTCTCGAAGCACTCGAGTTGCCCGAGGACGAAATCGACGTGCGGGCCGTGAATCTGACCGGCGCGCTGTATGACCCGCGTCGGGAGGGCCGCTCGACTTTCGTGTTCGACGACCTGCAGCCGGCTGCGTATCTCCTGCGGGCCAAATCGCGGCATTCGATCGCGCTCACGTCGCGCGTCGAGGTGAAGGACGAGCACTCCGAGACGGTCGTCACGCTGACGCTCCAACCCTCGCGCTTCATCCGTGTGCGCTGGCGGACTCCCGACGGCAGGCCGATCACCGCGTGCGTGACGGAGTCTCCGACCGAAGCGGGAATCGTGCAGTTCGAGGTTCACGCGACGCGGACGGAGCTCCAGTCGATCCGCCGGCGCGCCGACTCGTTGGATTGGGCCGGCGTGGATTACCGCATCGAGCATTTCGCGAACACCCGGAACGTCGTGGAAAGCGGCTTCGAGCCAGCCCAGATAGACGGTCTCCGGGTGCGACGCGACTTCTCGAGGTGGGAGCGCACGCGGCCGGGCGATCCGAACACGACCGAGGAGCGCAGGCGACCGCTCGATCCGAACGTGACGCCGGACACCATTGGCCTGTTCGAGCTCGACACCTTCACGGGCGTTTGGATCAGCGCCTGGTATCAGAATCAGCGCATCGCCTCGCGGTTCGTGGGTCAGAGCGAGAACGAAGTCGTGTTCGTGACACCATGTCCCCTGATCCCGCTCGAGCCCATCGAACGTGAGCGCACGCGGCGCGGTCCCAACCCGGTCCTGGACGCGCCGAAAGGCGACCAACCGAGACTCGTGTTCACGGCGGTCGACGAATCGAGGCGCCCTCTGCGCGCCGTACCGTTCGAGCTCCAAAGACTCGAATCGAAGAGTCCGTCGGGCGTCGACGAAGGGCCCGACCTCGAACCATTCAGGTCGCTGAACACGCTCGAGTCCGTCCCCAACCTCGAGCTGGTCAACGTCCCCCGCGCACGTTACGTGCTGCGCTGCGCATCGGAGCACTACGCCTGCGATCCGGTCATCATCGAGCCGGACATGCTCCCCGCGACCGGCACGGCGGGGCCGATCGAAATCGTGCTGCGGCGAGCGATCATCGTCGGCATCGCCATCTCACCAGCCCCCGCGTCGCGTTCGCGCATTCGAGTGTTCACCAGCGCCGGCCTGTTCCTGCGCGAGACCGAAGTCGACGAATTCGGCGCGGCCACGACTCGACTGGCGTTCGGGGCCTACCGAGCGGAACTGGTCGAATTCGGGCGCGTCGTGTTCGAAGCCTCCTTCGCCGTGGACCGTGATCCGTTCGTCCTCGAGGTCCGGCGGTGAGCAAGACAGCGCCCGGAAATGGGCCTGCAGGCGCGCCGAACGCGACTCGGCGATCGTTTGGTCGCAGTCGGTGGGCTGCGGCGCTACCCTGACGGCGCGACCGCGAGCCCTCGCTCGAACCGGTCCAAGCCATTCCCTCCACGCGCCCTGACAGCCACGTAGCCGTCGGAACGCAGAGCACCCATTCTCGAAAGAACACGACTCACATGAAGAACCTGATCAAGATCTGTTTCGCCCTCGCTCTCACGCTCCCGTTCGCCGCTTGCAGCGAGAAGAACGCCGCCAACGCCGTCAAGGACGCCACCGCCAAGGCGACCGAAGGCGTCGACAAGATGAAGGCCGAGTTCGCGAAGCTCTCCGAGGGTCAACTCGGCGAAGTCACCAAGTCGATCACGGAACTCCAGTCGAAGGCCGCTAGCGCGACCGGCGAGAAGAAGACCGAAGTCGACGGCATGCTGAAGAACATCATGGCCAAGAAGGACGAGCTCATGAAGATGCTGGGCGACGTCAAGGGCATGGCCGCCGGCGCGGGCTTCGACGGCATGAAGGACAAGCTCACGAACGGCATCGCCGACCTCAAGAAGATGGTCGAAGCCGCAATGGCCAAGCTGAAGTGAGCTGACGGCTTCGCACGCGAAGCAGGAACGAACGTCGGCCGCTCTGCGACGCGCAGGGCGGCCGATTTCGTTCTCACTCCTCGGCCCAGTAACGACGCAGTCCCTCGAGCGCTTCCTGGGACGTGACCTGCGTGCGACGGCGATAAGACAGATAGAGGCTCTTCAGCGCCTGCTGCTCGGTTTCGTCGCTCAGTTGTCCGCGACGCAACACGGGCCAGACCGTCGGCCAGAAGCGTTCACGCGACTCGTCGCTGAGCCTCACGTCGCCGCCCGCCGCGAGCGCGTTGATGGCCAGGGCCACTTTCACCTCGCCGTCCGTCTCGTCTTCGATCGCGTCGAGGAGCGCGGTCACCGCGGCGCGAGAACGCAACTTCCACAGGCCCTTGGCGGTCGCGAGGCGAACGTCGCGATTCTGATCCGTGAGCCGCCCGAGCCACGCCACCTCCGCCTCGCTCGAGATGGTGCGCTCGATGCGCTGACGCGCTTCCTCGCCGCTGATCCCGTTGCGGTAGCGCGCGAACCAGTTCTTCCAATCGAGCACGCCCGCCTCGCGACGCAGGTCGAACACGATCGCCCACCCGACGAAGTGCACGAGCACGTTGTCGCGCACGGACGATTCGTCCGCGGCTGATAGCTTCAGGACGAGATCGAGTTCCTTGTCGGACAGCCGTTGTTGCCGCAACTCGCGCACGTGCCAACAGGCGTAGCCGTCGACGATCCACCGATCGCCATCGAGGAAGCCGTCGCCGAGGTAGCAGGCCATGCCTTCCTCGAGCCACAGCGGCAGCACGGGGGCGATCTCGGCAATGCGGGCGTGAACGAGCTCGTGCACCGCGGTGCCGGCTTCGGGCGTGTCGGCGTAGATGCCCGTCTTCGGGCCGAAGACGCCGTCGCCGCGGGCGTGGTACGCGCGCACGCGCGCCCGACCGATGCCCGGGACCTCGTGCACGGTCCCGAGATGGTTCTCGGGCAGGGCCGGCGTGGCCTTGTCGCTCGGAATGGCGTGCACGCGGACCGTGTCCGAGAACGGACCGAACACATCCTCGACGGCGCGGTAGGCCGGATCGAACGACGCCGCGAACGCGGCCGCGTCGACCGCCTGGCCCTGCTCGCCGTACAAGGTCCAGCCGTCGCGTACCTCGACCGTCCGCCACGAGGAGCAGGCCGCAGCCAGGACGAGGAGCAGTGCCGCAGTCACCGGTCCCAGGAGCTTTCGCGCGCGAATCATGCCCCCATGGATAGACGATCCGCGCGATCACGGGCAGGGGTTACGTCGGATTGCGTTATGCTCGTGGTTCGTTTCACCCCGGGAAAGGACCCCATGGCCAGCTTTCGTGTCGAACTCGACGCCCCGAACAACATCGTCCTGGTGATGGTCACCGAGGACGACGGCAGCGAGCACGACTACCAGTTCGATTTCGACCCGCGTTCCGGCCGCTTCGAGTTCAGCGAGCGCGACCTGCTCGAGCGCGACTTCGGCTCTGAATTCGTCGAAGACATGGAGAACCAGGTCCGCGGCACGATCCAAGGTGCGATCAAGCGATGAAGCGGGTCTTTTGTCTGGTATTGGACTCGCTCGGCGTGGGCGCGATGCCCGATGCGGCCCAGTTCGGCGACGCCGGGGCGCACACCCTCGATCACCTCGTAGAGGCGGCCGGCGGCCTCGACGTGCCGCGCCTCTCGGCCCTGGGCCTCGGATGCATCGACGGAGTGAGCGCCGTTCGGCGTGCCTCCCGTCCCGAAGGCGCCTTCGGTCGCGCGCGCGAGAGTTCACCGGGCAAGGACACGTCGACCGGCCACTGGGAGATGATGGGCTGCCCGCTCGAGCGCGCGTTCCCGGTGTTCGCCGACGGCTTTCCGCCCGCGATCATCGACGCGTTCGTGAAGCGTGCGCGGGTCCCCGGCGTGCTGTGGAACAAGGCCGCGTCGGGCACGGAGATCATCGATCGCCTCGGCACGGAGCACATCGCGAGCGGCAGGCCGATCGTGTACACGAGTGCGGACTCCGTTTTCCAGATCGCATGCCACGAGAAGCACTTCGGTCTCGAGCGCCTGTACGAATGCTCGCGCATCGCGCGCGAGATCCTCGACTCGTACGGCGTCGGCCGGGTGATCGCGAGGCCGTTCGTCGGTGAAGCGGGGTCGTTCAAGCGCACCTACAATCGCCGCGACTACTCCATGCCGCCGCCACGCGACACGGTCCTCGACCGTGTGAAGAAATCCGGCCTGCCCGTCGTGGGCATCGGCAAGATCGAGGACATCTTCGCCGCCCGCGGTGTCACGGAGTCCGTCCACACCGAGGGCAATCGCGACGGCATGCGCGCGACGATCGACGTCGCCGCGAAGCTCGACCGGGGCTTCGTGTTCGTGAACCTCGTCGACTTCGACATGCTCTATGGACATCGCCGGGACTCGCGCGGCTACCGGCGCGCGCTCGAGGAGTTCGATCACGACTACGTCGAACTCGAGAAACACCTGCGTGCCGACGACCTCGTGATCTTGTCCGCGGACCACGGCAACGACCCGACGAAGCACGAGACGACCGACCACACGCGCGAGTACGTGCCGATCCTCGCGGCCGGAAAGCGCGTGAAGGCTGGCGTGAACCTCGGCACGCGCGAGTCCTTCGCGGACATCGGCGCGACGGTCGAGGAAGCACTCGGGCTCGGGCCGGCCGGGCCGGGGCGTTCTTTTTTCCGCGCCATCACCGCGAGCTAGCCGGCGTGGACGTTCGTTCGGTCATCCAGACGAAACGTGACGGCGGCGAGCTGTCGGAGGAGGAGATCCGCTTCTTCCTCGGCGGCTACGTGCGCGGCGAAATCGAGAACTATCACGCCGCCGCGCTCGCCGCCTGCATCTTCACGCGCGGCATGACGAGCCGCGAGCTCGTGACGTGGACGCACGCGATGCTGCACTCCGGCAGCACGCTTTCGTTCCCCGAGGTGGTGCAGAAGAAGGCCGACAAGCACTCGACCGGCGGCGTCGGCGACAAGGTGTCGATTCCGCTCGCGCCAGCTGTGGCAGCGTGCGGCGTCGCCGTGCCGATGATCTCGGGACGCGGGCTCGGGCACACCGGCGGCACGCTCGACAAGCTCGAATCGATCCCCGGTTTCCGCGTCAAGCTCACGGACAGCGAGATCCACAGCGCGATCGACCGCACCGGCGTCGCGTTCGGCGCGCAGACGAAGGAATTGGTGCCCGCCGATCGCCTGCTGTACGCGCTGCGCGACGCGTGCGGCCTCGTCGAATCGATCCCGCTGATCGCGAGCTCGATCATGAGCAAGAAGCTCGCGGAGGGGATCGACGCGCTCGTGCTCGACGTGAAGTTCGGTTCGGGCGCGTTCCTGCCGGATCCTGCGCGGGGCAAGGAACTCGCCGACGTGATGATCTCGCTCGCGCGCGGCATGAACGTGCGTTGCAGTGCGTTCCAGACAGCGATGGATCGGCCGCTCGGTCGAGCGTGCGGGCACGCGCTCGAGATCGTCGAATCGATCGAGTGCCTGTCGGGCGGCGGGCCGAGCGACCTGCGCGAGCTGGTGCTGACGCAGGGAGGCGAGATGCTGCGCCTGACTGGAGCGGTCGCGACCCTCGATGACGGCCAGAAGCGCATCGCCGACGCGCTCGATTCAGGACGCGCGCTCGGCGTGTTCGAACTGATCCTGCGCGAGCAGGGCGGCGACCCGCGCATCGTCCGGGACCCGAGCATCCTGCCCCGGGCTCCAGACGTCGTTCCGTGGAAAGCAGAGTGCGACGGGACGCTGTCCTTCGTCGACGTGCGGGCCGTCGGCCTCGCCATCAACGCGCTGGGAGGAGGGCGCACGAAGGTCACGGACGAGATCGATCCGGCCGTCGGACTCGTCTGGCGCGCTCGAGCCGGCGACGCGGTGAAACGAGGCGATCTGTTGTGCGAAATCCACCATCGCGGCGGTCGCGGACTCGACGCGTGCCGAGCGCTGCTCGCTTCCGGAACGCGGGTCGGAGCGCCGATCGATCGATCACCGCTCGTCCGCGCCCATCTCGCCGGGTAGAGTCAGCCGCGTGATCCTGCTCCGCGCGCTGATCGGCATCGTCTTCTTCATCGGCCTTGCGAGCATCATTTCGTGGGACAGGAAGCGCTTCCCGGCACGTGTCGTCATCGGCGGGATCCTGCTGCAGGTCGTCGTCGTCGCCCTGATCTCCGAGACGACTGCCGGCCGGCGCTTCTTCGAAGGCGCCGCGACGTTCATCGACAAGCTCGTGTCGATGACCGTGCCCGGCGCGAGCGCGGTGTTCGGCCACATCGCGACAGACGGCGGAGCCGATTTCGTCTTCGCGTTCGCCGGAACGGGCCTGATCGTCATCATCTTCGTCTCGGCGCTGATGTCGGTGCTCTACCACATCGGTGTGATGCAGGTGCTCGTCTGGGCGCTCGCCAAGGTGATGAGCAAGACGATGGGGCTGTCGGGCGGCGAGTCGATGGCCGCCGCGGCGAACATCTTCATGGGACAGACCGAAGCGCCGCTCGTCATCAAGCCGTACTTGCCCACGATGACGCGCTCGGAGCTGAACGCGCTGATGACCGGTGGATTCGCCACGATCGCGGGCTCGGTCATGGCGATCTACATGAAGATCCTCGGGCCCGAGATCGCGCCGCACCTGATCACGGCGTCGGTGATGAGTGCACCGGCTTCTTTCGTGATGGCGAAGATCATCATGCCCGAGCGCGAAACGGCGACGACGTCGGGGCGAGTCGAGCTCAAGATCGAGCGCAACGCCGTGAACGTCATCGAAGCGGCCGCCAACGGCACGAGCGACGGACTCAAGCTGTGGCTCAACGTCGTGGCGATGCTGATCGCGTTCATTGCGCTGGTCGCGCTCGTCAACTGGCCGCTCGGAGCCGTCGGGGAATGGATGGGTGTCGACGGCGGTCTCTCGCTGCAGCGTCTGTTCAGTTGGGTCTTCTCGCCCTTCGCGTGGGCGATCGGGATCGAAGGCTGGCACGATTGCCAGATGGTGGGCTCGCTGCTCGGCACGCAGATTTCGGTCAACGAGTTCGTGGCCTACACCGAGCTCGGCAAAATGCTCCATCCGGCCGACGCCGCGGCCGGATTCGAGCACGCGCGTTCGGCGAAGATCGCGGCGTACGCGCTGTGCGGTTTCGCGAACTTCGCCTCGATCGGCATCCAGATAGGCGGGATCAGCGCACTCGTTCCCGAGCGCAAGTCCGACCTCGCCAAGCTCGCGTTCCGCGCGATGGTGGGCGGAGCGTTCGCGTGCTGGATGACGGCCACCATCGCGGGGATCTTCGTATGAACACGCCCGGACTCGCTCCCGTCGTCGCTGCCCAAGTGTCGCGCCTGGCCGCGTCGCTCGCGAAGAACGGCGTCGAGCACGTCGACGTGGCCTTCGTCCTCGGATCGGGTCTTGGCGTGTTCGCCGATCGCATTCAGAAGGCGCGCGTGATCCCGTATGGCGAGATCGACGGCATGCCGCGCAGTTCGGTGCCCGGTCACGCGGGCAAGCTCGTCGTCGGCGAAATCGGCGGCGTGCGCGTCGTCGCGCAGCAGGGTCGAGTGCACTTGTACGAGGGCTGGAGCGCCGACGACGTGACGCGGTGCGTGCGCGCGTTCGCTCGCTGCGGAGTCTCGCGTATCGTGCTCACCAACGCGGCGGGCGGACTGCACAAGGATTGGCCGCCTGGCACGCTGATGCGCATTCGTGATCACGTCAACCTGCAGGCCGTGACGCCGCTCGCGCCGAGCGAAGCCGGCGTGACCACTCCCTGGGATTTCGAGCTCGGCTCGGTGATCGATCACGCCGCGCAGAAACGACGTATCCCGCTCGTGCGCGGCGTCTACGCCGGGCTGCTCGGCCCCTCGTACGAAACGCCGGCCGAGATCGACATGCTCGCCTGGGTCGGGGTGGACGCCGTCGGCATGAGCACGGTGGCCGAAGCGCTCGCCGCCCGCGCCTCCGGCCTCAAGGTCGCGGGGATCTCGTGCATCACGAACTACGCCGCCGGGATCACCAAGGACGTGCCCAATCACGAGGAAGTGATCGAGGTGGGCAAGCGCGCGGCCCAAAGCTTCAGCGACCTGCTCGAAGCGGCGACGCCGGAACTCGCCAAGGTTTCTTGAGTGCCTTGGACGCTCGGCGCGCGTTAGCTTGTCGCGCATGAACGACCACGCTTCCCCCGAGCAAGACGTTCCCACGCCCGTGAAACCCGCCGACGCGCGCGAATGGACGCTGCGCGGAGTGATCGTGGCAATGCTCATCGCGGCCGTGATCGGCGCGTCGTATCCGTACATCGTCTTGAAACTCGGCTTCGGGCCGAACATCGCGGTCGTGTCGGCGTTCTTCGGCTATCTCCTGCTCGCCATGTTCGCGGGGCGCACGGCGCTGCGTTTCGAGAGCAACCTGGCGCAGGCGGCCGGGACGATCGCCGGACAGACCGCGTTCATGTGCACGGTCATGGCCGCGTTCGACATGCTCACGATCGAGAAGGTGCCGGGCTTCGCGACGACGCTCACGCCCTGGCAGGTGTTCGCGTGGCTGACGAGCGCGGGCCTGCTCGGCGTGTTCATGGCCGTGCCGATGCGGCGTCACTTCATCGTCGACGAGAAGCTGCCGTACGCGGACGGCCTCGCGGCCGGCGAGGCCCTGCTCGTGCTGGACGCGCGCGGCACCGAAGCCAAGAACGCGATCATCGCGCTGCTCACCGGGATGATCTCCTCGGCCATCACCGCCTGGCTTTTCATGCGCGCGGTCATCCACGAGGAGGTCATCGTGCGCCTCAACAGCTTCTCGAAGACGACGGGCACGGGCTTCTCCTTCAGCCTGCTGATGATCGGCTCGGGGATGATCATCGGCCTGCGCATCTGCGCCAACATGCTCGTCGGACTCGTGATTTCTTGGGTCTTGGCCCCGGTCTTCCTCGCCGACGCCGGCATCATCAAGCCCGACGCCACGAAGCGCGACATCCTCCTGTGGGTGATGTGGCCCGCGACGGGGATGATGATCGCCGGAGGATTGACCGCACTCGTCCTGAAATGGCGCGTGCTGGCGAAATCGTTCAAGAGCTTGAGCGGCGCGCGCGTCGATTCCGGCGACATGCCCATGCGTCAGGTCTTGACCGGCATCGTCGTGTGCGTGATCGCCGTCGTGCTCGTCCAGAAATTCGCGCTCGGCATGCCGGTCCACCTGACACTCATCGCGATCGCGTTCACCATTCCGCTGATGCTCGTCGGCTTGCGCGTCCTGGGCGAAACGAACTGGGGGCCGATCAGCGCGCTCTCCAACTTGATGCAGGCGGTGTTCGGCGTGATCAGCCCGGGCAAGATCCCGATGAACATGGCCGCCAGCGGCCTGACCGGCACGATCGTCGCGGATTCGGAGGGCCTGATTCAGAGCTACCGTACCGGCCACCTGCTCGGTTCGACGCCGCGCTACCTGACCTACATCCAGCTGATGGCGGTTCCTGTCGGAGCGGCGATGGTGGCCGTCATGTACCCGCTCCTGCGCGAGAACTTCGGCTTCACGGGCCCGCACGCGCTCTCGAGCCCGATCTCGCAGAAGTGGGTCGGTTTCGCGAAGCTCCTCGGCATGGGGCTCGACGCGCTGCACCCCAGTGCGTTCGTGGCGCTCGCGATCGCCGTCGTGCTCGGCGTGCTGTTCACCGTCCTCGAGCAGATCAAGAGCATCAAACAGTGGGTTCCTTCGCCGACGGGGATCGGCATCGGGATGCTCGTGCCCGCGACCGCGGTCGCGACGATGTTCATCGGCGCGGTCATCGACCTCGTCTGGCGCGGCGTCGACAAGAAGAACCCCGAGTCGAAGATCCTCCCGCTCGCGTCGGGCTTCATCGCCGGCGAGGCCGTGATCGTGGTCATCCTCTCGATCCTGTACGCCACCAAGGCGCTGCAGATGCCCGGCTGAAATTCGTCGACCGAGCGGCACGGGCTTTCTCAGAGGGTAGGCCGCGGCTACGCTCGCGACACGATGTCGCGCGTCCTTTCCCTGGCTTGTGTCCGCTGCGCGCACGTCGAGGCCGCTCCGGGAGCAGATCGACCGCTCGTCTACGCGTGCACGCGGTGCGGGGGGAATCTCGAGGTCACGCTCGACATCGCGCATCTACGCCGCACCGTGACGCGCGCGAGCCTGGCCGCGAATTCCGAGCGCAGCCTGTGGCGGTACGCGCCGTTCTACCCGGTCGCGGGCGGGCCGCACGTCGCGCGGCTCGCCGCGGGCGGCACGCCGCTCCTCGACGCACCGCGGCTTTCGAGCGAGCTCGGGCTCGACCGTCTCTGGCTCAAGGACGATTCGCGAAACCCGAGCGCTTCGTTCAAGGACCGCGCCGGCGCGATCGCGCTGGCGCTCGTCGTGGCCGGCGCCTCGACCGGGAACGCGGCGTCTTCGCTGGCTTGCCTCGCGGCCAGGACCGGCGTGCGCACGTTGATCTTCGTGCCCCAGTCGGCACCCGCGGCGAAGCTCGCGCAGATCCTGCTGTTCGGCGCACAGGTCGTCGCCGTGCGCGGGAGCTACGACCAGGCCTTCGACTTGTGCGCGTCGGCGTGCCGCGAGTACGGCTGGTTCAACCGCAACACCGGTTCGAATCCGTACACGCGCGAAGGCAAGAAGAGCGCGGCTTTCGAGATCGCGGAACAGATGGGTTGGCGGGTTCCCGACTGGGTTTTCGTCGGCACGGGGGACGGGAACATCCTGAGCGGAGTGTGGAAGGGCTTCGTCGAGTTGCTCGCGACGGGTCTCGTCGAACGCACGCCGCGGATGGTCGCGGTGCAGGCCCAGGGTTCGAACGCGATCCAGGCGGCATTCGACGGCGACGGCGTTATCCGGCGCGTGAGCGGCAAGACGATCGCCGACAGCATCTCGGTCGAGCTGCCGCGCGACGGCGACGCGGCATTGCGTGCGCTGCGCGAATCGAGAGGGTTCGCACTCTCCGTGTCGGACGAAGAGATCGTCACGGCCATGCGCGCGACGGCACGACTCGAAGGAGTCTTCGCCGAGCCCGCGGCCGCCGCCGCGATCGCCGGTGTCGCGCGCGCATTGGCGGAAAAGCGCATCGACGCGCGTGACTCGGTCGTCGCGCTGATCACCGGCAGCGGCCTGAAGGACGTCGCCACCGCGACCCGCGTCGCCGGCGCACCGCTCACCATCGAACCCGAGCTCGGCGCCTTGGCGCGGCTCATCCAAGAGAAGAGGATTCAGACGTGACCACGACAGTGAACGAAGCCGTGCTCGAGAGAGCCGTGAAGCTGTGCCGCGAGAAGCGCGTCGTGCTGCCGACGCTGGCACAGATGCGCGACCCCTCGCGGATCCCCCCTGCGGTCGTGGAGCGCTTGTCCAAGGTCGGCCTGTGGGACGTGAACCCGCTCAACCTGTTTCGCATCACCTGGAAAAATGACATCGCGAGCGGCCGGTTCGGCACGGTGAATTCGTTCGAGATACCGCACGCACTCACCGGAGTGGACGCGCGCATCGTCGGCATCGTGGGCAAGTACTTCCCGACCGGCGCGCACAAGGTCGGCGCGGCTTTCGGCTGCCTCGTGCCGCGCCTCGTCACCGGCGGCTTCGACCCGACGACGCAGAAGGCCGTCTGGCCTTCCACCGGCAACTACTGCCGCGGTGGAGCATTCGACTGCGCGCTGCTCGGCGCGACGGCAGTCGCGATCCTGCCCGAAGGGATGAGTCGTGAGCGTTTCGCGTGGCTGAAGGAGATCGGCGCCGAGGTGATCGCCACGCCCGGCACGGAGAGCAACGTCAAGGAGATCTACGACAAGTGCTGGGAACTCCGCCGCACGCGACCGCAGGACGTGATCTTCAACCAGTTCGAGGAGTTCGGGAATCCCTCGTGGCACTACCACGTGACCGGCCCCGCGCTCGTCGAGGCTTTCGAGCGCGTGAAGAGCGCGGGTGGGCGGTTGGCGGCCTACGTGTCGGCCACCGGCTCCGCGGGGACGATCGGCGCCGGTGACCACTTGAAGCACTCGCACCAGGGCGTCGTCGTCGCGGCAGTCGAGGCACTGCAGTGCCCGACGCTCCTTTCCAATGGCTTCGGGGAGCACCGCATCGAGGGCATCGGCGACAAGCACGTGCCGTGGATCCACAACGTGCGCAACACGGACATGGTCATCGCGATCGACGACGAGGACACGCTGCGCCTGCTGCGTCTCTTCAACGAGCCTGCCGGACACGCGTTCCTCCGCAAGCGGGGGATCGCGGAAGACGTCCTGAAACAACTACCTCTGCTCGGCATTTCGTGCATCTGCAACCTGCTCGCGTCGATCAAGCTCGCGCGCTGGTACGAACTCGGCTGCCATGAGGTCGTCATGACGGTGTTCACCGACTCGGCCGAACTCTACCTCTCGCGCCTCGCCGAGCTCACGGCTGCGCGCGGACCGTATTCGGAACACCAGGCGGCGCTCGACTTCGAGCACTGCCTGAGAGGGCAGAAGACCGACGCGATGCGCGAGCTCGGATACCGTGATCGCCAGGCCCTGCACAACTTGAAGTACTTCACGTGGGTCGAGCAGCAGGGCAAGACCTCCGAGGAACTGCGCGAGTTGTGGGACCCGGCCTTCTGGACGGCGCGCTACGAGGAGGCGCGCGGCTGGGACGCGCTCATCGACTCGTTCAACGCTCGGACCGGCGTGCTGAAATCGCTGTGAACGCGCGCTCACCGACAGATTCGAGGACGAAGCCTTGGCTGACTTGATCCCGTATCCCTTCGGGCGCCTCGTGCGGCGCGTGCTCACCGAGTTGGAGGGCGCTGGCCCGGTGCTCGATCTGCCGCGCGAGAAGATCGTGCGGGGCGGGGGGCTGCAAGACTGGGCGGTGCGCATGCATGGCGCGCGCAGTGCCACCGCGCTCGGGCCGGCGGCGGGGCCGCACACGCAGCTCGCGCAGAACATCCTCCTCGGCTATCTCGTCGGCGCGCGCATTTTCGAACTCAAGACCGTGCAGATCCAGGACGAGCTCGCGATCCCGCGGCCGTGCATCGACGTGCGCACCGTCGGCTACAACGTCGAGTGGTCGCAGGAGCTCAAGCTCGAGCAGTCTCTCGAGGAATACGTCAAGGCATCGATGCTGCTCGAGATCGTCGTGGCGTCGGGGCGGCTCGAACTCGAGCCGGGATTCGACGAGTTCCTGTTCGACATGAGCGTCGGCTACGACCTCGCCGGCATCCGGAGCGAGCGCGTGCAGACCTTTCTCGACGGGATGCTCGACGCGACGCCCTTCGTCGATCGCCTGCGGCGGGAGATCCCGCCGGAGTGGAAGCGATTCCGCGATCTGCCGTTCCGTCGCCGCCTGTCGTCGGGCATCACGCTCTCGACCTTCCACGGTTGTCCGCCCGGCGAGATCGAGAGCATCTCGCGTCACCTGATGGAGCAGGTGGGCGTGCACTGCATCGTCAAGCTGAACCCGACCTTGAACGGGCCGGTGGAGGCGCGGCGCATCCTGAAGGACGTGCTCGGGTACGGGCAGACCATCCCCGATTCGGCGTTCGCGAACGACCCGACCTTCGAGGAGGCGTGCGCGCTCGTGACGCGGCTCGAGAAAACCTCACGCGAAACGGGCCTCGGGCTCGGCGTGAAGTTCTCGAACACGCTGGTCGTCGAGAATCCGGGCGATTTCCTGCCGGCCTCGGAGAAGCTCGCGTACTTGTCGGGTGCGCCGTTGCACGTGCTGGCGACGACACTGGTGCGTCGTTTTCGCGACGTGTTCGGCGATCGGCTGCCGATCTCGTTCTCGGCGGGCATCGATCGCAAGAACTTCCCCGATGCGCTCGCGCTCGGTCTCGTGCCCGTGACGGTGTGCACGGATCTCCTGCGGCCGGGCGGATATGCGCGCGCGCACGGCTACTTCCAGGAGCTGGCGCAGCGCATGAGCGCGGTGGGGGCGGCGAGCGTCGACGAGTTCGTGGTGAAGGCGTACGGACGGCGCGAGGCCGCGGGTCCCGTGCGGGCCGAGCAGGTGAGCGCCGCGCGCGTCTCCAATACACGGATCTACGCCGAGAGTCTGCTCTCGAACCCGCGTTACCTCGCCGCTCAGAACGCCAAGCCTCCCAAGAAGGTCGGCTCGCGACTCGAGTTGTTCGATTGTCTGGCCTGCGACAAGTGCGTGCCCGTGTGCCCGAATCACGCGAACTTCGCGTACGAGCTGCCGAAGACGACGGTCCCGGTCGTGAAGCTCTCTCCCGCGCGCGATGGTTCGTGGACGCTCACCGAATCAGCGCCGCTCGTGATCGAGGCACGGGCCCAATACGCCAACTTCGCCGATTTCTGCAACGAGTGCGGCAACTGCGACGTGTTCTGCCCCGAGGACGGCGGACCATACGTGCTCAAGCCGCGCTTCTTCGGGAGCCGCGCGCAGTGGGAGCGCTGGAAGACGCACGACGGGTTCTTCGTGACGCGCGATCTCGTCCTCGGCCGCTTCGCCGGAAACGCGTACGAGCTCGAGCGAAGCCGCGACCGCGCGTACTTCCGCGGTGATGGTTTCGAGCTCGAACTCGACGAGTCCCGCCCTGAAATTCCGCTGGGCGGCCGCATCGAGGACGGCCGCGAAGCCGACCTGACGTACTTCCACATCCTGCGCTGGCTGCGCGATGCCGTGATCGATGCGCCGCTGAACTACCTGAACGCCTGAATCAGCCGCCGAGCACGCTCGAGTCGGCTCCTATCTCAGCGCGTGTAGATCTCGGGCCTCGTGTCGCGCTTCAAGTTCCAGCCCGACGGATCGGGCCGCGCGAGCACGGAGAGATCGACGTCGCTGATCACGAGCTCCGTGCGCGTGCTCACGTTCTCGAGGCGGCCGTTCGGGCCGACGAAATGGCTGTTCCCGAAGTACGGCTGGTTCCAGGGCAGTTCGCTGCCTTTCCGGTTCGAACCGCCGATGAAGAGGCCGTGCCGCGCAGCGTCGACCTCGAACTCGAGCGGCCACATGCGCTCGCTCTTCGCGCCGAAGGTGACGGCTGGACTGAACACGAGCTCGGCACCCTCGTGCGCCAGCGTGCTCATCACGCCCTCGAAGTGGCGGTCGTAACAAATCGCGACTCCGATGCGGCCGAGCGCGGTCTCCCAGACCGGGAAGTAGGGATTCTTCGACACGTTGCCGACATGCGGGCCATTCGCACCGTCCGAGCGTTCGTAGTAGAAACCCTCGAGGAAGCTCCCTTGCTCGTTTCGACCGTGCGGAATGTGGCTCTTCCTGAACTTGCCGAGGATCTCACCGCGCCCGTCGATCACCACCGCGGTATTGAAGCGCTTGCCCGTGGGATCGAGTTCGTAGATGGGCGCGATCACGATCAGCGAGAGCTCGCGCGCGACACTCCGCAGACGCGCGACCGTCTCGCCGGAACGCGCGTCCTCGGCCAGCGCCGTCCACATCGGTACGTGCGTCAGCGCGAAGTACGGAGACGAGAACAGCTCGCCGAAGCACACGACCTGAGCTCCCTGCGAATGCGCGGAGCGCATCAAGTCGACGTGGTGTTCGACGTTCGCGCGCCGGATCTCCACGAGGCGGGACGCGAGGCGCGAGAGGTCCTCGACGCGCGCGGGCATCTCCCGCCACGCGTTGACCGTCTCGGTCAGCGCGGCGCGCACGATGCGTGAGCGATCCGTCACGGGCCGGCTTCCTCACTGAGCTCGAGTACGACGTCGAGCAGCACGTTCACGCCGTTCGCGCACTGTTCCTCGGTCGAGAACTCGCGCGGGTTGTGGCTGATCCCGTCGTATTCGCCGGGCACGAACACCATGCCGGTCGGGCAGATCGCCGCCAGTTCCTGGGCGTCGTGACCCGCGCCCGAAACGATGCGGCGCTGCGAGAGACCGCGCGCGGCGGCGTGTTTGGCGACGAGGTCCTGCACCTTCGGTGCGAACGCGATGTCGCTGGTGCGAGCCGTATCGCGGCGCGCGATCTTCACTTTCTCCTCGGCGGCCACATGCTCGTAGAGCTGCAGCAGTTCGGCCAGGGCGCGCTTCAGCACCGCGTCTTCGGGATGGCGGATGTCGACGGTCGCGAGCACGCGGTTGGGCACGACGTTGACGAGTCCCGGTTGGAATTGCGTCACGCCCATCGTCGCGCGCAGGTCGGCGCCAAAGCGTCCGGAGCGCACCATCTCGCGCAGGCCGAGTTGGATCCGCGACGCCGCGACGCCTGGATCCGCGCGCAGTTCCATCGGCGTCGTACCGGCGTGCGCGCTGCGACCCGTGATCACGAGCTCGTGCCAGGCGATCGCCTGCACGCCCGTCACCACGCCGATGTCGATGTTCGCGGCGCGCAGGAGCGGCCCCTGTTCGACGTGGCACTCGACGTACGCGTGCGGCGGCGCGAGCTCGACCGGTGCCGCGCCGAGGAAGCCGATGGATTCCAGCTCGTCCTTCACCGCCTTGCCCGCGCGATCGGTCAGCGCCCAGGCCTTCTCGAGAGCGATGCGGCCGGTCGCGACCGCGCTGCCGAGCATGTCGGTGGAGAAGCGCGCGCCTTCCTCCTCGGTGAAGAACGCGACGACGATCGGCCTCCGTGTCGCGCGGTTCGCCGCGTCGAGTGTGCGCACGACTTCCAGGCCGCCGAGGACGCCGAGACAGCCGTCGAACCGGCCTGCCGTGGCCACGGAATCGATGTGCGAGCCGATCATCACGGGTCGCGCGTTCGCGTCGCGGCCCTTGCGCCGCGCGTAGACGTTGCCGATCCGGTCGACGACGACATCGAGGCCGAGCGCGCGCATGGAATCGACGACGTGGCGACGGCCGGCACCGTCCTCCGCGCTGAGCGCGAGCCGGCGCACGCCGGTCAGGCCGCTCGTCTCGTCCTGGTAGGCGCCGATCCGGCCGAGCGCGTCCAGACTGGCATACAGGCGCACAGCGTCGATCGAGAGCCGGGTCGTGACCATGTGTTCGTGGTAACCCTTCAAACCGGTTCCGGCAAGGCGGACATGCGCGACCACAGGCGCACGGCCTCCGCGCGCGCCTCGGCGCGGATGCGGTCGAGATCGCCGGTCGACAGGACTCCGTCCCGCACGACGATGCGTCCGCCGACGAGGACGTGCCGCGGCGGCGCGTTGGGCAGGCCGATCGCGACGTCGGCCGCGCAACCGTCGGCAAGTTCGGGCAAGAGCCGCGCGCCCGTCAACGCGCTCGCAAGACGGAAGCCGCCGCCCAGGCGAGCCGCTAGCGTCGCGTCGTCGTCGCCGCTCGCGCGTCCGAGACGCAGAAGTGCGGCGCGCTCGACGCGCATGTCCGCGGGCCAGCCATCCGTCCCGAGCGCGACGTGGCCGCTCGCCGAGAGCGCACGCGGATAGCCGACCCGATTGCCCTCGTTCGAGCGCGGGTTCTGCACGAACCAGAGGCCGAGTTCGTCCGCGCGGCGCACCTGTTCGGGCGTGAGGTGCACGCCGTGCGCCAGGATCGAGCCGCGCGGCAGCGCCCCCAGATCACGGAGCCGTTCGAACGGTCCGGCGTAACCGCGCTCGTGCGCGTCAGCCACGTCCGCGCCGTCCTCGGCGACGTGCACGTGCACACCCACGTCGAGTTCACGCGCAAGTTCACCGGCTGCGCGCACGGTCTCGTCGTCGACGGTGAAGGACGCATGCAGCCCCACCATGCCCGTGACGAGCGCGCGACGATTCGAACGCGCGAACCGCGCGCACTCCGCGAGGCCACGCTCCGCTTCCGTGCGTCCGCCGTTGCGCTCGGTGGCGCCGTACGTCAGGACGAGGCGCGTCCCGAGTTCCTGCGCCACGTCGGCCAGCACGTCGAGCGAGCCTTCCACGAAGCCTGGCGATTCGTGGTGGTCGACGAGCGTCGTCGTGCCCCAAAGCAAGGCCTCCGAGAGCGCGAAGCGCGCCGAGGCGCGCAAGCTGCGCTCGTCGAGCGCGCGGTCGAGGCGCCACCACACGCGCTCGAGGATCTGCACGAAATTCGCCGGCGCTCGCGCAGGCGCCGGCATTCCGAGCGGCGCGAGGCCGGAGTAGAGGTGCGTGTGCGCGTTCACCGCGCCGGGCACGATCTCGACCGACGGGTGCCACGCGCAGTCGAGCCGCGTCGCAGCACTCGCGTGCGGGGTCCCCGCGCGCCGCAGCACACCCGCGTCCACGACCCACGATGGGCCGAGCGCGCCGCGGTCGAGGAGCACGCTCATCGCCAGTTCGACCGATCACCCTTGAGGCGGCCGACGCTCATCGCACGCGCGGCGGGCGAGTCCTTCATCGGCAGCGTGAAGCGCCTCACGCCGTCGAACGCTTCGAGTGCGCCCGCCACCGCGCCCGCCGTCGGCACGAGACCGATCTCGCCCACGCCCTTGGCTCCGAACGGGCCCTCGGGCTCGGGATCCTCGACCAGGATCACGTCGCACGGCGGCATGTCGCGGGCGCGCAGCACGCCGATCTCGCGCAGCTTGAACGTCACGGGCATCCCGTTTTCCGTCGGCAGTTCCTCGGTGAGCGCGTAACCGAGTCCCATGTGCACGCTGCCCTCGACCTGGCCCGAGCACAGCTGCGGGTTCACGGCGCGACCGACGTCGTGCGCGGCGATCATGCGCTCGACGCGGCCTTCGGCGTCGAGAATGCACAACTGCGTGGCCCAGCCGTAGCTCGTGTGCGTCTTGATCTTCTTGACCGGCGCGCCAAGCGCCGTCGTGTCGTCGATGACGACGTCGGCGGCGTACACCTGGCCGACGAGAGCGGAGAGCGACGAACCGCGGTCGAGATCCGCGCGCAGCTTCGCGGCAGCCGAGACGACCGCGCGCCCGCCGAACAGGGTCGCGCGCGAGCCCGTGGTCTGCCCGCATCCCAGTGCGAAGGTCGAGTCGACCTTCGGCACGAAGACCGACGCCGGAAGGCCTGTGACTTCGCTCGCGAACTGCTGCAACACCGTCAACAGGCCCTGCCCCATCTCGGTGTAGCCGTTGTAGAGCGACACGCGTCCGTCCTTCTCGACGACGAGCCGGCACTTGCCCCACTCCGACACGCCGTTGCCGATGCCGGAGTTCTTGACGCCGCAGCCGATGCCGACCGCCTTCCCCGCTCGTTTCGCCGCGTAGTAGGCGTCTTTCACCGCTTCGAGCGTCTTGCGCACGCCGACGGATTTCTCGAGCACCTGGCCCGTGCAGAACATGTCGCCAACGCCGAGCACGTTGCGTTCGCGGATCTGCCAGCCGTCGAGACCGACCTTCACGGCAAGCATGTCCATGCAGCCCTCGATCGCGAACGAAGCCTGGTTCGCGCCGAAACCGCGCATCGCTCCGCAGGGCGGGTTGTTCGTGTACGCCGCGACCGAGACGACGTCGACGTTGGGCACTCGATACGGACCGCAGGCGTGGCCCGCGGCGCGCTCGAGGACCTTGCCACCGACCGAAGCGTAGGCGCCGGAATCGCCGATCATGCGCGCGTGCACCGCCGTCAGCCGTCCCTCGGCGTCGCAACCGACGCGGTAGTGCATCGTGAGCGGGTGGCGCTTGGGGTGCATGCGGATCGACTGCTCGCGATCGAGCGCGAGTCGCACCGGTCGGCGGGTCATGTGGCAGAGAAGCGCCGTCTGCGCCTGGATCGACATGTCCTCCTTGCCGCCGAACGCGCCGCCGTTGGGCACCAGTTCGACCTGCACGAGCTCCTCGTCGAGCCCGAGGAAGCTCGCCACTTGCCTGCGGTCGTCGAAGATGCCCTGGCCTTGCGTGTAGAGCTTCAGGCCCCCGTTCGCGAGCGGTTCGGCGAGCGCGCACTCAGGCTCGAGGTACAGGGAGAGATCGAGCGGCGCGGGTCGAGCACGGGCTCGAGCACCTCGTAGTCGACGTCGACGAGCTTCGCCGCCACTCGCGCAGTGTGTTCGTCGTCCGCCGCGATCGCGCACAGGACGTCGCCGACGCAGCGCACTTCCTCGCCGATAGCCACGAATCCCGGCCAATCGGCGTACAGGAGTCCGTACCAGCGCTTGCCCGGGACGTCCGCCGCCGTCGCGACCGCGCGCACCCCGGGTAGCCCGCGCGCCTTCGAAGTGTCGATGCCCTTGACGCGCGCCCGCGGGTGCGGCGAGAGGACGACCGCGCCGTGGAGCATCCCCGTTCGTTCGAGGTCCGCGACGTAGGGCCGTCCGCCGAGCACGGCTTCGATCCCTTCGTAGCGCATGAGCGACGCGCCGACGCCGCCCGTGGTCGTGATCTCCGGCATCTCACCGGTGCGTTTCGCCCGCGCGAAGAGTTCGATCGCGTCGATGATCTTGACGTACCCCGTGCAACGGCACAGGTTCCCGTCGATCGCCGTCGCGATCTTCTCGCGCGAGGGGTCTTGATCCTTGTCGACCAGGTGCTTTGCCCGCAGCGCGATCCCCGGGATGCAGAAGCCGCACTGCAAGCCCGCCGCCGCGACGAAAGCGCGCGCAAGCTGTTGGCGCTCGCGCTCGTCGAGTCCCTCGAGGGTCGTGATCTCCTTGCCGTCGCACTTCGCCGCCGGTGTCGCGCACGTCACTTTCGCCGCGCCATCGACGATCGCGAGGCAGCAACCGCATTGTCCCTGCGGCTGGCACCCGTCCTTCAGCGACTTCGTCCCGCACCGTCCGCGCAGCGCATCGAGCAAGGACTCGTCGCTCTCGACCTCGAGCGTGCGCTTCGAACCGTTGACGATGAGGTGGATCGTGGCCATGGTCGAGGATCATAGCGGCGCCGCCCGGCGGGTCAGGGGCGATTCGGGGCGGCCGGCCCGGCCGAGGGCACGCCGCTCTTCTCCGCAGTCGGTCGCGAGTGCGCCGGGCGTCCGTGGATTTCCCGAGCGTCTGGGCTTGACATTGTGGAAGTAGATGCTTACAAAACAGGCATGGGGCGGCTGAAGGCCGCGACACGCAGCGGCGGCTCCCCGCCGATGCGCGGCCACCGCCCAGAGGAACGGTCACTACGTGAGACAAGAAAGGGGACTTGAAATGAACGCTGGAGCCATCCTGCCCGCCGAAACAGTCCGTTCGGGAATGCCGCGACTCGTGTCGAGGATCGCGATCCTCGCCTGGGCCGGTTTCTGGACCTGGTTCGTCGTGGTCGACGGCCTCGCGGATGCCCGCACGCTCGGGCAAAGCACCTACCTGATCATGCTCGCCATCCTGGCCGGGCTGTGGATCCCGACGGTCGTCGCGTGGCGGCATCCGCGTGCCGGAGCAGTCTGCATGGCGATCGTCGGAGCGGCAGCGCTGTGGTTCTTCCCCGGCGCATTCGCGCGGGGCGTCCTCGCCGGACCTCCCCTGTTGTTCGCGGCCGTGCTGTTCTGGATCGCGACGCGCGAACGGCGCGCCTGACGACAGTCCGGAGAAACCCGGGGAGCCACGCCCGGGTGATCGCGCGCCGAAGCCCGCGCGGATAAGCTGCTCCGCCCATGTCGAAGCCCATCGACGTTCGATCCCTCGTGAAGCGCGTCGTCGGCCGGGTCATGGCCGAACGCGGCCGAGAGGCGCGGCCGGAGCGCACCGCCGGCGTGTTCGTCACGGTCGAGCGCGGCGGCGAGCCGCTGCGGCCGGTCGCGGACGAAACCACCGCGAAGCACGTGCGCGGTCCCGAGCTCGTCACGGCCGAGATGTTGGCCAAGATCGAGCGCGGCGGCGTGTGTCGCGTTCCGCGCGGCGCAATCGTCACCGACCTCGCGCGTGACGAGGCCTGGCGGCGGGGCATTCGATTCCAGGAAGGAGCCACCACCGATTCCGGACGCGTGCGCGTTGCGATCGCTGCCGATCACGGCGGCTACGCGCTCAAAGGCGACGTCATCGAGTGGGTACGCTCCCTCGGCCACGAGACCTTCGACCTCGGCACGCGCGACGAGAACCCCGTCGACTACCCCGACTTCGCGCGCGCCGTCGCCGAAGCCGTCGCGAAGCGGAACGCGGACATCGGGATCGTGATCGACGGCGCCGGCATCGGCTCGGCGATGGCGGCGAACAAGGTCGACGGCGTGCGCGCCGCCAACTGTTGGAACGGCGCAACTGCGAGGAATGCGCGTGAACACAACTACGCCAACGTGCTCACGCTCGGCGCGAAGGTGATCACGCGCGAGACGGCGTTCGAGGTCGTGCGCACGTTTCTCGCGACGCCGTTCGGCGAGGAACGGCACGGCAAGCGAGTGAGCAAGATCATGGACATCGAGCGCGCTCCGGCACGCTCGAGCGAAGAGACACGACGATGAAAAACACGGTCGCAGAGCCCATCGACGCCGAAAAACTGGAGGAAATCCTGGCTGAAATCGCGCGCCAGATCCTGGATCACGGGATCGGCGCCATCGGCGGATTCGGGCAGTGGGGCTGCAGTTCGCTCTCGGTCGAAATCTGCCCCGAGCGCGTCGACGAGATGGTGACGGCGGGCGCGTGCCGCGTCGGCGTCAACCTGCCTGACGCTGCTCGGCTCGGCGGCATCGCGTCGTACATCGATCACACGCTCTTGAAGCCGGAAGCCACGGCCGCCGACGTCGACAAGTTGTGCGACGAAGCCAAGAAGAACCGTTTCGCGAGCGTGTGCGTCAACGGCACGTGGGTGAAGCGCTGCTCGGAGATCCTGCATGGCTCGGGTGTCGCGACCTGCTGCGTCGTCGGATTCCCGCTCGGCGCGAGCGCCCCCGAGGTCAAGGCATACGAAGCACGCCGCGCGGTCGAGGACGGTGCGTGCGAGATCGACATGGTCCTCAACGTCGGCGCGTTGAAATCGGGCGACCACGAGTTCGTGCGCCGCGACATCGCCGGCGTCGCCGACGTGTGTCACAAGCTCGGCGCGCGCTTGAAGGTCATCCTCGAGACCGCGCTGCTCACCGAGCCTGAGAAGGTGAAGGCCTCGGAACTCTCCCAGCTCGCCGGCGCCGACTTCGTGAAGACCTCGACCGGTTTCTCGAAGGGCGGAGCCACCGCGGCCGACGTCGCCCTCATGCGCAAGACGGTCGGACCGACCATGGGCGTCAAAGCCTCGGGCGGGATCCGCGACACACAGGACGCGAAGACCATGATCGCCGCCGGTGCCACCCGACTCGGGGCCTCGGCCTCGGTCGCGATCGTGCAGGGTGGGAAATCGAGCGGCGGCTACTGAGCGGCGGCCTCGAACCCGTCGGGATCAGTGGGCCACGCCGAAGCCCGCCGAATCGTCCAGCGGGGTGCCCTTTGGGTTCTCCGGATCCCCAGCGAGGAGGCGAGAGGCGATCAGGAACTCGTCGGGCTCGGATCCTCTCTCAGCCCACAGGCTCACGGCGCGTGTCGATTCGGTGCTGTCCACCCCCGCCATCTGGCAGATGCGCAGCACGTCCATGACCCGATCTTCCAGCTTCCGGCCGGCCGGTTCTTGGAAGACGTATTCGCATTCCCCGGAGCCGATCGAGTGCACGTCGATGGTCGGGAGATCGGAGGGGCCGACCAGACGCACGCGCGTGGGCTTCGATCCCGGATCGATCCGCGATTGGGCACGCAGCCCGTAGAGGCGCAACCCGTCGTGCGCGCGGAGGCGGAACTCATCGACCTCCACGAACGGGGTCGAGAGTTCGGGACGCGGGATCAGGAGCACGGATTGACGCGCCAACTTCAGTTCTTGCAGGCGGTTGCGCCAATAGCTGCGCTCGAGGAGCAGGGGATGGAGCATCCGTTTTCGCGGTCCGGGCATGACGGATTTCAGCCGCTCGAATGACCCTTCCGAACGTGGAAAGCAGGCTGTTTCAAGGGCTTGCGGCCCCGTGTGCGCGCCCGTTTTGGAAGACCTTTCCGAGTCCGCATCCTATCCGGTAAGGCAGCCGTAAGTGGCAGTCGGCCAAGAGCTAAGGTCGTGTAGCCACTTCCCCCCGCGAACCGGGCTCGCCTATCATGCGCGCCCCCCCCCAGAGAGCGTGCGGCCCATCAGCGCGCGCCCCCGCCCCATCCACCCCATCTCCCGGGCCCGACGTGCACGGCCAAGGCCGTCGCGTGTCGCGCCCACGAGGAGTCCCTGACATGCACACGCTCGTTGGCCTTCTCGCGCCGGCGCTGTTCGCGCCCGCGCCGTCCGTTGCTCCGAGCTCGACGACCGAGAGCCACACCGAGGCGCCGAAACAGGCCGCCTCGGAAACGATCTTCATCAAGGCCGAGCACGTGATCACACGGCCTGGCCACGTGCTCGACGACGCGGCGGTCTTGGTCCGCAACGGGCGCATCGTCGCGGTCGGCTCGGGGCTGTCGAAGCCCGAGGGCGCGACCGAGGTGTCGGGCAAGTACGTGTGCGCGGGTTTCATCGACGCCTGGTCGGCGCTCGGCGTGGCACGGGACGCGCTCGTCGATCAGGGAGCGACCCCCGCGACGCGCACGATCGACGGCGTCGACGTCTACAACTTCGATGCCCTGCGGCGCGACGCGCTCCGCTCCGGTGTGACGTCGGCGCGCGTGCAGGTCGGTGCGACGGGGCGCATCGGCGGACTGGGAGCGATCGTGCGACTCACTCCCGCGAAGTCGGAGACGGAGATCGTGCTGTCGCCCGAAAGCAACCTGTGGATGACGATCGGCCTCTCGCAGGCCTCGCAGCCGGTATTCGATCAGGGTGGCGAACTCTCGGGATTCGGCGGACGCGCCACCGATCCGTTCGAGCGCGTCGAGAGCGTCGACCGCCTCGTTTCGACGCTGCAGGCGGGCAAGAACTACCTGATCCAAAAGACCGAGTACAAGTACGAGCTCGAGGCCTGGCAGAAGGCGATCACGGAGAAGGAAGCCGAGCTCGAGAAGGACGCCAAGAAGGCCAAAAAAGACCGTGAAAAGGCCGAAAAAGACGCGACCGACAAGAACAAGAAGTTCGAGGAAAAGAAGTACAAGGAAGACAAGAAGCCGACCGCGCCGCGCATCGACGAGGACAACGAAATCGTCGCGCGAGTCGCGAACGGCGAGATCCCGCTGATCGTGCAGGCCAACCGCGTCGCCGAGATCCGCGCGCTGTTGCAAGGCAGCGCCGGCCTGGGCCGACTGCGGCTCGTCATCGCGGGTGGAGCGGAGGCGGCCTACTTCTCGAAGCAGCTCGCCGAGCGCCACATCCCGGTGCTCGTGTGGCCCGCTCCTCTCGGCCGCAATCGTCCCGACGAGTACGAAGCGAGCGACCTCTCGCTCGCCGGACGCTTGAAGGCGGACGGCGTGCAGGTGCTGCTCGGCTCCGGCGGCGTCAATCCGGGCGCAACGCGCGACCTGCCGTTGCTCGCCGGCCTCGCGATCGGTGCGGGACTGGACCGCGAGGCCGCGTTCGAGGCGCTGACGACCGGAGCTGCCCGCGTTCTCGACGCGGGGGATCGACTGGGCGCGGTCGAAGCCGGCAAGGATGCCGACCTGCTCGTGCTCGACGGAGAACCGCTCGTCTCGACGACGCGCGTCCTGAACGTGGTCGCCGGCGGCCGCCTGGTCGCGACGAAGGAGGATTGATCCATGATCACTGCGATCCTGGCGCTCGCTGCGCCGTTGTTGCTCGCCGGCCCGGAAACTCCGGCGAAGGCCGTCGCGATTCGGGCGGACGTCGTGTGGCTCGGTGATGGTCGCGTGCTCGAGAAGGGCATGGTGCTCCTGTCCGAAGGCCGCATCACCGAGGTCGGCAAGGACCTGTCGGTTCCCGCGGGCGTCGAGACCATCGAGCACAAGGGGTACCTCACGGCCGGAATGATCGCGCTCCACGGCTACGACGGCGGGCAGCCGGGCGAGATGCGCGAGGATGCGCGGCCCGCGACGCCCGACGCCCGCATCGGCCTCGTGTTCGATCCCTCCTCTCCCGATTTCGCCGACGCGCGCGCGGTCGGGATCACGTCGCTGCTCTTGACGCCCGACGCCGAGGGTGTCGCGCCTGGACTGACGGCGATGGTGAAGACCGCGGAGCGCAGGATCCTGAAGGACGAGGCGCACCTGTCGCTCGTGTTCACCGCGAACGGGCTCGTGTCGAACCGCGAGCCGACGAGCCTGTCGGGGGCGATCGCGATGCTCGATCAGATGTTCTCGAAGCCGAGCGGAGCGGTCGAGCGCGCGAAGAATGGCGGACTGCCGTGCCTGTTCGAAGCGAGCGAGCCGGCGGACGCCCTGCGCAGCATCGAATTCGCCAAGCGACACGGTCTCACGGGCGCGATCCACGGCGTCGTGCTCGCGGGTGAAATCGCGGATCAAGTCAAGGCTTCGAAGCTCTCGGTCATCGTGCCGGCGCTCTCGATCGGGGAGATGCGCCGCAACCTGAAGGCGGTGGTCGCGCTCGCGAAGAAAGAGATCCCGTTCGGTTTCGGGCTCGATTCGCCGGTGAACAATCCCGCCGACTTGCGCCTCGGCGCGGTGATGTGCGTCCGCGAAGGCGTCGACGCAAAGGTCGCGTGGAACGCGCTCACCAGCGAAGCCGCTCGCATCGCGGGCGTCGCGGATCGGGTCGGCCGGATCGACCGCGGCCTCGACGCGGACATCGTCCTGTGGAGCGGGGATCCGCTCGATCTCGGCAGTCGTGTCATGGCCGTCTACGTCGACGGCGCTCGCGTGGATGGAGACAAGCGATGAGAAGCCTCGTCATCGGCCTCGCGGCCGCCGTTTCGTTCAGCCCGTGCGCCCTTGCGGGCCCCGTACAGGACAAGCCCGAGGCGAAGGCCTGGGTCGTCTGGGCCGATCGCGTGTACACCGGAACGGGCACGAATTTCGATGCCGGAATGGTCGGCGTCTCGGGCGGCAAGATCTCGATCGTCGCGCCCTCGCGGGGCAGTGACGACGAGAACTCCGATCGCGTCCTGCGCTGCTACGCCGTGACACCCGGACTCGTCGACGCCAGTGTGCGCATCACGAGCGGCGGGGCATCGGTCGAGCAATCGAAGGAGATCGAGCCCGACATGCGCGTCGCCCTGACGCTCGATCCCTTCTCGATCGAGTGGGATCGGCAACTGCGAAACGGCGTGACGACGGTGCTCGTCAACACGCCGGACCTGAACGTCATCGGGGGTCTGAGCGTCGCGCTCAAGACGGCCGGCGCGGACACGATCGCGGGCCGCACCCTCAAGAACGACGCGGTCTTGCGCGGGTCGATGGGCACCGAACCGAGCCGGGGCAATCACCCTGCGTTCGGCCGTCCGACCGACTTCTTCTCGCGCCGACCGACGACGCGCATGGGCGTCGAATGGGAGTGGCGCAAGGCCTTCTACGACGCGGCTGCGTCCGTGAAGGATTCGTCGCGCGCGTTCGAGGGCAGCGAGCGGCTCGTTCAGGCGCTCAAGGGCGAGCTCACCGTCTCGATCCAGGCGTGGGCGACGCAGGACATCCGCACCGCGGTGTTCCTGAAGGAAGAAATCGAGAAGGAAGCCGAGTTCAAGGGCGGCCTCGACAAGCCGCGCTTCTTCCTCGATGCCGCCGCGGAAGCGTGGAAGGAACCGCAGCTCCTCGTGCGCGCGAGGGTGCCGGTCGTCCTGCCGCCGTTCCCGGCCGCGGGCCGCACGCGCGACAACGCCTTCATGGCCTGGAACGTCGCCGAAGAGCTGCGCAAGGAAGGCATCCCGTTCGCGCTCTCGAGCCACGGTTTGGCAGCGCCCGAAGCCGCCTTGCCGTTGCAGGCCGGGTACGCGATGCGGGGCGGATTGCCGTTCGAGAACGCGCTCGCGGCGGTGACGTCGGTGCCCGCGCGGCTCCTGGGCGTC
>JBGATY010000089.1:0-14128 GCA_044228955.1 Planctomycetota bacterium | reverse complement strand
CTCTTCCTGCGACCGTCGCGCCACCACCAGGTCAAGTCGCCCGACGCGTTGCCGGCGAATGTCGTCAAGGCCGCGACCGCCCTCATTCCCGAGGACCTGCGCACGCTGATCATCGACGGATTCCGCACTCACGGTGGCGCGCCGTTCGTGATCGCAGCCGTGCTGTTCCTGTGCCTCGCGTCCGCGGCGCTGTACTGCGCGTGGCGATCACGCTGCGCTCGATTCGTGCTCCTGGCCGTCGCCGTCGAACTCGGATTGCCCGCGCTCGGCACCGGATTCGTGCAGCGGTACGCGTACTTCGCTTCGGCGCTCGTCGCGATCGGACTCGCGGTGTGGATCACGAAGCGCGGCAGCGTGGTGCGCTGGATCCTCTTGTTCTGGCTGGCCGGGATGTGGTTCCGAGACTCCTTCGTCGACGCCTCCGATTTCCGCACGCTCGGGCGCCGGATTCCGCACTGGATACAAGAGTGGCGCGAGCTGCGCGCCAACGCCGGCCTGGGTGTCAGAATCGCGATCGTGAACCCGATCGACATGTACGGCGCCGAAAGGGACATCCCGCTCTTCAACTGGGGCCTCGACTACATGCTCGAAGCGCACCGCGTGTCCGGACCATGGCTGTTGTGGCGCACCCACGACTACCACACGTCGACGAACGTCGAGCTGGTCGACGAAGCACGCGTCGAGGCCGCCCGGCGCGCGGGAGTGCCGAGACTGTACGAGTTCGTCTCGCGAACGGATCGTTGATTCCACGGGTGGCGGCGCAGCGTCCGATGCGGTACGAAATACGCATGAAAGCGCTCACGCTCACACTGATCCTGGTCGTTCCCACCTTCAGCTCCTGTTTCATCTCGCGTAACACGGCGAACGAGCCGCTCCAGGCGCAGCGCATGGAAGTCCTGCAGGCCGGCAAGAGCACCGCCAGCGAAGTCGCGGCGACGCTCGGCGCGCCCAACGAAGTCGTGCAGCTCGGGAAGCGCATGGCCTGGCGCTACGACTTCAGTGCGGCCAAGACCGCGGGCTTCACGATCATCATCCTCACGTTCATCAACAGCGATGCGCGCGCCGATCGCGCCTGGCTGTTCTTCGACGAGAATTCCGTGCTGCAGTACTCGAGCCGCACCCTCGAAGCCGACCATGCGGAGTACGCCATGCCTTGGCAGAACGTCCACGACTAGGCCGTGACCATGCGCCTGATCGCGATCGCTCTCCCGCTCCTTGTTTCCAGTTGCGTGTCGTTCACTTACGAGCGGCATTCGACGCACGAGCCCGTGGCCCTGGAGGCGATCGGCGAACTCGAGATCGGCACCAGTGACATCGGCGAAGCGATGCGCCTCCTCGGCGCGCCGCTGTACGTGTGGGAAGGCGTCGGGGGCGCGGTCGTGCTCGCCTACGGCAGCGAGAACCGAAAGGAGGTCGGGTTCCAGATCAGCCTGCCCCTGTTCGACAGAACCAACGCCTCCTTCAACTACGACGACGTGTCGTCGAAACTCGAAGGGTTCGTGCTCGTGTTCGATCCCGAACTGAACCTGAAGATCGTGCGCGCCGGTCTGCTGCGCGAACTCGGCCGCGAGGTGCGACGGCGGCCGGACATGGTCGAATGAAGGACGTCCAGACCACGAGCCCGATCGCCGCGACCTGCCCACTCGATTGTCCGGATGCGTGCGGAGTGCTCGTGGAGCGCGACGAGATGCGGCGCTTCGTCCGTCTGCGCGGCAATCCGGCGCACACCTGGTCGCGTGGACATCTGTGCGGCAAGACGATGCAGTACGGCGAGCTCGTGCAGCACAAAGCGCGCCTCCGGACACCGCTCGTGCGCCAGGGCCGCGAACTGGTCGAGGGGACGTGGGATCAGGCGTTCGAGCGGATCGTCGAGCGCTTGAAGTCCATCGCCGGCCCCGACGTGCTGGCGCTGTCGTACGGCGGCAGCATGGGCCTCGTGCAGCGCAAATATCCCTACCGCGTGATGCACGCGCTCGGCGCCACGTTCCACGATGGCGGCATCTGTGACGCCGCGGCGACGGCTGGTTTCGAGTGCGTTCTCGGACGATGCCTGGGGCCCGACATGGAGAGCGTCGAGGATTCCGATCTGGTCGTCCTGTGGGGGACGGACGTCGCGCGCACCGTGCAGCACCTGCAGCCGCGGCTCAAGCGCATGCAGGAACGCGGCACGCCGGTCGTCGCGATCGACGTGTGGCGAACCGACACCCTTCGCGACGTCGAGCGTCACGGCGGTCGCGCGTTCGTCGTCCGCGGAGGCACGGATGCGCAGCTCGCTCTGTGCCTCGCCCGCATCGCGTTCGAACTCGGCTTCGCCGACCTCGAGTTCCTCGGCCGTGAGTGTCTCGGCGCGACGGAGTTCGAGACGCACGTTCGTTCGCGGTTCGATCTGGAGGAAACGGGCGCGATCACGGGACTCGCGGTGACGGAAATCGTGGATATCGCCAACCTGCTCCGCTCCTCGAAAGCGCCCTTCGTCAAGACCGGAGTGGGTTGGACACGCCGGCGCAACGGCGCGATGAGCATGCGGGCAGTGTGTTCATTGGCCGCCGTACTCGGCCACGGGGACCGCGTGCACTTCGAGAGCTTCGCGCACTTCGGGCTCGCGGAGAACTCGATCATCCGTCCCGACCTGCGTCCGGCTGACCGTCCCGATGCGCCGGTGAAACACGTACAGCTCGGACGCGAGCTCGAATCCGGCCGCTTCCGCGCCGCATTCGTGTGGTGCCACGATCCGGCCGTCACCCTGCCCGACAGCACCCGTTTCAAGCGCGGCTTCGCGCGCGAGGACCTGTTCACGGTCGTGCACGACCACTTCCTGACCGAGACGGCGGAGCTCGCGGACGTCGTGCTGCCGGCGACCATGTTCGTCGAGCACGACGACGTCTACCGCACGTACGGCCACCGCACGATGCACTTCACGCGCGCCGCCGTGGCCCCGCCGAGCGACGCGCGCTCCAACGTGCGGTTCTTCTCCGAACTGGGTCGCCGACTCGGTCTGCCCCGCGAGGTGTGGGACGTCACGGACGCCGGCCTGTGCGAAACCCTGCTCGAGCACTCGCGCGAGCGCTTGAGCGACGAGGAAATCGCTCGCCTCCGAGCCGGCGAACCCGTGAAGGTCCACGACCGCGCGTACGACGGCTGGGGCACGCCGAGCGGCAAGATAGAGCTCTCGAGCGAGGCCGCGCGACGCCTGGGCCAGCCGGCTCTGGCGACTTTCGTTCCCGACGACGCCGCCGGCGACCGCGGTCGGTTCTGGCTCGTCGGCGCCCCGTCCGTTCACACGCACAACAGCACGTTCAGCCACAGCGAACGGCATCGCAAACGCAACGGTCCGCCCTGCGTGCACGTCAACGTAGACGACGCACGGTCGCTGGGGCTCGCTGACGGCACGCGCGTGCGACTGCGGAACGAGCGCGCGACGCTGACGCTGCCCGCGCGTTTGTCAGCCGAAATGCCGCCAGGATGTGTGCGTGTCGACGGTCTGCCGCGCGCGGCCGACATCGAGGAACGCTCCGGTCTGAACGCGCTGACCAGTCCCGCCTTGTCCGACCTCGGCGACGGCAACGTGATGTACAGCGCGCGCGTCGACCTGATCCCGGTTCACTGAAGGCGCAGCGGAATCGCAGCCGCGAACGCCAGCGGATCGCCCTGCTCCGAGCGCAGGCTGGCGTGCACTTCGATGCGGTCGCCCGCGTGCCAGCCCGCGAGTGGGGGAGAGACGACGACCGCACCGTTGTCGACGAAGGCGATCGTCCCGAGGACGACTCCGCTCGCCGACACGCCGTACATCGCCGCCGGAACGGTCGCGGGATCGGGCGTGCCCTCCGCGAATCGAACGCGCACGGGTGCGCTCGGCGCGAGCACGGTCGTCCAATGCGGCACGGTGTCCGCGACACGGAACAGCGCCTTCCTCAGCGCATCACCGACCCCGGGAGTCCCGCCGAGCGCCGGTGCGAACACTCCCGCGTCGACCGGCGGCGCGCCCAGGGCCGCAAGTCCGGCGCCCTGGGCGAGCGAACCCGCGGTCAAGCGCCAGTCCTCCTGACTGGACGCACCCACGTCGAAAAAGGCGCCGCGCGCGGGAGTCCGGATGGCGTCGATCACGGGATCGATCGACAAGATCGTTCCAGCGATCGAAGTCACCGCGCGCGGCGTTCCGTCATCCGCGGCTTCGAATGGGAAGCCGCGGCCGCTCGTCGTCGGGGACGCGAGCGTCAATGTCGCGCCCGAAGCGGCCAGGATCGTGGTGTATTCGAGCGGAGCTCGAACGAATGCAGGGGCGCTCGAGGCCAGGTGCGTCGAGCAGGCGATGGTCTCGGCGCCGATGTCCGGGTTCGGCTGGAGGTGGAACGCGCTCGAGTGCACGCTCGAGCGCACCACCTGGCTCTCGAGCCCACCGAGAGCATTGCCCGAGAAGACGCAGTTCGCGGCCAACAGTCCGAAGTTGCCGATCGACATGCGCGCGCCGAAGCCGAGGTTCCCGTACAGCGACGAACACGAGAGAGTCGCGGTGCCCGCAGCGGTCTCCGACGTGACGAGGAATCCGTCGCCCGAGTTCGCCGACGCGCTCAGGCGGTGGGCGATCGCGGTGCACGTCGAATCCAGGTCGAAATGCAGTCCCGCGGCACCGTTGGCGCGCGTGCGCGAACCGAGCACGACGATCGTCGAGCTCCACGCCGGCGTCGCTTCGTAGTCGATGTCGATGCGCGCTCCGTCGAGCTCGTTGAGCTCGAAATCGCAGTCGGTGACGTCGATCGTGAACGTGCCGCCGACGGGGCCACCGCCCGCCGGGGCTCCGAGGTGCGCGTCCATGCCCTCCGTGCCGTTGCGCGTGAACACCGAGGCGCGCGCCACGAGCTTGACCGACTGGCCGGATGGGGCCCACAGGTGGTTGAAGTCGGCGCCCTCGTTCCCGTTCACGTCGAAGGTGGAGCGCTCGATCACGATGTTCGCGGCCGCATCCACCGACAGGCCTTCGAGCTCACAGCCCGAGACCTTCGAACCGGCGATCGTGACGTCGAAAACGGGCCCGGTCTGGATACCGCGCACCTTGAATCCGCGCGACATGCCGGAAGCGATGACGCTGCGGATCTCGGTCGAGTGCTGGGGGACGTCGATGGCGGACGGAACCGCGAACGAGCCCGACAATTCCACGCCGTCCATGGCCGCAAAGCCGCTGGTTCCGGTCTCGATGCGGAACATCGTCTGCGTGGCGATGCCGAGAAAACGCGTGCGGTGCACGCTCGGATCGCGGGTAGCGAGAGTGAAGTCGGGGGCGAAGCCGCCGAGCAGTTGCACGCCCGTGTAAAGCGGGAAGGCCGTGTTCTGCACGTCGCCGCCGGACACGTAGACGTTGCCGCCGCCCTGCACGAAGGCCGTGATCAGGACGAGCACGAGATCCGACGTGGCGGTCGCGGGGGTGAGCCCGTCACCGACGCCGGTTGGAGCATTGGGGTCGACGTAGAGCGGCGTCGTGGTGCTGGCCGTGAGCACCGGGCCGCTCGCGACGAAACGATCGAGTGGATGCGCGCGGACACCGAGCGTCGCGAACACTTCGACGCCCACGGGCAGGTTTTCGACGATCGCGGAACCGACCGAGACGTCGACCGGAATCGGCGTGGCCGCGAGCACGAGTGCGCGATTCGTCGAGACGAAGAGCGCGAACTCGAGCTGCGACACGTCGGCTTCGCCCGTGCGCCAGTCGGCGCGCAGGCGGCCAAGACCGCCCGCGATCGAGACGAGTCCGACGGACGCGTGCTCGGCCGGAAGGGGAGGGGGAGGAGGCGGGAGGAACGCGGGCCCCGCGCTCCCGGAGGTGAAGCGGTTGCCACACGCCGCCAGCACGGCGCAGACACAGAGGTACGCGAGTCGCCCTGTCTTCATCGCGCATGCTCCCTCCGCTGTTCGAGGCGGCGAATGCGCCGCCTCGGACCGGCTGACTCGCCGGCTCACGGCGCCCACACCACCTGCACCGCGTTCGAGAGGTTGAAGTTCGAGGCGGTGCAGAAGGTGAACGCGTCGCGGAACCAGATCTGATAGGTCTTCGTGTCTCCGCCAACGACCAGCCCGCCGGCCGAGAGCGACAGATCACCCGCGCCAGGATGGATCGACGTGCCGTTCGAATTGAACTTCACGCCCAGGCGGATGATGCTGCCAGCCAGGCACAAGAGGCCGTCGCCGAAGGCGAGTCCGGCACCGCCGGCCTGTTGCGCGCTGCCTTGGAAGTAGAGCGCGGGCGCGAAGCCCATGCCGTACCCGACGAGGTGCATGTTGTCGGCCGAGACGCAAGCCGATCCTTCCGCGGCCACTCGCGCTCCGACGCCGAGCGAGCTCACGCATCCGGTACCGGCTCCGACCGCGCTCACGTTGCCGCACGGGCAGCCCGTGCCCGAACCATCCCCGAAGCAGAAGGTCGTGAACGGCGGGCCGAGCACTGCGTTCACGACGGTCGGAGCGTTCACGACGACCCCCCGGTGCACATCGATGGCGAGCGTCATCCCCGCCGGCGGTTTCACGTGGACGTCCCAGGTGCCCGCGGGCACGTAGACCGAGTAGTTGCCCAGGGCATTCGCGCCGTCGTTCCCGAGCGCGATGTCGAGCTTCGTCACCGCGTCCTTGACGTCGACGTTTGCACCCGGGATCGCGACCCCGAAGCAGTCCGTCACGTGGCCCGACAGCACGATTCCGGTCGGCAGGGTGATGATGCCGAGGTTCGTGTTCGCGGCGATCGTGAGCGCGTTGTAGCGCTTCGACGCGAGCGCCATGCCGGTGGGCGGAGAGAAGTCGATGTCCCACGTCCCGGCGGGAACGACGAAGTCGATGAAACCCGTGGCCGAGGAGGAATCACCGGGCGTGAACAGCTTCAGCCCCGTCGTCACGTCGTAGACGTCCCCGTCCGCATTGCTGATCGCGAGACCCGTCGGACCGCGCACGATGCCCGAGACGACGAAGCCCGGGGAGAGCGGCACCGTTCCGAAGGCGTAGGCGGAGCTGGCCACGATCGGGATCTCGCGCGGGGCCAGCACCTGGCCACTCACCGTCGACGTGTCGAAACGCACCCTGATGGCTCCGGGCGGCGCGTTGAAGTTGAAGTTGCCCAGCGAATCGGTCTGGTCGTAGAGGAGCGTCGCGTTGTCCCCGTTGGGATCGATGACGTCCATGTTCACGCCCACGACGGAGGCACCGAGCGGGTTCACGACGTGGCCGGTCAGCGTCACCCCCGGGTTGATCGTCACCGTGCCGAAGTTGGTCGTGCCCACGACCGTGACGGAGGCGATCTCGGTGATCAGCCCGCTGCTGGCCGGCGGCTGCGGCGGATTCAGCGTCACGAGGTAGGTCCCGTTGGGCACGGTCACGTGGAAGTACCCGTTGACGTCGCTGCCGTCGTTGGAGATGGCGGGCGTGCCGCCCCCCAGCAGGTTCTTGACGTCGAGGTTGACGTTTTGGATGCCGATGCCGTTCGAGTCGACGACGCGGCCGTCGAGGAAGTCGGCGCGAGCGCTTCCAGCGAGAAGCGCGAGCGTCAGGAGAGCGTGTTTCATGAGGAGGATCCGGGGTTGGTTCATGGCGTTGGCCGGTGGAGGTGGGGCGTTCCGGCGTCGTGAGGCGCGGTACTGGGCCCGCGTGTGCAACATCGGTGCCGCAGGCCCTGAAACACCCTGGCGGCGTGCGGGATCCACGATCTGGACGGAGCCCCCCGTCCTCGTCCGGATCCCGGATCCAGGCTCGTCTGAACGCCCCCTGAATGCGTTCTTCACGAACGGCATGGCCGTTGCCATCCCCGGCCGAACCCCGAGACCTGGATTCCATGAAACGGCAAGACCAATCCCACACGACGTCGACGGACAACCGTTCCGTGCGCATCCAGCTCCACAGCCACGACTCCTTCGGGCTGGGTCACCTCCGGCGGACGATGACCATCGCCGAGAGCCTGCGCGCGCGGTTCCCCGCGTCGAGCATCCTCGTGACGACGGGTTCGCCGTGCGCCACGCACTTTCAAAACGGGCCGGGGATCGACATCGTCAAGCTGCCCTCGGTGACGAAGAATGGCTCGGGCGCCTACGTCTCGCGCTCGCTGTCGCTCGAGATCGACTCGGTCGTCGAACTCCGCCGCAAGCTGCTCGACCAGATACACGAGAGCTTTCGCCCCGATCTCCTGATCGTCGATCATCAAGTGCTGGGACTCGCGGACGAGCTGGACACGGTGCTCGCCGCCGCGCGCGAACGCGGCACGCGCACGATCCTGGGAGTCCGCGACATCATCGATTCGGCCGACGTCGTCGCCCGCGAGTGGGGTCGGCCGCGCGCACGCCGCGCGCTGGCTCACGAATACGACCGCGTGTGCGTCTATGGCGACCCGAGAGTGTTCGATCCGCGGCACGAGTACCCGATGCCGACCGAGTTGCGCGATCGTCTCGAATTCGTCGGGTACGTCGCCCGAACCGACGCGCCGGTCCGGGTCCCGCGCGAGGAGTCGCAGCGGCCGCGCGTGCTCGTCACCGTCGGGGGCGGCGAGGACGGTTCGGGGCGAGTCGAGACGTTCCTCGATTCCCTCGAGATCGCGACCCCGCACTTCGACAGCACGATCATCCTCGGTCCGCTGTACGACCAGGAGCGTGGGCGCCTGATCAAGAAGCGCCTGCGGGACGTGCCCGGCGTGGAAGTGCAGATGTTCCACGCGGACGTGCCGCACCTGCTTTCGAGGAGCGACGCGGTCGTCAGCATGGCCGGATACAACTCGGTGGTCGAAATCCTGCAGAGCGGCGTGCCGGCGGTGCTGTGCCCGCGCAGTTTCCCGCGGCGCGAGCAGTTGATCCGCGCCGAGCGCATGCACCAGCGCGGACTGGCCGAATGCGTCTCGTCTCCGTCGCCGCGCGCCCTGCGAGCGGCCGTCGAACGCGCGCTCCTTTCGGAGTGCGATGCGGCGCAGCGGCCGCCTCTGGACGGCGCGGAACGCCTCGCCGACGTGGCGATCGACCTGCTGGGCGCACGACGCTCCCGCGTCGCGGAGGCCTCTCGATGAGCGGGCTGCGCATCGGCTACGTGCTCAAGAAGTTCCCACGTCTCTCGGAGACGTTCGTGCTCAACGAGATCCTCCACCAGGAGCTGCTCGGCACGGAGGTGCACGTGTTCTCGCGCCGGCCGGCCGACAACGAGCCCCGTCATCCGGAATTCGCGCGCTTGCGCGCCAGGATCGAGACGATGAGCGCGGAGAACGGCTCTTCGCCCTGGCTCGAGCTGTTCGGAAACACCCCCGAGAGCGCCGCACTACTGGAGCGCTTCGGCGTCCTCGTGCGCGATCTCGCCGGGTTCGAGCACCCGCGCATGCCGGGACTGTTCGCCGAGGCGCTCCTGCTCCTGCGGCGCTGCCGCGAACTGGGCATCCAGCACAATCACGCGCACTTCGCCACGGATTCCGCCATCGTCGCGATGCTCGTGCACGATCTCGGCGGGCCGACGTACAGCGTCACCGCGCACGCCAAGGACATCTATCGCTCGGCGGTGAAGCCGCAGCTGCTCTCGCGGATCGTGGAGCGTTCGGCGTTCACCGTGACGGTGTGCGACGCCAACGTCGCGCACATGGCGAGCATCCTGACACCGGGCGCGATGGCGCGCGTGCGGCGTCTCTACAACGGCATCGACCTCGGGACCTTCGTGCCCCGCGAAGTCGAGCGCGACGAGAATCACGTGCTTTGCGTGGGCCGTCTGGTGGAGAAGAAGGGCTTCGTGGTCCTGGTGCGTGCGTTGGCCCTCCTGCGCGACGAGGGCGTGCCGTTCAAGGCGACCTTCGTAGGCGAAGGCGAGGATCGAGCGCTCATCGAGGCCGCGATCCGCGAGCGTGACCTCGGATCGCGCATCACCATGGCGGGAGCCCAGGATCAGGACGTCGTGCGCGACTACCTCGCCCGCGCGACCGTCATGTGTCTTCCGTGCCGCATCGGCGAGGACGGCAATCGCGACGCGCTGCCGACGACCTTGATCGAAAGCCAGGCCATGGGCCTGCCCTGCGTCTCGACGCCCGTCACGGGCATTCCCGAGATCCTGGCCCAGGGCCACGCGGGCCTCCTCGTCCCGGAGAACGACGTTCAGAAAACCGCCCAGGCCATCCACGAGCTCCTCGTGAATCGCGAACTGCAGGCGCGGATCGCAGAAGCCGGTCGTCGTCAGGTCACGCGCCTTTTCGACGCGCGTCGCAGCGCCGACACGCTGAATCGCTGGTTCGACGCCGCGGTCGGACGGGTTTTCGTCTCGTGAAGGTCGTGCACCTGAACGCGGATCCGGGCGTGGCCCCGGAGAAGAAGAAGGGTGCGAGCGTCCACGTCGAGGCGATGCGTCGAGCGTTCACGGCCTCCGGCGCCGAAGTCGTCGCCCTCGACGAATCCGACGAGCACAGGCTCTGCGAGCGGCTCGCCGCGGCCGAGGCGTCCGGCTCCATCGACCTGATCTACGAGCGCCACGCACTCGGCGCCTTCGCCGGTTCGGAATTCGCGCGCGAGCTCGAGATCCCGCACGTGGTCGAAGTCAACGCGCCTCTGGCGGCGGAGGAGAGCTTGTACCGCGGAGCCGCGCGGACGCCGGTCGATCTCGAGCGCGAGCGCCGTTACTTCCGCTCCGCGGCGCGCGTCCTGTGCGTGTCGAGCGAGTGCGCCCGCCACGCCGTCGCGAGCGGCGCGGACGAGGCGCGCGTCGTCGTCGAGCCCAATGCCGTGGATCCCGATCTGTTCCGTCCGCGCACCGACGAACGCCTGCGCGACGAGCTCGTCCCCAAAGGAAGCCTCGTCGTAGGCTTCCACGGCCGCCTGCGGCCCTGGCACAACTTCGCGCTGCTCGTCGAGGCGCTCGAACTCCTGCTCGCGGAGGGCCTCCCGATCCACCTCCTCGTGCTCGGCGAAGGGCCGATCCGCGACGAACTCGGCCGCGGACCGCTCGCGAAACACGCGACGATCGTAGGCTGGAAGCCCCACGCGGAAGCCGCGGCCACGGTCGCGTGCATGGACGTGGTGCCGCTGACGTACTCACCCGACAATCCGTTCTGGTACTCGCCGTTGAAGCTGCTCGAGGCGATGGCGGTCGGCGCCGTGCCGATCGTGCCGCGCATGGGCGACCTGCCGAACGTCGTCATGCACGGCGTCGAGGGGCTGGTCTACGCGCCCGGAGACGTGTCCGCGCTCGTCGGCGCGATCCGCTCGCTCGCGAGCGACGACGCCTGGAGAGTGTTCCTGTCGCGCGGCGCCCGTCGGCGCGCGGAGCGTCGTTCCTGGAACGCGATCGCGGCCGACGTGCTGACCCTGGCGCGCGAGCGGAGGCCCGCGTGAAGCTGCCCGACATGCAGCGGCTGAGCCAGACCCTCGTGGTCGCGCGTCGCTTCGTCTCGGAGCTGCGTCCGCATCGGATCGCACTGTCCGTGATCGTGCTCGCCACGCTCGGTGCGGTCGCGTTCGAGATCCTGCGTCCGTGGCCGATCAAGTGGATCGTCGATTCGGGCTTGATGCACACGAAGCCGAGCAAGCTCTCGACCGAGCAGATCATCTGGTACGGATCGCTGGCGGCGCTCGGGATGGTGCTGGTCGACTGCGGGCTCGACTACCTGGCCGCGATCCTCACGAACAAGGTGGGCCAGGCCGTGTCGCGCAGCCTGCGCCTGCGCCTCTTCACGCACTTGTCGCGGCTGTCGCCGGACTTCCACGCGCGCTTCAAGACCGGGGACCTGCTCGTCCGCGTGATGGGGGACGTGCCACTCGTTCGGACCATGCTGGTCGACTCCTCGGTCGCGTTGTTCACGCGCACGGCCCTGGTGATCTGCACCCTGATCGCCATGCTCTACGTGGACGCGCGCCTGACGCTCGTCGTGCTTTCCGTCGCGCCGCTCTTCCTGTGGCTCGTGACCTTCATCGCGCGGCAACTGGCCGTCGCGGCGCGCAAGCAGCGCAAGAAGGAGGGCATCCTGGCCGATTCGCTGCACGAAGCGCTGGCGGCTTCCCCGGTGATCCAGTCGCTGGGGCGCACCGACTACGTGCTTTCGCGCTTCGCGACCGACAACCGCCGCACCGCGCGAGCCGAGATGAAGGCGTCACGACTCTCCGTGCGCCTGTCCGTGTCGGTGGAACTGCTGTTCGGGACGTGCGCGGCAGTGGCGCTCGGCTACGGCAGCATGCGCGTCGTCGCGGGCGAGCTCTCGACCGGTGAGCTGCTCGTGTTCCTGGCGTACGTGCGCAGCATCCTGAAGCCCGTGCGTGCGACCTCGAAGCACTCCGAACGCCTGGCCAAGGGCACGGCCTGCGGCGAACGGCTGATCGAGATCCTCGACGAGCCGATCGCCATCGAAAGCGGTCCGGAGCGCATCGTACCGGCGCCTGGTCCAGAGGAGCTCCGTTTCGAGAACGTGCACTTCAGCTACGCGGGCGGAGTCGAGGCGCTGCGCGGCGTCGACGTGACGTTCCGGCGCGGAGAACTCGTCGGCCTGTTCGGCCGCAGCGGTTCGGGGAAGTCGACGGTAGCCGCGTTGTGCGTGCGCCTCTACGACCCTTCGAGCGGAGAGATCCGCCTCGACGGGCGCCTGCTCCCCGAGCACGACCTGCAGGCCTTGCGCGAATCGTTCGCGCTCTCGATGCAGGAATCGGTCCTGTTCGGCGAATCGATCCGCGAGAACCTGCTCCTCGGCAAGCCGGACGCCACCGACGACGAATTGCGTGAAGCCCTGGAGAAGGCCGGCGCGACGAGTTTCGTCGCGGCCCTGCCGGCCGGACTGGACACCGAACTCGGCTCGAACGGCGTCGGCCTCTCGGGCGGTGAACGGCGTCGGCTGTGCCTCGCTCGCTCCCTGCTGCGCCAATCTCCGATCGTGATCGTCGACGAGCCTTTCAGCGGCTTGGATCGCGTCGCCGTGGACAGGGTGCGCAAGACGCTGGCCGAACTGGCCGACACGCGCATCGTCGTGGTCATCGCCCACGACCTCGACCGCCTCGAGGCTTTCGATCGTATCGTGTTCATGGAGGACGGACGCGTCGCCGATCAGGGAACGCACGGCGAACTGAGCGCCCGCAACGCCGCCTACCGGGGGTCGACGCGCAGTCTCGCGTCGCAGAAATCGTGAACGGACTGCGCGAGTACGAACGCGACGTGACGCTGCCTGCGCTCGCGGGCGACGCGGACCTGTGCCCGCCCTCACCGGAGAGGATCACCGTGCTCGTGGAAGGCGCGATGCGCAGGGATCACCGCCTGCACGCAACGTCGGCTGAACTGCGGCATGCGCGCTGGAAACCCCACGTCGCTTCAGCCGCGCTGTTCGCCGTGCACTTCGACGACGGCAGCGAACGCCTCGTGACCTGGAAGCGCTACGTGAGCGACAAGGCGGAGCGGATCGCGCGCAGGACCTTTCGCGACGTCCCTGCCGTCGATGCCGAGCTGTATCCGACCGTCGCCTGGCCGAACGAGCACGTCGTCATGAGCGCCTTTCCCTGCGATCGCGCACTGAAGGGGCTGCCAGCGGCCTTCGACGCCAGACGCATGTGCAGGCGCCTGGCGGGATTCGAACGGTTCCAGGGCCAGAACCTGCGCTATCGCCGGTCGACGGCAACGCTCGTGCGCTACAAGCCCGAGCGCCGTGCGGTGGTCAAATTCGCGGCCGCTACGCGCGCTCCCGACCGCACGCTCGCCCTTCAGACCCTCGGACTGCGCGTGTTGCCGCGGGCTCATGCCGTGCGGACGGCGCGCGCGCGGACCGTGTCGGGTCTCGAGTCGCTCGGGATCGCGCCGCGCCTCGTCGGGCACGAGGAGCGGACGGGGATCGTCGTCGAGGAATGGCTCGACGTGGTCCCGAACGCGCACGACGACTTCCAGGGCGCGGGCGAAGCCGCCATGGCGCTGGCTCGACTGCATGCGCTGCCGTGCATGGTCTCGCCTCCCCCGTCGCGCGAGGAGGACGCGCGCAGCATGCTGGCTCTGTTCGAGGTCCAGCGTTCGGCCTGGACCGCGGCCCGTTCCATCCTCGCCGTCCCGCCGCGCGCCGAGTTCCGCGTGGCCTGGATCCACGGGGACTTCCACCCGGACCAGACGGCCCACGAACCGCGCACCGGATTCACGCGCGTCCTCGACTGGGACGGCCTCGCGACCGGCGATCCTCTCGTCG
>JBGATY010000088.1:0-14140 GCA_044228955.1 Planctomycetota bacterium | reverse complement strand
GGCCGGCCCGGCCGGTGCCACACTGGGCCCGGCTGTCACACCCAACCGGAGACACCTCATGGCCGACACCTATGTCCTCGTCCACGGCGCCTGGCACACCGGCGCCCAGCTCGAAGCGGTCGCGCGCGAGATGCGCGCGGCGTTTTGCGAGCGCGCGCCCAGTACGTCCACGGCGTTCTGCGCCGCAGTCCGAAGCGCGGTCAAACGCTCGGCATCTCCCGCGCTCGACACCTGCAGGGATTCGACCGCGCGGGAGAGGTCCGCTGCCGTCCGCTGGCGTGTTTCGAGAGCGGATGCGGTCGTCTTCCACTGCGCGTCTTGCGACTCCACGGCGGTCGACGGCGGTTCGCCGGCCGGCGCTTGCGCCTGGGCGAGGACAAGGAGGATCTGGGGCAGCATGGGTGATTTCCTGGTGGGCCGGTGAACGAGCGCCCCGAGGGAGTTCGCCCAAGGGCCCTTTCCGGATGCGGCGAGACGATTTCCCTCTCGATCACGAGCGTGGCCGGCCCGCGAAGACGCGGCATCACGCGTCGCTACGGTCGAGTCGGAGGAGCCGCCGGCCCGAGCGCGTTGTCGCCGTCGAGGATGAGATCGGCGTACTCCGCGGGCGGGACGAGCTGGTCGAAACCACGTTGCGCGGGCAGCGCGCTGCGCCGGACGCGCAGCAGGCCCTCGGGTCCGCTGGCTTTCGCGTCGCGCGCGGCGATGCGACGCAGGCACACGCCGTCGGACGCTTCGAGGTGCACGATGCGATCGAGCCGCGAGCGCAGATCGGGATGCAGGAGGAAGGGGCCGTGGAAGACGAGCACGTCGTCCGGCGCGATCGCGACGCGCGTCCTGGCGGCCAAGACCTCGACCGCAGTCCTGTTCTGGTGCGGTTCGAGCACCGCGCCGCCGAGCCGTTCGACGTCGTAGGCGTGACGCAACAACTCGAGCGGCCGATCGGCGGGCGCAAACGCGGTCGAGGTCAGATCCTGCGCACTCACCTCGGGCTTCTGGAAGTCGTCGAGGGCGAGCACGACGCTCTTCTGGCCGAGTGCACCGAGCACGCGTTACACGTCGTGCGCGACCATCGTTTTTCCCGAGCCCGTGTGTCCCGTGATGCCGATGGACCGCGGCGGGCTCGCGCTCCCAAACCCGAGCTTTGCCAGCGCTTCCGCGATCCACTGCGCGCGCCGCTCGAGCCGCGGCACGAGCTCGCCCATGTCGTCGATCGTCGCCTCGCACTCGACTGTCTCGCCCTCGGCAGCGAATCCGCGCGCGAAATGCACGTGCGGAATGCCGTTCTGCCAGGCAGCGTCTCGATCCCCGGTGCGATCGCCGACCATGACGGCCGCGCGCGTCCCGAAGCGATCGAGCAGGTCCGTGACCATCGCGGTCTTCGAGCGCATGCCCGGTGAATCGAGGCAGCGCCCCTCCTCCACCCAGCGCTCGAGACCGAGCTCGTGCATCATCGTGTCGAGATACGCCGCGCCGCAGTTGCTCGCGATGCCGAGGCGCACGCCGCGGGCCTTGAGGTCGGTCAACATCGCCTCGACGCCCGGGATGAGCGCGGCGCGGCCGGCCGACAAGGCCTTCGTCTCCTCCTCCACGCAGCGCTCGAACACGACCTTTCGGGCCGCCGGCGTCAGGTCGGCGAACAGCATGTCGAAGCCCTGCGCCAGCGGCAGGCCGACGAGGCTCATCCACTCCGCCGACGACGGCATCGCGCGCTCCAACCCGAGCTCTTGGAAGGCCGTGCGTGCGCCGATCCGCGCCGCGTCGACCCAGAAACGGTCAGTGGCTACGAGGGTGCCGTCGAGGTCGAACACGACGGCGTCGAACAGGAGGGGCAAGTCCTTCATGCGAGCGCTGCGAGTGAGAGTAGCGAGCGCATCTCTGAAAAAGGGCACGCTGCGCGCGGATTTCGCGGACTGAATCGCGGGGGGAGAGTTTGGAAGTTCGAGGCGTGGGCCTACTCTAGGCGCCCATGTCCCCCCTTCCTGCGCTCCCGCTCGTCCTCGCGCTCCTTCTCGGCCCGGGAGAAGCGCCCCCTTCCAGAGCGCTGCTCCTCGAACTCACCGCGCAGCCGCGCCTCGCGGGCACGATCGGGTCGAAGGTCGGCGCGGAGATCGTCGCGAAGCACCTGCGCGCCGCCGGATTCGAGGTCGAGATCGACGAGCGCGAGGTGCTGCTGTCGCTGCCGCGGCGCATCGAGCTCGAGTTCTTCGACGGCGTCACCACCGAGGCGATCCACCGCCGCAACGAGCGCTTCGATCCCGACGCGATCCCGCCGGGCGACGTGCCCCTGTGCAACGGCTGGTCGGCGTCGGGTGAAGTGCGCGCGGAGGTGGTCGACGTCGGGCAGGGTTTGCGCGCCGACTTCGAGCGCTTGAAGGCGGCGGGCGTCGACGTGAAGGGCAAGATCGCGCTGGCGCGCTATGGCGGCGCGTACCGCGGCATCAAGGTCGACCTCGCGACGCAGTACGGGTGTGTCGCGGTGTTCCTCTTCCACGAGCAGCACACGGACGGCGCAGGCTGGCCGGAAGGCCCGTGGAAGCCGGGCTTCGAGGGCGAGCGCGGTTCGATCTCGCCGATGGGCCGCACGCCCGGCGATCCCTCGACTCCGGGCTGGGCGTCGCCGAAGCCCGGTGAGAAAGTGCGTCGCCTCGAGGGCGCGGAACTCGCGAATGCGCTGCCGAAGATCCCGTGCACGCCGATCGGCTGGGCCGAGGCGAAGATGCTCATCGATCACCTCATGCCGCGTGAAGTCGTGGGCGCGGACGGCAAGACGGCGACGAAGTCGATCGGTCCGGGCCCCGCCGTTGCTCACGTCGTGATCGATCAGCCGCGCGACCTGCGCACGATCCGCAGCGTGATCGCGACGTTGAAGGGCGCGAGCGACGACTACGTGATCGCCGGCAACCACCGCGACGCGTGGGTGCGCGGCGCGAACGACGCCGGCTCGGGCACGGTGTCGTTGATGCGCGCGGCGCAGCACCTGTCGGAGCGCGTGAAGGCCGGCTGGAAGCCGAAGAACGGCATCAAGCTGTGCTTCTGGGACGCCGAGGAGTTCGGTCTCATCGGCAGCACGGAGTGGGGCGAGGCCAACGCCGATTGGGTTCGCGATCACGTCTTCACGTACGTCAACGCCGACACGGCCGTCTCCGGCACCCACTTCCGCGGCGTCGACGGCACGCCGGGATTGCTTGCGACGCTGCAGGCCGCGCTCGAACGCGTCGAGATGCCCTCCCCGCGCGCCGACACCGATCCGAAGACGATGTGGGACGATTGGACCGCGTCGCGCAAAGGCAAGGACGCCGAGATCGGCCTCGCCGGTTCAGGCTCGGATTTCGCGGTGTTCCTGCACCATCTCAGCGTTCCGACGCTCGACATCGGGCTCGGCGGCAATCGCGGCGGCCAGTACCACACGGCCTTCGACGACTTCACGATGGTCGAGCGCTTCCTCGATCCGGGGTTCAAGGGGCACGAGCTGTGCGGGACGCTGTTCACGGAGCTCCTCGTCGAGTTCGCCGAGCGCGGCCGCGCCTCGTTCGACGCGCGCGAGGCGGCCGCGACGCTGGCGAAGGTCGCGCGCGCGGCAGGCGTGAACAAGGACGGAACGCCGACGTGGCTCGGCCCCGAGCGCGCGCAGAAGATCGCCGCCGCGTTCGACGCGCTCACGACGAGCACGCTGGACGCGGGCCGCTCGTCGAGCTTCTATCGCCGCCTCGCGCTCTCGGAAGGCATCCACGGCCGCGAGTGGTACAAGAATCCGGTGTGGACGCCCGGCCTCGAGGACGGCTACGGGTCCGAGTACTTCCCGGTGCTGCACGCGGCTCTCGGCACGAGCGCGGATGCTCTCGACCACGCGGTGGCTGACCTCGTGTCGGCGATCACGAGGGTCGATGCGGCGCCGGCCACGAGCGGACCGAAGGCACCGAAGTAGGTCCCGCGTGGCGCGTTTGTGGCGATTTTTCGGGCGTTTCCTGCGCCACAAGAAGGTGCTGATCCCCGGCTTCCTGTGCATTCCGCTCGGCACGCTCGGCGACGTCGCGATCACGGTGCAGATCGGCAACGCGCTCGATCGCTTGAAGCTCGGCTCGCCGACGGAGTTCCTCGGCGGTGTCGTCGCGATCGTGCTCGGACTCGCGTTCGTGCGCGGGATCTTCCGCTACCTGCAGCGCTGGTGGGTCGTCGCCGTGTCGCGCTACGTCGAGAACGAGCTCAAGCAGGAGCTGTTCGACAAGCTCGTCTCGCTCCCCTTCTCGTTCCACGTGAAGAGCCGCTCAGGCGACGTCGTGTCGCGCGTGACGAGCGACGTCGAGAACGTGCGCATGTTCCTCGGCCCGGGGATGATGTACACGGCCGGCGCGGTCGTGATGATCCCGGTGTCGATGGGACTGCTCCTGTCGATCAACGCGCCGCTCGCGCTGACCATGGTGCTGCCGCTCGTCCTGATGGGCCTCGGCATGAAGGTCTTCACGCCCAAGCTGCACGTGATCTCGCTCGCGGTGCAGGAATCGCTGGCCGACATCGGTCACCGCGCGCAGGAGAACTTCTCCGGGATCCGCATCGTCAAGGGCTACGGCCGCGAAGCGCAGCAGATCGAGAAGTTCGAGGCGGCGTCGGCGAAGAATCGCGAGAACCAGATCGCGCTCGGCCGCTCGCGCGGATTGACGAACGCGATCACGCACGCCGCGAACGACTTCACCTTCGTCGTGATCCTCGTGATCGGCGGGCTGGCGATGATCGATCGCTCGCTGCCGGCGGGCGACCTGTTCAAGTTCATCGACCTGACGTTCAAGGTCTTCTGGCCGATCATCGCGGTCGGCTGGATCGCGGGCATGTATCCCCGGGCCCGTGCCAGCGCGGAGCGCATCGACGAGTTGCTCGCCGAGCCCAACGACATCGTCGAGAAAGCCCTGCCCACGGAACTCGCGGAGGTGCGCGGAGCGCTGTCGCTCGCGAACGTGTCGTTCACCTATCCGAACACCGAGAAGCCGGCGCTGTCCGGCATCACGTTCGACGTGCCGGCCGGCGCGGTGGTCGGCATCGTGGGACCGACGGGCTCGGGCAAGACGACGCTCCTGCTCCTGCTCGGCCGCCTGCTCGACACGACGAGCGGCGAGATCCGGCTCGACGGCGTGCCAGTGCGCGATCTCCGAATCTCGACTCTCCGCGGAGCACTCGGCTACGTGCCGCAGGACAGCTTCCTCTTCAGCGAACCGTACCGGGACAACGTCTCGTTCGGCATCGACGGGAGCTTGAGCGAGGAGCGCTTGAAGGAAGTCGTCGATCTCGCGTGCATGACCGACGAGGTCGCGCGCTTCCAAAACGGCTTCGATCAACTGATCGGCGAGCGCGGCGTCACGCTGTCGGGCGGCCAGCGGCAGCGCACATGCATCGCGCGCGCCCTGGCCAAGGATCCGCGCGTGCTCGTGCTCGACGACGCGCTCTCGGCCGTCGACACCGAGACGGAAACGAAGCTGATCGACAACCTGCGCCGCGCCGGACACGGCCGCACGGTCGTGATCGCGGCGCACCGCTTGAGCTCGGTGGCGCGCGCCGAGCGCATCGTCGTGCTGTCTCGCGAGGGCACGATCGAAGCGATCGGCACGCACAAGGATCTCGTCGCGCGCGACGGCTGGTACAAGGACACGTGGTCGCGCCAGCAGGCGCAGGACGAGATTTCGGTCCTATGAGCGCGGCCAAGCGAAAAGAGCCGGCGAAGAAGGACGCCGACGATCCGTTCGACGAGTTCGTGGTGTCTTCGAGCTTCGACCGCTCGCTCCTCCTGCGCCTCATGCGCTTCGTGAAGCCGCACGCCGGGCTCTTCGTGAAGAGCTTCCTCGTGCTCGGCGTTCTGTTCGCGCTCGATCTCGTCGGACCGTGGTTGTGGAAGCACGCGCTCGACGGTCCGGTCATGTCGGCGGTCGACGCCAGGAATCGCGCCGACGCCGCCGGCACGACGGCCGACGTCGGCGTGTTCGTCGCGCAGTTCTGGTGGTGGATGGGCGCGTACGGCGCGAGCGTGCTGCTCGCGATCTGGTTCCGCTACCTGGAAGTGTCGCAGTTGAACCGCACGGGCCAGGTCGTGATCTCGGACCTGCGCGCGCAGCTCTTCGCGCACATGCAGGCGCTCGACCTGTCGTTCTTCGACAAGCGGCCGACCGGTTCGCTCGTCACGCGCGTCACGAGCGACGTCGAGAACCTGAACGAGATGTTCACGTCGGGCATCATCGTGCTGCTCTTCGACCTCCTGAAGGTCGTGGCGCTGCTCGGCATCCTGTTCACGCTCGACGCCAAGCTCGCGCTGGTCGTGCTCGCGGGCACGCCGGTCCTGATCGGCATCTCGATCGCGTTCCGCGGCGGCGCGCGCAATGCCCATCGCACGGTGCGCGCCCGGCTGTCGCGCTTGAACGGGTACCTGCAGGAAGTGCTGCAGGGCATCCGCGTCGTGCAGGTCTTCCGGCGCGAGGGTCAGGTCTCGACGCGTTTCGCCGAGCACCTCGCGAGCTACCTGAAGGCGAACCTGCGCACGATCTTCCTCTTCGCGCTGTTTTTCCCCGCGATCGATTTCGCGGTGAGCCTGATCCAAGGTTCGACCTTGTGGGTCGGTGGCATCGGTATCTCTCGCGGCGAGATGACCTACGGCGAGTTCATCCAGTTCTGGTTCTACGTCGCGATGCTCGTCTCGCCGATCCGCGAACTGGGCGAGCGCTACAACGTATTGCAGAGCGCATTCGCGTCGTCGGAGCGCATTTTCCAGGTGCTCGACACGAAGTCGGTCGTCCCGAACGGTCCGACGAGGCTGCCGCCGAGCCGCCTCACGGGCCACCTGCGCTTCGAGAACGTCTCGTTCAGCTACGACGGCAGCGTCGAGGTCCTCTCCGACGTGTCGTTCGAGATCAAGCCCGGTCACACGGTCGCGGTCGTCGGCGCGACGGGCGCCGGCAAGTCGACGATCGTGAACCTGCTCCTGCGTTTCTACGATCCGACGAGCGGCCGCATCACGCTCGACGGCGTCGATCTGCGCGAGCTCGATCTCGCCGACCTGCGCAAGAACTTCGGGCTCGTGCTGCAGGAGGATTTTCTCTTCGCGGGCACGATCGAGGAGAACCTCGTGATGGATCGCGACGAAGTGAGCGATGAAGCGCTGGAGGAAGCCCTCGAAGCGTCGCGCGCGGACGAGGTCATCGCGCGCCTGCCGCTAGGCCTCGCGTCGCACGTCGCCGAACGCGGCGCCACGTTCTCGACCGGCGAGCGCCAACTGCTCGCAATCGCCCGCGCCCTCGCCGGCTCGCCCAAGATCGTGATCCTCGACGAAGCTACCGCCTCGGTCGATTCCGGCACCGAGTCCAAGATCGAAGCCGCGACGCGCGAGCTCCTTACGGCCAAGAGCGCCCTGGTCGTCGCCCACCGCCTCTCGACCGTGCGCCGCGCCGACCAGATCCTCGTCATGCACAAAGGCCGCCTGCGCGAACGAGGCACGCACGACGAGTTGATGGAAAAGGGCGGGATCTACGCGCGCCTGCACGAGCTGCAGTTCGCGCCGAGCGCGTGAACATCGGCGTCCCTCGAAGTTTCAGTCCGAGGTGCGCGCAGGTCAGAGCGTCCAGACCCTCTCGAACGCCGAGCTCGAGTTGAAGGTATCGCTCGCCCGAGATCACGCCGAGGAACTTGTTTCGACGGAGATTCCCCGGATCGCCGGCACAGCCGGATCAACCCGCTCGCAGGCATCAGCCTTCGGCCGGATGAAGGAGCCCCCAGCGTCTCCATCCGACTCGCAGCAGCCAGGTTCGAGCGGCCTGAAGCGGATTCGCGGGCCCGAAGGTGCTCTCGATCGCACTCTTCCAACCGTCGAACCAGCGCGCAGAGGAGAAGGGATCCACACCGTCCTGCAGAGCGACGCCGTGCTTGACGGCATTCTGCAAGACGTAGTTCAGCGCGCTGCGGACCTCGCGCGGCGTGCGCAGTTGCCGCGCGTGAAAGCGATCGTCGAACACGGATCCGTGGCGTCGCCAGATCCGATTCAATCCACGCGCGATCCTCACGCACAGGCCTTGAATGCCGCGCGACATAGCGCTCGTGTCGTTCGCCTCGCACACGATGTGAAGATGGTTCGAAAGCGCGACGTAGTGCACGACGCGGAAGCCAGCCCGCGATGCGGCGGTCAGGCACTCGAGCACGTGTCGATGGTTCCTTCGCGCGCGCAGGCTCGGCAACCTCGGGGCCAGTCGCAACGTGACGTGCACCGGCGTTCGCGCCGAGAGTCGTGCACGCGGAGCGTGCGCCACTCGTCCCAGCTCCCCCATCCGCTTGCGCCCGGCTCTTGGTCGCCTTCCTCCGCGCCTCATGAATCCGAATCGTGCCTGTGCGCCCATCTTCGCCCTCCACACGATTGGACGAGCGGGAATTGGATCGGTTGCAGCCGTGGCACGAATTCCTCGTTTGATTCGGCACAGTTTCGCCGGCCGCCCCAGGCCCGCTCGATTCGGCAGAGATTCTTGCGTCAGGGCATGATGCGGCGGACTTGTCCTGCCGAACATGAGTGCCTTCGAACTCCCCCGCTCGCGCGTCGACGTCGAGCGACTCCTGTCCGAGCGGCAGTGGGTACAGCGCCTGGCGCAGAGCCTCGTCGCCGATCCGAATCAGGCGGACGACGTCGCGCAGGAGAGTTGGCTCGCGGCGTTGCGCCATCCGCCGCGGCACGACGCGAACTTGAGGTCGTGGCTGTCGCGGCTCGTGCGCAACACGGCGGCCGCGATGCGACGCGGTGACGCCCGACGCAGCGAACGTGAACGCTCGTCGACTCAGCCGACTGTGACCGCCGGCAGTTCGGAAGCCCTGGAGCGCGCCGAAATCGTGCGCGAGCTCGTCGAAGCCGTCCTGGCGCTCGAACCGGCGCGGCGCGAAGCGCTCGTGCTCGTCTACTTCGAGGGCCTCGCGCCGAACGTCGCCGCAGATCAGCTCGGGATCCCGCACTCGACCTTCCGCACCCACGTCCGCCGCGGCCTCGCCGAAGTCCGCGAGAAGCTCGAACGCAAGCGCGGACGGGAGGGTTGGCTTCCCGCCCTCACCGTCCTCGCTGGCCGTCCCGAAACGCACGCAGTCGGAGTCACGCTCATGGGTACGAAGCTCGTCACAGCTGGCGCGGCCGTTGTAGTGATCGCGCTCGGACTGTGGAGTTGGTCGAGATCGCGCGCTCTGCAAGACATTGCGAGCGCAGCGACAACCACGAACACGCGGTTGAGCGCCGTCGAGACGACCGAAGGACTCGCACCCCCGCTCGCCACGCCCGGTGGCCGCGAATCGCGCGCGCTCGTATCGGCTCAGAAGACTGCGAAGACCAGCACGTTGATCGTGTCGGCGAAGTGGGCGTCGAGCTCGCAGCCGGCGCGCGACGTCCAGATCATGGTCGCGTGGAAGGACGAATCGGGAAGCTATCGGCAGCGCCAGATGCGTTCGGATGAAGCAGGCCGTGCTGTATTCGAAGGGTTGGAATGCGCTTCGGTCGGTGTGTCGACCGATCGAGGCTTCGAAGACGGCACGGCGCTCGCCCCCGGCGAGACGACTCTGTTCGAAGTGCGCATTCCGACCGACATTCACGTTCGCGGTCGCGTCGTCGGCGCAGGTGACGAGCCCGTCTTCGGCGCATCGATATACATCGGCACTCGCTTTGGAAACGTGGGCTTCGACGAGCCGGTGTGCACGACCGACGGCGATGGGCGGTTCGACCTGGGCGCGATTTCGCGACAACGACAGATCTATGCGCGACGTGACGACATGGGCGCCAGCTTCGGCGGCATGCCCCTCGATTCCGCCCCCGAGACGATCGACATCCTGCTGCGCATGCAGGGTGTCGGATGCGAGTTGAATGGAAGCGTCGTCGACGAAACAGGTACCCCGGTCGGCGGCGCCGAGGTCTTCGCCACGGCTCGCGGCAACCCGCCCGGCTCGACGAACGCAGACGTGCGCTGGATGCGCGCACCGGGGACGCGCGTCGTGACGGACGCCGAAGGACGATTCAGGATTCGCGGTCTCGTGGAGATCACGCACGCACTCAGGATTCGCGCGAACGGCTTCGCGGCGCACGAAGAGGTTGTGAATCTCGTGCGAGACGTACCCACCACCGTTCGCGTCACCCTGATCCCGGGCCTCGTGGTCCACGGCGTCGTGCGCGATGGTTCAGGCGCGGGCGTTCCCGGAGCCGTGGTCGTGCTCATCGAACCGCAGGCTCAGCTCACGACCGACTCAGCGGGCGCCTTCCGTTTCAACGACGCGAAGCCGGGTCCACGCCGCTACCAGGTGAGGAGCAAGAGCGCGGGCATGGCGCTCGGCACGATCGACATCCCGCACATGCCGAGCTTCGAATGGGACCCCGTCGTTGATCGCGGTCGAGTGATCGAGGGCCGCGTCGTCGACGATGCGGGACAACCCCTCGCGCAGTGGTGGGTGCGCAGCGAAGTCACGACGAACGAAATCGACCCCAAGGAGTTCGAGCTGAGCCTTCTCACGGACGCGACGGTGCTGCGCACAGACGTCGACGGTCGCTTCGTGCTCACGAACTGTTCGAAGTTTGCGCGGCGCTTGTCCGTCAGTTCTCCGGAGATCGGAGTGAACGGACTGGCTGCCGTCACAGTCGAAGATGTCGCAGCGGGGACCAAGGATCTCGTCATCCGAGTCACGCGCGAGAGCGCTCGTACCCAGACGATTCGCGGCCGCATCATGGACCAACACGGTTCTCCTCTCGCGGGCGCGCGAATCCGCTTGTCGCGCAAGATCGTCATGGCCGCGGTTCAAGCCGTGGACGTCAAATCGGCGTACGGAACAGGCGCGTTCACGATCCAAGGCGTCGAGCCCGCGGAGTACGAACTCACCGTGCGAGCAGAAGGTCTGTGCGAGCACGTCGAATCCGTGACCGTGCGCGACGCATCCGTCGAACTCGAACCGATCCGCTTGACGCAGGGCGGATCGTTGGTGGTTCGACTCTCGTTGGAAGACGCCGCACTGTTGCGGGCCGGTTATGCGAACTTGTTCGCGCGCGGCGCGAGAGAACTTCCACTCGTGCTCTTCGGCGAGGAGGCCCGCCTCGACAATCTCGAGCCGGGCGACTGGACGATCGCTTCGAGCGACTACACCAGGAGTTCCTCGGACGGCTCCAAGGTCAGGGTTTCTGGCCCGCTGCGCCCGTTCCTCGTGAAGGCGGGCGAAACGACGTACGTCGACTACGAACTCGTCAAGCTGAAGTACCCGAAGTAGGCGACGCGAGTTGGCGCATCACCGCATCTCGCAGACGCTCGGGCGTGATCGAGCGGTTGTCGGCGTCGGGCTTGTAGGAGCAGTAGTCGGGAGCGGTGCTCACGATCTTCTCGCCCAAGCCATAGAGCTCGATCTCGGCCGCGGAGGTCGGGGCGAAGAAGCACACGGTGCGCACGTCGCGCGCGACGGCCATGTGGAGCGCGAGCGAGTCGCTCGTCACGAGCACGTCGCATAGCTCGATCAGCGCGGCGAAGTCGAAGAGCGAGTTCTTGGTGCCGCCGTCGATCGCGCCCGCGCCGATGCCCGAGAGGATCGCATCGTTGCGCTCGCCTTCGCTCTCGCCGCCGAGGACGAGGAAGCGCACGCGGCCAGCGAGCTGACCTTCAAGGAGTCGGGCGAGCGCCACCGTGCGTTCGACGGGCAACTGCTTCGACAGCCAGCGGCCGCCCGCGCCGGTGTTCAGGCCGACGAGGGGCGTCTTGGGATCGATCGCGTGCTTCGCGGCGAACGCGCGCGCCTTCTCGACCGACGCCGCAGGCAGGTGCAACTCCGGCTTGCCGCGCTCGATGCCGAGCATGGCGGCGTAGATCTCGGGCTGGCTCCTCTGATTCAGGACCTTCAATTCGTCCGCGCGCTTCTTGCCGTGCACGGACAACAACCCCATTTCGAACCAGGCGGCCGTGTCCTGTGTGTACGCGAGCGTCCCGTCAGGGTGCGCGAAAGCGCCGTGAAGGCTCGTGGTCTTCATCGCCGACGCGAGGCGGCAGAGCGGCGCCTCGTCGTCGAGCGAGATCACGCGCTCGAAACGCCGTCTCGACAGGTTCGCGATGCACGCCTCGACGTCCACGTTCTTCCTCGCGTCGAGCGCGATCACCTCGTGGACCAGCGGATGGGTTCGCACCAGATCGACGGCGATCGGAGCCGTGACCCATGTGATGCGCGCGCCGGGGTGACGCTTCACGAGACCCGGCAGGATCGACGTCGTGCGCAGCACGTCGCCCAGCGCGGCGGTCTTGATGACGAGGATTTCGCTCACGGTCCGATCCTCCTTCGGCCGAGCGCAGGCAACTCTTGACCGATCCGGCCTCGAAATCCCTTCGTCACGGAGATTCCGCGCATCCGCCGCCGACTCTCGCGCGCCGAGTCGAAGCCGGATCGTGCTCGAGAGGGATCGCGGGCCGTCGCGGGCGAGGGACCAGTTCCCCGCCGCAGTTGGGGCACAGGCCGTGCAGGACGCCGTCCGCGCACGAGGCGCAGAACGTGCACTCGAACGAACAGATGCGCGCCTCCGCCGAGGCGGGCGGCAAGTTCGCGCCGCAACATTCGCAACCTGGTCTCAGTTCGAGCACGCGCAATCCTCAACGCTTCAGGAGCGGCGTCTTGAGCGACGCCAGACGCTGACGCGCGCCGCCCGCGACGCGCTTCTTGTGCGGAGCGCGCGGCACGGACTTGAAACGCATCACGGCGTCGCGCCCGTAGATCGGCTGGATCCAGCACTGGTGCTTCTGGAACACCTTGCCCGGTCGCATCCCGGCGCGCTCGATCAAGCGACGCGCTTCCTCGACCTCGTTCGTATCGTGCAACACGAGGCGCACTTCCCAACCCTTCTTGTAGGCTTCGTGTCCCTCCTCGAGTCGATCGTTGCTCTGACCACGTAGATAGCCGTTGCGCGCGAAATAGAACGTGAGCCGTCCGGGAAGGTCGCTCTTCGTCGTCGTCATGGTCTTGTCCTCGAATCGAACCCCACGTCCGGCCGCTCGTGCGAGCTCGCGTCGGACGACGGCCAGAGGATAGCACGCTCAGCCGCCGCCCACGGCGATGACGAGGTCGATGTGATCGCCGTCCTCCACACGATCGTCGGGCTCGAGCCTCTGACCCGCGCGCCACGCCTGCGGGACCATGCGGCCATCGAGCACGAGCCAGGGTGCTGCCTTCGGTGCGCGCAATGCCAGGGCCTCGATGCACTCGCGCAGTAGCGCGGGAAACTCCGCTTCGAGCGTGGTGTGGACGTCGAGTTCGCGACCGAGAGGACCGCCGGCTCCGAACGTGATGCGACCGCGAGCGCGCCTCGCCGGCGTACGCGTCGGCGTCGCGACGACGGATTCGCCGTCGAGAGCGAGGGCCTGATCGAGCAGGCGTTCGTCGCCGAGCAGCGCCAGAGCGCGCTCCAGCGGCCGGCCCTCGCGATCGATGCCGCGCAAGTGCAAGTACTCCTCGAGGAGTGAGGGATGCGACAGCGCCGGATCGCCGCCGCGCGGGCGTCCGACTCCCATGCGCGTCGCGGTCGCGCGCTGCAGCAGCGCGATCGAGGCCCCCAGCGCGAGCAACGCCCGGCCCGGGCGCGCGCTCCCGCGAATCGATTCGGAACCGATCCAACGCGCGAGTTCGTCCAGCCTCGCGACGCCGTCGGAGATCACTCCGGCGGCCGAGAACGCGCAGAACCCGGTCGCATCGAGCGCCGACACGAGGTTCTCGTGCCACCACACGATGCGCCCCTTGCCCGCGGGATCGTCGGGCACTTCCGCGCGTCGCGGAAGCGGCACGTCCTCCATCGCGGCTACGAGGCTCGCGCGCGAGGACGCGTCCACGCCGAGGAACGGAAAGGTGCGCATGGGATCCGAACCGCGCACGCTGACGGCTGCGGCGAGACGCACGGCCAGATTCGTTTCGGCGTGGCCCGACTCCGCGCGCGCGATCGGAAGGCGCACGCCGAGTACCTGCGCGGCGGCGCGGGCACCGAGCGCGAGCGTCGCGCCGATCCCGCGTCGTGCCACGATGTCGTCGAGTCGACGCAGGTATTCCTCGCGGTCGGGATCAATCTCCGCACCCGGGGCGAAACGGGACAACGCCAGCACGGCCCCCGTTTCCTTCGCATCCATGGCGAGCTCGTCGCAAC
>JBGATY010000087.1:0-14804 GCA_044228955.1 Planctomycetota bacterium | reverse complement strand
ACGATCCCGGTGAACCCCGGCGCGACGGACTCCGCTCCGCGCTTGCGCCTCGCGAACCTGGCGTTGATCGCCGGCGACGCGCACGCGGCGTTGGCGCATCTCGACGCGCAGCCCGCCTGGACCGGACCGTTCGAGCTGTCGAGCGTGCTGCTGCGCGCGGAGGCTTGCCTTCGACTCGGCGATGCCCGGCGCGCGCTCGCGGCCCTCGCGCCGGTGCTGGCGCGGCCCGAGGCGCCCCCCGATCTGTTCGCGCTCGCGGCGGTCGCGACGGAAATCCTGGGCGCGCCCGATCCGGCCCTGCGCGAGACCGCGAGGCGGTTCGACCGCAGGAAGTGGCTCGAAACGCGGCGTATGGCGCTCGTCAGCGACGGGTGACGAGCGACTCTCGGGGCCCCGTGCGCAGAGGCCGACTCACTTCTTCCAGAGCGCGTTCGAGAACGACTTCAAGGCCTCGAGCGGTTCGGCGTGCTGCGCCTCGGCGCTGCCCCAAATGGGCTTCTTCCCGCTGTGGTACGCATAGCACATGCGCCCCGCCTCGGTCGGCTGCAGGCCGCGTCCGTCGCGCGCGTCGCACTTCACGGTCCCGGCGATGCAGCACAGGCAGGTACCGTCGGGCTCCACGTCGATGCCGAACGTCGTGCCGACCACCACCGTCTCCATGTCGTCCGTCAAGGTGCGCAAGCGATTGCCGTCGAACGTCGGGCCGGTCGAGATCCGCAAGGACCCGGTGTTCGTGTAGATCGAGTACACGTTCGCGGGCGGGAAACTCATCTGGGACACCCGCGTCTTCGGTCCGAGCTCGAGGACGAGGTCGTCGTTCAGTTGCAGCCGCAGCCCGATCTCGCGCGTCTCGATCTCGCGGGCGGTCTGCACCGCGTCGAGGAGGCGGCCCTTCTCGCTCGAGTGGATGGACCGACCGTCGACGACGAACTCCCCTGTCCCGTCGGTCCCGACGATGCGCCAGCGCGGATTGGCGTCGCGCGACAGGAAGAAGACCACGATCAACGTGACGCTCGCGGCGAGCACGAGCGGCCACACGAACGGGAAGATGCGCGTGCGTTCGACCCGCGGAGCGCCTGCGCTCGCATTCGGCTCGGGGGCGCTGTCCTTCTCGGCGAGGAACTGGTCCTTCAGCCGTGCGCGGAAGGCCGGCGAAGCCACGGGCGCCGCTGCCCGCGCGAGCAGGCGCTCCAGCTCCGGATCGCGCGGATCCTGTGCGACGTCCGGGCTCACGCGCTGCCTCCAGGGAAGGTCCCGACGCGCTTCTCGAGGTTCGTCCGAAGCTCCTGCAGAGCACGCGAATAGCGCTTGCGCGCGGCCGTCTCGTTGCGACCGATCATCCGGCCGATCTCGTCGAACGGCAGTTCCTCGAACCAGCGCAGGACGAGCGTCTCGCGCATGCCGACCGGGAGTTCCTCGATCGCCGCGTCGAGGGTCACGCGCAGCTCACGATTCTCGATGTCGAAGAGCGGTCCGAGCCTCCCATCCACAGGTTCGACCACGGGCGTCGAATCGTCGCCTTCGAAGCTCAGCTCGCGCTTGGCGTCGCTGTGCCGGCGCGAGCGCCAGTGGTCGCGGACCTTGTTCGCCGCGATCGTGAAGACCCACGGCGAGAGCTCGCGGGAGGGATCGTAGGTGCCGATCGAGCGTTGAATGTGGACGAACACGTCTTGGGTCACGTCCTCGGCCAGGTGCTCCTCGACGACGAGGCGGCGCACGTAGCCGTAGATCCGTTCGAAAAAAAGTTCATAGAAGCGTCCGAGCGCGTCGCGATCCCGCGCCACGAGGCGGCGCAGGAACTCGGGATCCCGCTCTTCGCGGGTCACGGACCTCCCATCCGGCGTGCTTCGAAGGTGAAGATCGATGGGTATTCGGCTCCCGCTTCGAGTCGTGACCGGGAATCCGGCCGGCCACGGGCGAATGCGCCCATGAGCGTAGGCAGTAGGACTCCCGCTGTCGACCCGGGGAACGAACTCGGGCCGGCCCCGCCACGCGGCGAGGCCGGCCCGCAGGCTCGCGGCTGTCGCGTCAGTTCGAGGAACCGACGATCTCGCCCTTGATCGCGCGCGGAGGCGCGATGACCGTGGGCATCGGGCCCAGGGCCGGATCGACCCAGTCCGCGCTCGTCGGGAGCGTCAGGCTCGCGGCGCCGGCGAGCTGTGAGGTGAGGGTGCCGCAGTTGCCGGTGTCGTCTCCGAGGTTCAGCTCGGATTCGATCGCGCGCATCACGTACTCCGTGCCGGTCGGACCGCACAGAGTGGCGTCCACGACGCTGAACTTCGGATACCAGCGATCCGGCTCGTTGTCGGCATTGAGGTCGACGCCCTGATACGGGATGCCGCCGAGTTCACCGGGGCCGTTGTAGTTCAGGAGGAACGTGCGATTGTCGAACGTGGCACTGCCGTTCGCATCGTCCGCCGTGTGGTGCGTGTAGGAGAACTGGATCGGCTTGTCGAAGACGACCGGGTTCTCGCTCGCGTCGAAGAGGATCGCGAGCTGGTTCCACGGGTTCGCGCCCGTTTCGTACGTGTAGAACGTGTCGAGCGTGTAGACGCCCGACGTGTCCTTGAGCCCGGCCCAGTCGGCGGCCGTCACCATCGCACCGGAGTTCATGCCCCACGTATACGGGCCGCCGCTCGGCTCTTGCGCGTCACCGAGGCCGACTTCGACCGGCGTGCTCATGACGTCGGTCGTGAACGTCATGTCACCGCCGTGGATCGTGTAGACGACCGGCGAGTTCACGTCGTACGAGTTCGGGAAGTAGATGTCGCCGGCGGTCGCTTCGGAACTCGTGATCCCGGGCCGCAGGCAATTGTGGAAGCCGTAGAGGTCGACGTTCGTCGCGGATCCGAAGAGAGCGTGCGTCGGTCCGACGAGCTCGCGCTCGTAGTAGGTGATGAACGACGCGCCATCGACGAACGAGCACGATCCACCGAGGCTCGACGACCACATCCCGAGGACTCCGACGGCCGCCGTGTCGATCGCGGTCGGCGGCTCGACGACGTCCCAATCCGAGTTCGAGTCGTTCCACGTGCCGACCACGACCCAATTCGGCGACTGGTACTGGACCTGGTTGCGGACGACCGGTTGCCCCGGACCCGCTCCCTGGTGCCACCATTCGAACGACTCGCCCGCGAGAGCGGTCAACGCCAGCATGTGACGCGTGTTCTGGTACAGCTTGCCGCGGGCCTTCAAGACCGTGTACGACTGCGGCGTCGATTGACCGTACGTGTTACGCGTGACCGTGGCGCCGTCGGCGAGGGTCTCGCCTTGCGGCAGCCACAGGCCGTAGTAGCCCGCCCAGCCGTACTTGCCGCTCTGAGTCTGGAAGCCGAAGCCCGACTGGAGCTCGACGCGATCGCCGGTCTCCGCGTCATACAAATTGTAGCGCCACGTCTTCGTGTCGAAGCTCGTGCGCGACAGGCAGGCCGTGCCGACACCCACGGTCTCGCGCGCGACGTGCGTCTCGTCGAAGGCGAGGCGGTATTCGGCGATCTGCTGCCCCGAGTCGCCCGAGCCATGGTTCTCGCGGCGGATCGACACGATGCGCGCCGTTCCCGTCGTCTGGTCGGCGGACATCAGGACGTTGGCCTGGATGCGCCGGGCCTCCTCGTTCGGCATCTGAGCCGAATCGACGTCGCCCTCTTCCTGATAGAAGCTGAACCCGGCGAAGCCCGCGGCCGCGTCGAGCGTGTGCAGGTTGCCGAAACCGCGCGTCGTGCTGTTGTCCGACTCGAACTGATGGTAGTTCAGGTCGAAGACGCCGAAGGGATTCTCGTCGCTCACGCCCTTCGTGACCGAGACGTGGACGCGGATCTCGCCGTCCTGGCTGCCGCCCGGGATCCAGAACTCGAGCTCTTGCGCGCCCGTGCGGCTGGCACGGCTGCTGTCGATCACCCACACGCTGAACGACTGCTCGGCGCCGCTCGAATGGCCGGTGCCGGACGAGGAATCACCGTCGCCGCCCGAATTGCAGGACAGCTCGTCGATCTGGGCCTTGTACAAGCCCTGGTTCAGGAGACCCGAGTAGGCCGTCTGCTTGAGCAGGCAGAGGATCATGTTGACCGTCTGCAACGGATCCATCGACGGATCGTAGACGTGGCTCTGCGCGACGTCGGTCTTGTAGTCGCTCGTCGAGGGGAAGGTCGCGGGGTCGGCTTGCGACTCGGGCGCGACGCTGGCGGAGGATCCGCCGGAGTTCGTGGTGACGACCGACATCGAGTCGGCCAGGGAGAGCGCTTCGATGCCGCCAGAGGTCGTGCCGCTCCCGCCGCAACCGGCGAGGTTCAGCGCGAGGAGCGACAACGGGAGGATCAGGGACTGCTTCAGGATCGACACGATCTGGGACTCCGTTCTCGTGGGAGGAACGCGTCGCCGTCCGGGGGTGGACGGGACGCAGGGGAAGTCAGTCGATCGAGCGGGGAACGTGAGGATCTTGAAGCGGTCGGCGGATTCGCGAATCCGCCATGGAGGAAAGGGCTTCCAAATGCGCGGAGCGGAGCGGGCGCGCGCACGGACTCGCCCTCGGTCCGTGGCGCAGGGCGTGTGTCCCCCGCTGCCAGACCGGGCGAACGCGCCCGGTCTGGACACGGCGAACTACCGGCTCACCACACTAGGCCCATGCCGCGCGTGTGGCCGAGCACCAGCTCGACCGCCACGTCCTCGGGCGTGAGCGCCCCGAGTTCGACGTCGACGCGCACGTCGAGCGCATCTCCCACGCGCAGGGCCGACACGTCCGCGATCTGGGCTTCCTTGATCTTGATGGTTTCGAAACCCTTCTTGATCGCCTGGGCGCGTTCGCTGCGCTTGCGTGCCGGCTCGAAGCGGTCGCGCTGCATCGAGAACCACGCCGCGCCCAGCGGAACGTACGCGCGGTCGGTGTATTCCTTGACCATGCGATCGGTGTTGAAGGTCGGCGGAATGGTCGCGAGGTTCGTCTTGACGCGCTCGAGCCAGCGCTTCGGAACGCCCTTCGAATCGCGGTCGAAGAACAGCGGCACGACTTCGCCCTCGAGCAGGCGATACAGCTGCACGACGTCCTCCTCGTCCTGCAGCTCCTGCGTCGAATAGGTCGCGCCCTTGCCGATCGCCCAGCCGTTCTTCTGGTCGATCTCGTGCGCCTCGATCCACCAGCCGTCGAGGATCGAGAGGTTCAAGCCGCCGTTCGCGGCCACCTTCATGCCCGACGTGCCCGACGCCTCGAGCGGGCGTGTTGGATTGTTGAGCCACACGTCGACGCCCTGCACGAGCGTGCGCGCGATCTCGATGTCGTAGTCCTCGACGAAGAAGATCTTGCCCAGGAACTCGTCACTGCGCGTGATCTCGACGACGCTCTTCAGGATTTCCTGGCCGTGCTTGTCCTTCGGGTGCGCCTTGCCGGCGAACACGAAGCGCACGGGGCGGTCCTTCTGTTCGAGGATGGCCTTGAGTCGAGCGCGATCGCGGAAGAGCAGCTGAGCGCGCTTGTACGGCGCGAACCGACGCGCGAAACCGATCCAGAGCGCGTTCGAGTCGAGACCCTGCTGCATGCGCTCGAGCCGCGCCGGGCTCTCGCCGCGCTCGGCGTTGCGCGTCGTGAGCGTCGTGCGCAGGACGTCGACGAGCCGCGCCTTGTTCTCCCCGCGCAGGCTCCACAAGGGTTCGTCGGCGAGCTTCTTGGAGCCGCGCACGAAGTCGGGAGCGCCGATGGGCCGCTCGGCGACGCCGAGCAGCGCGCGCATGCCCGGATGCGTCCACGTCGGCAGGTGCACGCCGTTCGTGATCGACGTGACGGGCACTTCGGCCTGCAGCAGGCGCGGCCAGAACGGGTGCAGGAGTTTCTGCGACACGTCACCGTGCAGGCGCGAGACGCCGTTGACGAATGCGGCGAAGTTCATCGCGAGGTAGCTCATGTTGAACGAGCCCTTGTCGTCCTCGGCCGTGCCCAGCGCGAAGAAGCGCTCCCACGGCACGCCGACCCACGCCGGTGCGTCGGCGAAGTAGCGACGCATGAGATCCTCGCCGAAACGGTCGTGTCCGGCCGGCACCGGGGTGTGCGTCGTGAACACGGTCGTCGCGCGCACGAATTCGCGCGCTTCGTCGAACGTGAGACCGAGTTTGCCGACGAGGCGGCTGACGCGCTCCAGCACGAGGAAAGCGGCGTGACCCTCGTTGATGTGGAAGCACGCCGGATGGATGCCGAGCCGGGAGAGCAGTCGCTTCCCACCGCGACCGAGCACGATTTCCTGGCGCAGACGCGTCTCGTGATCGCCGCCGTAGAGCTGACGCGTGATCTCGCGGTCCTCGGGGCGGTTGGCTTCGCAGTCCGAGTCCATCAAGTACAAAGTCACGCGGCCGACGTGCACCTTCCAGGCGCGCAACTGCAGATTGCTGCTCGGCAACTGCAGGTCGATGTGCAACACCTTGCCGTGCTCGTCGAGCACCGGCTCCATGGGCAGGTCGCGCGGATCGTTCTCGAACTCGTCCGAGATCTGTTCTCCGGCGAGCGTCAGCTTCTGCGAGAAGTAGCCCTTCTTGTAGAAGAGCCCGACGCCGATGAGCGGCAGGTCGAGGTCGCTGGCCGATTTCAGGTGATCGCCGGCCAGGATGCCGAGGCCGCCCGAGTAGATCTTGAGCGACTCGTGGATGCCGAACTCGGCGCAGAAATACGCGACCGGGTTCGTGGTCGTGATCGCATCGCCGCCCGCGAGGCGAATCGGACCCGGCAGGTTCGACATGTACGCGTCGAAGCGCACGAGTACGGCGTTCAGCCGCTTCAGGTAGCTCTTGTCCGACTCGAAGCGCTCGACGTCCTTCGTGAACACGTCGCGCAGGAACGTGATCGGATTGTGGTGGTTTTCGCTCCATTTCCCCGGCGAAAGGTCGCGGAACAAGGCCGTCGCTTCCGGGTCCCAGGACCACCACAGGTTGCGCGCGAGCCGCTCGAGGCCCTTCAACGGCTCGGGGAAGCTCGCGGCCACGTTGAACTTCGTCAGGCGCGGACGGCTGCCCTGCTGCGGCGACACGATCTGCAGCGCCTTGCGTCGGCGAGCCGGGCGCGGAATGCGCGGGGCGCGCGCGTCGGCCACCTTGATCGCGCTGGCGAAGGCCGTTTCGTAGTTCGCGATCAAACCCGACCACGCCGTGAGCTCTGCGGTGGCACGGCACGTCGTGTAGGTCGTGTCGCGATCGCGCGGTTCGCGCATGAACGCTTCGAGCAACTCGGCGAGCGGATCGATCAACGAATCGAAGCCGTTCTTCACGCGCGCCGCGGCCTCGCGCTTGAAAACGACCACGCCGTTCTGCCTGCCGAGCTTCTGCTCCAGGGCCCACTGGCCGAATCCGGCGCAGTCGGTCGTGATCGTCGGCACGCCGACCGCGAGGCTCTCCTCGGGCGTGTAGCCCCACGGCTCGTAGAACGACGGGAAGCACGACAGCTCCATCGCGCGCAACACGGCTTCGTAGGGCAAGTCGAGCACGCCGTCGTTCACGCCGAGGTAGATCGGGACGTGGATGACCTTCACGCGCGACCCCGGCTGGTTCTGCAGCCCGCGCTCCTGGCAGCGGCGCTCAACGGGATCGCGCGCCTCGTCGAACAGGTTGTGCGTCGACACGCCGATCGTGCCCTTCGCGTCCGCCGCGGGACGCGCGAGGCGGTCGAGGAGCGCGCCCTTGAGGCCCGAGTTGCCGGCCGGAACGAGCACGAACAGCACGATCTTGCGTCCGCTCTTCGCGTTCATGCGCGCGCAGGCGTCGAGCAGCAGATCGATCCCCTTGTTGTGGAATTCGTAGCGTCCCGAGATGACGAGGAGCATGGCGTCGCCCGGATCCTCGCCCGTGCAACGCCAGGCGAGTTCGCGCAATCGAGCCTCGACTTCCTTGCGCGTCGCGTTGCCGGCGAGCTCGTCGATGACGCGCAGGTCGATACCGTTCGGGAGCAGCGGCTCGGCGCGGCGGCCGAAGAACAGTTCGGCCTCCTTCGACGTCACCTTGCTCACGGTCGTGAACACGTCCGACTGACGCACGCACACGCCTTCGAGCGAGTGCTTGGCGCGAATTCCGCTCGCTCGAGCGGCGTCGTCCGCCGTCCGGCCGGCGAGGCCTTCCTCGGGCAGCTTGCCCGTCGAGGACAACGACCGCCCGAGCATCGTGGCGTGCGTGGTGAAGACGGTGCCGATCGCCGGCACGTTCGTCTTCAGGTACAGCAACCCCGAACCGACCATCCACTCGTGGAACTGCGCGACGCACGCGCGGCCTTCGGCCTCGATGCGGTCCTTCCACCACGCTTCGATCACCTTGGCCGCGGCCCAGCCGAACGTGACCGGTTCGACGTAGTCCCATTGACCTTCGATCGAGTCGACCTTGGAGTCCTCCCAGAGACGCGTGAGGATCGTGTCCTTCTCCGCGAACAACCCCGAGAATTCGACGAGGATCGTCAGCGGACTGCCGGGAATGCGCCAACGGCCGATGCGAACCGGCACCCCCATCGCTCGACAGCTCTCTCCGAAGGGCGCGTGGCGCGGATCCTCCTCGAATGTCGCCTCGGTCGCGCCGCCGGTGAGCAGCCAGGGGTTCGCCTTGGTCGAGATGACGGTGTGGATGCCGCCGACCTTGTTGCCGATTTCCCAGCTGACTTCGAAGAGTGTGTACGGAGCGGTCACGTTGATGTCTCGGGGGTGATGGCTCGTTCGGACGTCCGGGCCTGGCGCACGCGGCGGGAAAGGTCGTCGAGGACGTTCATGAACGCGATGAAGGCATCGTGCGGGCTGGCGTATGGGCTGAAGTACTTGTGCACTTCACCGTCCGAAAAGTGCTTGGTGCACATGTAGTAAAGATGATCGGAGGTGGAAAGTCGCCTCCAATGATCGAGCAATCGCGCGTCGCCCGTGGCGGCGAGTTCGACGACGTCCGGGCGGATCGCGTAGAGCGCTTCGTTCGCCGCGCGCTGCATCGGGTTGCCGAGCCACGCGGACACGTCGCGTTCGGCGTCGGCCCACGACACGGGCCGCGGGATCGCGAGTTTGCCGACGGATTCGTGCTCGTTCGCCACGTCGGCCGGCGTGCGGAAGCGGAAGCGCTCGTTCGAGAGCACTGCCGGGACCATGCCAGCGAAGAAGTCGAAGATGCCGGTCTCCTTCCACTGGTGCTCGCCGAACGTTTCGTAGTCCATGAACAGACCGATGAACGCGTCCTTCACGCCGGCCTCGTGGATCCAGCGCGCGAACTTCTCGGGCGTCAGCGGCCACTGGTCCCAGGTCTTGTTGCTGTAGCGGAACGCGATGTCGTCGGCGCGCGGGTAGTCGCGCAGCAGGAGATCGAGGTTCGTGGTGCCTTCCGCTCGATACACGTAGTGGGCGCTGCGCCAGCCGAGCAGATGGTCGGCGCCCTCGCCGAGCATGGCGTTGAAGCCCAGCTTCTCGACGGTTTTCGCGATCTTCTCGTCGATGACGAGTTCGGTGTTGCGGAACGTCGTCGGACGGTGGCCGAACAGGCGCTCGATGCGGTCGGCGTGCGCCGCGACCTGGCCCTCGAACTCCGCGAGATCCGTCAGCGAGGAGAGCGAGTGGTGCGACGTCTCGCCCAGGAACTCCGCGTGTCCGCTCGCGGACAGCGCCTGGAACGAGGCCAGCGCCTCGGGCGCCCACGCCTCCATCTGGTCGAGCACTGTGCCCGACAGCGAGTACGAAACGCGGAACTTGCCGGCGTGCTTCTCGATCAGATCGAGGATCAGCGCGTTCATCGGCAGGTAGCAGCGCTCGGCGACGCGCTGCAGGATGCGCTTGTTCTCGTCGTCGTCGAAGTAGCGGTCCTCGACGGCGATGTCGAAGAACGTGTAGCGCCGCAGACGGAACGGCTGGTGGACCTGAAAATACAGGACGACGTCCGTCATCGCGCTCCCACCAGCTCGACGTACGCGTCGCGCACGAGTCCCGCGGGCGTCTCCCAGCGCATGGCACGCGCTTCCTCGCGGCCTTCGTCCGTCAACTGTTCCTTCAGCGCCGGGTACGACAGCAGCGCGAGGATCTTGTTGGCCATGTCCTGCACGTCCCAGAAATCGACCTTCAAGGCGTTGCGCAGGACTTCGGACACGCCGCTCTGGCGCGAGAGGATCACCGGCGTGTCGAGCGCCATCGCCTCGAGCGGCGAGATGCCGAACGGCTCGGACACCGACGGCATCACGTACACGTCGGCCATCGCGTACATGCGCTCGACGTCCTCGCCCTGCAGGAACCCGGTGAAATGCACGTTGCGCGCCAGCCCCATGCGCGCGGTGCGTTCGATCATGGACGAGAGCATGTCACCGCTGCCGGCGATGACGAACTTCACGTTGGGTTTGACGCGCACGACACGCGAAGCGGCCTCGAGGAAGTAGTCGGGCCCCTTCTGGAAAGTGACGCGGCCGAGGAACAGCACGATCGGGTCGTCGATCGACTTCTCGACCTTGACCCGTTCTTTCTGTTCCTTCTGCGTCAGGGCGTTGTGCACGACGCGAATCTTCTTCTCGTCGACCTCGTAGTGGCGGCGCAATTGTCCGGCAGTGTAGTGACTGACGCAGACGATGCGATCGGCTCCGTCGAGTCCGAGCTGCTCGATCGCCTTGACCTCGCGGTTCACTTTTTCGCCGCTGCGGTCGTGTTCGCAGGCGTGCACGTGCAGGACGAGCGGCTTCTTCGACGCGCGCGCCGCGGCCAGGCCGGCGGGAATGCTCATCCAGTCGTGCGCGTGGATGACGTCGAACTCGCGGCGCGTGGCCACCTGCTCGACGGCCAGGGCATAGCGCGCGACCTCCTCCATCAGGTTCACCCCGTAGCCGCCCGAGAATTCGAGCACGCGCCGGCGCTTGATCGGATCGGCGTCGACCTCGCGCACCTCGCGCAGGACCTTGCGCCAGGGTATGCGGCGGCGCAACGTGATCGTGCCGCGCTCGAGCCTGGTCTCGGGCGGGAGCTTCTCGCGGACGGCCGTTTCGCGCTCAGCCAGTCGAACGACGTACTCGCGCTCCGACAGGTACGGCTTCAACAGCGAATCGATCGACAGGATCTCGAAGGTGCGGCGCAATCGCTCGGCGCCCGCGTCCGGCTCGACGAGCTTCGGAACGAGCACCTCGACTTCGCGTTCCTCGAGCGTGCTGCCCTCCTCGATGCGCTCCGTGACGACCTGCTTCTTCGGGACGCCGACCACTTCCTCGATCGCCACCTGATTCGCGCCGACGATCGTGACGAAACGCGCGTCCTCGTCACCGAGCGCCTTGGGCACGACGAAAATCACCTCGACGCCGTGGTGAGCGAGACCCTTCGTGAGCCCGAAGCACGCCGTGCCGAGTCCCCCCGAGATGTGCGGCGGGAATTCCCAGCCGAGCATGAGGACCTTCACGTCGGGTCCTCGATCGGCGAACCGTGGATGCGCACCGCTCCCGATGTACGGGACGCGAGGCCCCGCCCGATCGGTGCCTCGATCACCGGGTTCACTCGTGCGGGGCGGTTGACCTTGGGGATGGATCGGTTCACGGCATGGCCCCCGATTCGAGGCGCAGCAGTGTAAGGATTCGGGGTTCGCGCGCGGGAGATGTCGCGTCGGGAAGCCCCTGCAAGGCACTCAGCCGGCCCGGGAGCGACCGAGACGCGCGCGTCCGCAGTAGGATGGCGAGGGCCCATTTTTCGACTGGAGTTCACCATGCGTGCCCGCCTCGGCCTCGTCGTCTGCATGCTCGTGCCCCTCGCGCCGGTCTTCCCGACCGACATCAGTCCTGCCGTTCGCGCGTCGATCCACGACGCGCCCGTGGACGGCGCGGGAGACAGCTTCAACGGTTCCTTCCCGGGGCTGATCCGCCGGATCGGGACGGCGCAGGAGGATCGCGCGATCCAGGAGTTCGACGTCTCGGGCTTCGCGGGCGCGACGCTGTCGAGCGCGACGCTCTCCGGGACGGTCTTCGTGAACAACGCGTTCGACGTGGGCGTGCGCGGCTTCGAGTTCCGCCTGTACGCGGGCAACGGCGGAGCGGACCTGTCCGACTATCAGGCCGCGGCGTCGCTGGTCGGCACGGGCAGCTACCATCCGCCGCTGCAATCGAGCCTCGTCTACTCGTTCGACGTCACGGCCGCCGCGCAAGCGCTGATCTCGGGCGGCGCGACGTGGATCGGAGTGCGCGTGCAATCGAGCACCGATCCGAACTATCCGAACGTCCTCGACGACGTGAACCCGGTGCTCTCGCTGGTGGCGGGGCAAGCGCCGGGCACGGCGTTCTGCTTCGGCGACGGCACCGGGACGGCGTGCCCCTGCACGAACAGCGGAACGGCGGGCAACGGCTGCGCGAGCTCGGCGTTCGCCACTGGCGCGCGGATCACGGCGGCAGGCAATGCCGGAGTCTCCGCTGGAACGGACACGTTGACCCTCACGGCATCGAATGTCGCCGGCCCGGGCCTGTTCTTCCAAGGCACGGCGCAATTCAACGGAGGCGCCGGCTTCGTGTTCGGTGACGGACTCTTGTGCGCCGGCGGGAGCATCGTCCGCTTGGGCGTCGTGTTCCCGACCGGGACTTCGGCTTCCTACCCGGGCGGGTTGACGCCGAATCCGGTCCACGTCGCGGGCGGCCCGCTCGCGTCGGGTGACGTCCGGCACTACCAGTGCTGGTACCGGGATGCGTTGCCGTTCTGCACGGCGTCCACCTTCAACCTGACCCAGGGCGTGTCGCTGACGTTTGGCCCTTGAAGCGGACGCGCGGCGCGCGGCGCTGTGCCCCTGTTCAACGCACCGCCCATTCGCGGAGCAGTCGATCCGCTCGCAGCCACTCGGCTTCGCTCCACGCCTGCGCGATCGTGCCGCCGGGGCGGTGCGGCGGATCGCCGTCGAAGACTTCGGACAGGTGGCCGAGTCCGGCGGCTGACAGGTGCTCGTCGAAGCCTTCGAGGAGCTCGCGCAATTCGTGGCGCGGGACGGCGTCCGAGCGCAGCGCCGCTTCGATGTAGAATCCGGCGAGCCACGGCCACGCCGTGCCCTGGTGATAGGCACGATCGCGCTCTTCCGTGTTGCCGCCGTAGCGGCCGATGTACTGGCGATCGCGCGGCCGGAGCGTCCTCAACCCGCGCGGCGTGACCAGCTCGGCGCGAGCGCAGGTCACCACGTCCGCACGCTGCGCGCTCGAAAGAGGGCTCCACTCGAGCGCCGCCGCGATGACCATGTTCGGCCGCACGGAACGATCGACCGTGCCGTCCTTCCACACGTCGGCGAGGCGCGCTTCCTTCGCGAGCCAGAAACGCTCGAGGAACGTGGTGCCGGCGCGCGTCTTGGCCGCGCTCCAGGCGCGCGCCGCGTCCGTCTTTCCCGCGAACGTCTCGAGGTGCTCGAGGTAGGCGAGCAGCATGTACCACAGGGCGTTGATCTCGACCGCACACCCGTCGCGTGGCGTGACCGGTCCGCCCGGCAGACGCGCGTCCATCCACGTCGCGTTCAATCGCGGATCCCCGGCGACGATCAGCCCGCCCTTGTCGCAGCGGATGCCGAGGTCGGTGCCGTCGCGATATGCCTTGGCGATCTCGCGCAGTGCCGGCAGGAAACGCTCGACGATCTCGGCGGCAGGAGCTCCCGCCTGCTCGTAGAGCCGCACGCACCGCGCGAACCACAAACTCGCGTCGACGGAGTTGTAGGCGCTCTCCGCCGGGTTCATGCCGAACACGTTCGGCATCAATCCGCGCTTCGACCACGCCAGCGCTCCGGCGAGCGCCTCGCCGCATTCGTCGACGCGGCCGCGCGCGAGCAACAGCCCGGGCAACGACAGGAACGTGTCGCGCCCCCACTCGAGGAACCACGGATAACCGGCGATCACGCCGAGCCGGTTGTCGTTCGCGCGGTAGAGGAACGCGTCGGCACCGATCGACAGCACGCCGCGCACGCCAGCAGCGCGCTCTTCGGCCGCCTGGATGCGCCGCTTCGATTCGCGCTGCCACAGCGCTCGCGGATCGGCGATCTTCTCGCCGAGGGTGGCCGCGAGGACGACGTCGACGCCGTCTTCGAGCGCGATCGAGAACGATCCCGGCGAATACTGGTCCTCGTGCCCGTCGTACCCGCGCGCGAGCTCGGTGCCGTACTCGAGTCCGCGGTACCACACGGCCTCGTCGGTGAACTCGCAGGCGGAACTGCAGGTGATCGCGAGCGACGGCAACTCACGGTACGGCCTGGCGACGATCCCCCGTTCGATGCGCTCGATGCGCTTGTCCAGCGCGTCGTTCTCGACCGTCAACGCGTCGGCCTCGCGGAACGGGAGCAGCGGCTTGAGCCTGAGCGTGACCGCGTTCTTCTGCCCGCTCACGCGCCAGCGCACGAGCACGGTGTGCTGTCCGCGCACCATCATCACGTCGCGTTCGATGCGCGCGTTCCCGAACAGGTACACGGACGACGGGTACGGCGCGAGCTCGAAGCGCTCGATGCACTGATGCCCGAGCGGCGACCACACGCCGCGGTAGCGCGCCATCGAGATCGGCACCGACTTGCCCCCGCCCTCGAGCGTCTCCTCGAAGCGCGACAGGAACACGTGCCGCTTGACGGTCCCCGCGCACGGCGCGACGAGCAGCCCGTGGTAGCGCCGCGTCGGACACATCAGCACGGTCGACGACGCGTACCCGCCGAGTCCGTCCGTCTCCAGCCATTCGCGGCTCATGGATCGGTCGAGTTGCAGCAGCTCTTCGCGTGCGATGGCGAGTAGGGATCGGTTCACGGCGCGCTCTCCGGTTCGATGCGCAGCAGTGTAAGGACTTGGGACTTGCGGGCGCAGGACTCGTTCCTTCCGGTCGTTCCGCTTCGCTTCACGTATCACAGCGGTCCGACGAGAA
>JBGATY010000086.1:8986-14821 GCA_044228955.1 Planctomycetota bacterium | reverse complement strand
GGGGACGTCGAATTCGAGACCGCGGCCGAGCGCGCGGGCTGGATCACTCCGGTTCCGGGCGGTGTCGGGCCGATGACGATAGCGATGTTGCTCGCGAACACCCTGGATGCGGCACGCCGTGCGTCCTACGTGACCCCGAGCTAGCGCGCGGCGCGAGCACGATCATGGCCCAACCCTACGACGACGAGCCCACCCGGCCGACGGGCATGCCCACTCTCGCGCTGCCGCGCATCACGAAGGTCGTGCGCCGGTTGATCCTCGCGAACGTCATCGTCTTCGTGCCCTGCTTCGTGTGGTGGATCACCGAGGCGAGAATCCTCGGATTCGAGTACGCCGATTTCGTTCGCGAGTTCGGCCTCGATCCCGCGCACTGGACCACGAGCGCGCCTTTCGTTCCGGTGTGGCAGCTGTTGACGTACGGCTTCATGCACCTGACGAACAACGCCTGGCACATCCTCGGCAACATGCTGATGCTCTACTTCTTCGGCACGATGCTGGAGGAGCGGTTGGGCGCGCGGCGGTTCTTCCTGACCTACCTGGCCGCGCAAATCGCCGGTGGGCTGGTGTTCCTCGTCCCGGTCCTGTTCGGCGTCCACGATGCGGCCGTGATCGGTGCCTCTGGCGCAGTGTTCGGCGTGATGATCGCGGTCGCGACCCTGTACCCGAATCAGAGGGTCTTCCTCTTCTTCCTGCCGCTCCTCATGAAGTGGCTGGCGATCGGCATCGTCGGGCTCGAGGCCTTCTCGGCGCTCGTCCAGTTGAAGCAGGGGTCGGACGGGACGGCGCACCTCGTGCACCTCGGCGGCGCGGCCTACGGCTACCTGGCGGTGCGTTTCGGCCTGATCCAGAAGGACCCGATCCAGATCCTCGAGCGCAAGCGCGCCGTCATGCAGGTCGCGCGCGAGGCCGACGACGAGGCGCGCATGGATCGCCTCCTCGAGAAGATCCACCAAGAGGGTATGGCCAGCTTGACGCGCTCCGAGAAGGAGTTCTTGAAGCGCATGTCGTCGCGCCGCTGACCTGCTGACGACGCGGAGCGCGCCCGATTGTGGCCCCCGATCGGCATGGCTAGACTCGGGCGTCCCGATGTGCATCGCCCCGCCACGAGCGCGGACAAATCACCCCGATGCGAAGGGACCCGCGCGCCAGAAACGCGCCACCCACGATGAAACCGACCCGGCTCCTCGTCGTCTCCCTGCTCGCCATCCCCATCGCTCTCGTCAGCCTGCGCGTCGCCTGGGCGGTGAGCGACCCCGCGGTGAGCCTGTTCGGCGTGCCCGATCCGACCTTCAAGGAGAAGTTCCTGAAGCTGATGGAGAAGCAGCAGAAGCCGGAGATGGAGAAGCTCGTGAAGAGCGAGTCGAAGGCGGCGGTCGAGTGGATCGTCAAGGCCAACGAGATCCTGGCCGAGCGACCGGACGATCCCTCCCTGGGGCCCTTCCTCACGGATCTTTCCGCCGCGTGGAAGGCCTCGATGAAGTCGAATTTCCCCGACAAGTTCCACGAGTACCTGTCCAAGGTGGAGGGGGACAACAAGAAGGAGCGACCGGGGCTGCGCAAGCGCTTCGACGTCGCGGTCGGGCAGTTCGAAGGGAACTCGGAGAAGAAGGACGCGTACGTCTACGCCCAGATCGCCGATGAACTCGAAGTCGTCGGTTTCGCGTTCGAGCAGATCGGCGATCAGTACTTCGCGTCGGAGACCTGGCTCGTGTACTCCGCGTGCTACGACGAAACGCTGCGCACGACCGGCGCCGACCTCAAGCGCGCTCTCGCCGGCCTGGAGCGCGCGATCGCGGCTCGAGCGAAGGTCGAACTCAACGACACCAAGAAGGACGATGCCGAAAAGCGCAAGACGGCGCTCGTGTCGAAGACTCCAAAGCCCTCGGGCGGCGGCCCGGGTGCGGACAGCCCGGGCGAGGGGCCGACGGACGCCGGCACGACCGTCGAAGTGCCGCTGACGTTCGAAGTCGTGCCGTCCACCGAGACCTACCAGCGTCCGTGCTACGACGTCGACGAGAATTTCATCACCTGGCGCGGCGTCAACCTGAAGGCGAACGGCTCGACCGCCGTCATGGACGGCCTCGGGGAGGGGCCGAAGTTCATCCGACTCGGTCCTGCTGACGTCCGCATCGACGGCGACGGTGACGGCAAGGGAGATGGCGCCGCGGACACGAAGCTCGCGCTCACCGGCACGATTCTCCCGGTCAAGTTCCACCTCGGCACGGGGGCGAGCGCGCGTCCCTGGGCCTGCCTCGCGGTGACGGCCGGCCAGCAGGAGGTCTACCAGTCGATCCAACTCAACATGTCCCCGACCGACCAGGCGCTCAATCTCTACGTGCTGTCCGCCGCGAGCCTCGTCGGCACGCTCGATGGCGTCCCGATCCGCATCATCGACGAGACGATGGACGGCCTGTACGGATCCGTGCCCGAGAGCTACGGCTTCGCGGGGCTGTCGAAGGGTTTCTATCAGCCGTACCTCGATTGCATGCTCGTCGGCGCATCGAAGCGTGCACGCCCCTGGAGCGAGATCGCCGAGGTGAACGGGAAGTGGTGGAAGTTCGAGATGGGCACCGTGTCCAAGGCGATCAAGGCCAGCCCGATCAAGACGGACACCGGGACGCTCAAACTCGAGTTCAAGGGCCCGAACCCGCCCTCGTACCTGATCGTGAAGGGCAGCGGATCGTTCAAGGACTGCTATTACGACGTCGTGGAAGGCGGCGCGAAGGGTGTGCAGGTCCCCGTCGGCCGTTACACCCTGGCCTACGGCGAGATTCGCAAGGGCAAGAAGAAGCAGGTCCAAAAGTGCGTCATCCTGCCGCCGAAGAGCGCTCCGAACTACGAGGTCACGAAGGGCGGCACCACCGTGATCGCGCTCGGAGCGCCGTTCGGGTTCGACTTCACGTCTCGTTCCGAAGCGGACAAGGTCGCCATCACGGGCCAGACGATCGCCGTCACGGGATCCGCCGGAGAGCGCTACGAGCGCTTGTGGCAATGCGTCGCGCACCCGGAGGCGACCTGGCGCAAGAAGGGCAGCAAGAAGGCCGAGAAGACGGTCAAGTTGCAGCACGTCATGGGCAGTCAACAGATCGAGGAGCGCGGATTCGAATCGACGTGGTTCCCGCTCGACCTCGAGATCGACATCAAGGGCCTGGGGGAAGTGGAAGTGCAACTCGTCGACAAGAAACACGACCTCTTCGGCAAGATCGAATCGGATTGGAAATAGAGGATCCACACGCGTGCTCGACATCAAATTCATTCGTGCTAACCCCGAAGTCGTCAAAGCCGGGGCCAAGAAGAAGCGCATCCCGTGCGACGTCGACCGGATCCTCGTCGTCGACAAGGAGTGGCGCGACCTCCAGGTCGAGGTCGATGGCCTGCGACAAGAGCAGAAGAACGCGAGCAAGCTGATCGGAGCTGCCTCCGCTGCGGATCGCCCGCGACTCGCGGAGGAGCAGAAGCGCAAGAAGGAGCTGTTGAAGGAGCGCGAGACCGCGGTCGAGGCGAAGCAGAAGGAACTGCAGGAACTGCTCTTGCGCGTGCCCAACGTACCCGCCGAGGAGGTACCCGAGGGCAAGGACGACAGTGAGAACGTCGAGGTCAGGCGCTTTGGGACGCCGCCGAAGTTCGACTTCGAGCCGCGCGATCACATCGCGCTGGGCGAGGCGCAGAACTGGATCGACGTCACGGCTGGCGCGCGCATCGCCGGCTCCCGCAACTACTTCTTGAAGGGCGACATGTCGCTGCTCGAAGGCGCCGTGATGCGCTATGCGCTCGACTTGATGGTCAAGCGTGGTTTCGTGCCGCTATCGGTGCCGACGCTCGTGCGCAGCGAGATCATGGTCGGAACGGGCTACTTTCCCGGCGGCGAGGAGCAGGCCTACCGTTGTGACTCGCGCGACGACCTGTGCCTGGTCGGCACCGCCGAAGTGCCGGTGACGGCCTTGCACCAAGACGAAATCATGAACCTCGCGGACCTGCCGAGGAAGTACGTCGCACTTTCGTCGTGCTACCGCCGCGAAGCCGGCACGTACGGCAAGGACACGCGCGGCCTGTACCGCGTGCACCAGTTCCAGAAGGTCGAACAGGTGATCATCGACGTCGCCGACGCGGAGCGCTCCATCGAACACCACCGTGCGATCGTCGCCAATGCAGAGGACGTGCTGCAGTCGCTGGAGTTGCCGTACCGCGTCGTGAACGTGTGCGGAGGCGACCTCGGTCAGCCGCAGATCCAGAAGTTCGACATCGAAACGTGGATGCCGTCGCGCAAGAACTACGGGGAGACGCACAGCGCATCGCGCTTCCACGAGTTCCAGGCTCGCCGGCTGAACATGCGCTACCGCGACCAGAACGGCGAAGTGCGCGTGTGTCACACGCTCAACAACACGGTCGCGGCGAGCGTGCGCATGTTGATCGCGCTCATCGAGAACCACCAACGTCGCGATGGGACCGTCTACATCCCACCGCCGCTGCGTCCCTACATGGGAGGACGCGATTCGATGGGGCGCGCGCTGTCCTGACGTTGCCGACCGGAATCAGTTCTTCCCGCCACCGAGGGGATTCGAACCGTTCGTGATCACGCGGGTATCGGGGCCTTGCAAGCCGTCGGGAATGCCGCCCTGCCGGCCGCCGCGATTGCCCCCACCTCCACCCGCCTGTCCGCCGACCTCGGTGGTGTTCGTCTTGGTCTTCCCATCCGCGGACGTCGCGCCCCCCGACGGAGCCGTCGGGATCTTCGGCACGGGGATCATCTCCTCGGCCAAGCGGAGCGACTCGGGGAAACGGATCACGCGCTTGTAGGTCGAGGTGCGCCGCTCGTTCGGCAGGATCAGCAGTTGCTCGTTCACGAGGCGCGGCGCCAGTTCGAGGATGAGCGTGATCTCGATGCGGGCCGGGAGGCCGATGTTCTCGCTGTTCGCTTCGGAACCCCACTCGTCGATGGGTTGCTCATCGCGGCCGTCCTTGGCGAAACACTGCACGTCGAAACCCTTCACGCGGTCGTGCAGGAACATGAAGACACCGTCCTCGAAGGGGTCGCTGTCGACGCCGAACGATTCGCGGCGGTGGATCTCGAGGAACTGGTCGGAGAATTCCTGGTTCGGGCGCAGGCGGTAGCCGACCTCGTTCACATCGGCGCGAACGAAGCGATTGTCGAGGTTCGTGTACCCGAGGCTGTCGTTGGACGTGACGAAGTCGAGGCTGTCGGCGTCCATGCCGAGCAACACGCGGTTCTTGACGCGCAACTGCAATTGCCGCGTGCGGCTGTACGTGACGATGCCTCTGATGTCGCGCTCGAGCATGTCGAGGATCGCGGGTCCTGCGAGTTGCGTCTCCTGGATGTTGTGGATCGTGTCGCGCGTGTTGCGTGCCGCGCCCAGGATCTGCGTCATCGAGACCATGATCCCGCCCATGATCAAGAGCGTGACGAGGACTTCGACGAGGGTGAAGCCCGCGAGCGCGGCGTCAGGTGTGTTGCGGCGGTGTCTCATGGGGGCGTGGTTCCTGACGTCGAAGCGGTCGTCGACTTCTTGGTGCCGTCTTCCTCCGTCTCGCCGTAGACCTGCGCCCACGGCATCCAGCGCTCGAGGATGACCTGATTCTGGTACTCGCCCAACTTCGGGAAGGTGACCCGGATCTTCACCTTCTCGAACGGTTCGGGGAGCTTCTCTTCGTCCTTCTTCTGCTGCTCGTCGATCTGCTTCTGGGTGCGCGGCTTCCAGGAGTCGAAGCTGGCATTGCTGCCCGTGTTCGAACTGGTGTCCAGGAAGGCCTCGTCGCCGACGACGACCTCGTAACCGAACGCGGGAGCATTCTGGTCCGAATAGTTGCCGGTGAGTC
>JBGATY010000086.1:0-8976 GCA_044228955.1 Planctomycetota bacterium | reverse complement strand
TAGAGGCCCGACTCGACTTGTCCGAGCGTGTAGAGGGCGAGTTCGCGTGCGAGCTTCTCGTTGCGCGTCTGGGCGGCCGTGAGCTTCGCGGTGTTGAGACCCTGCAGCACGAGCACGAGCCCGATGCCGACGATCACGATCGTGACCGCGACCTCGGCCAGAGTGAAGCCCTTCCGTGTCGCTCGCGGGGCGTTCATCGGAAGTCGCCCTCTTTGGGCGGCGGGCGCGAGTAAACGCCCTCGTGGTAGTTGATCAGGCCGAGCAGGCCCTGGACCTCGATCGTGTAGCGGTTCTCGTAGGGGAGTTGCACCAGCACGATCGTGTGGCCGGAGGCGGTGCCGAGCGCGTCGAAGCGCACGTAGACGAGACCCTTCTTGTACTCGACGCCGTCGATCGTCACGACCTGGAACTGCACGCCGTTCGGGAGCTGCGTCCACTGCAGCGCGCGTCGATCCTCGTCTCCGACCGCGAGCCCTTGACCGTCCACGCGGAACGGCGTCATCACGCGGTAGCGGTGCTGATCCAGGTCGTATTGGATCTGGAACGTCGCATTGCGGGCAATCGCTTCGGAACGCGTGCCCGACAAGGTCGTCGCCAGGTTGCGGACAGCAGCGTGGAGATTGGCCTTCGGCAGGATCGCGTTCCAGTTCACGCTGACGATCGTCGCGACGAGCGCCAGGATGACGAGCACGCCCATCATCTCGATCAGGCTGAACCCCGCTCGCGCACGAGAGAGGCTCTGAGACGAAGGCGTGCCGGGCGTGTTCATGGGATGTCCGCTCGAGCGGGCTCAACCGCCGTCGATGATCTTCTGGTAGTCGATGTCGGCGTCTTCGCCCTCGCCACCGATCGCCTTGTCGCGGCCCAGTGTGTAGATGCGCGGTTGAGGTTGGCCGGGCGAAGGCGGCTCGTATCCGTATTCCTCGTTCCAGGGGTCCCTCGGCACCTTCGTCTGCGTCAGATAGCGGTGGCCGTTCAGGTCGGGATCCACGAGCTTTTGGAGCGATTCCGGATACTGCCCCGTGTTGTTCATGGCGTACGAATCGAGCGCCTCCTTGAGGACGGTGATGTCCGCCTTGATCTTGGCCTGTTGCCCCTGGAAGAACTTCTGCCAGACGTTGGGCACGACGATCGTGGCCAGAATGCCGATGATCACGATCACGACCATCATTTCGGCCAGCGTGAAACCGGCCCGGCGCTTGTCGTGGAGAGTTTTCATGTTGAATCTCGTTCCGGCGCATCCATGGCGCCGGCAAGGGGTCACTTCATTTGTCCGATCTGGAGGATGGGTAGGACGATCGAGACCACGATGTACCCGACCACAACCGCCAAAAAGATGATCATGATCGGTTCGATCACGGCGGTCATGCGCTCGGTCGCGATGTCGATCTCCTCGTCGTAGGCGATCGCCACCCGGTCGAGCATCTGTTCGAGCTCGCCCGACTGTTCGCCCACCGACACCATGTAGCCTACCAGCGCGGGGAAAGCGCCGGTCTGTTTCAGGGGGGTAGCGATGTCGGTGCCCTCCAGGATGCGCACCCGGATGTGCTCGGTCGCGTCCGCGATTACCCGGTTTCCGACGACCTTGCGGGTGATTTCGAGGCTGTTCACCGCTGGAACGCCGCTCTGGAGGAGGGTCGAGAGGGTGCGCGTGAAGCGCGCGACGGCCTGCTTGCGCATCAGATCGCCCAGGACCGGGATCCGCAGGACGGTCTTGTCCAGCCAGAGCCGACCCTTGTCCGTCTTGTAGACGCGTTCGATCACGAAGAAGACGAGCGCGACCAGGAGGCCGGCGGCCCACCACCAGTTCTTGAACAGGTCGCTGATGAAGATGAGCACGAGCGTCGGCGTGGGAAGCGTCTGTCCCTGGTCGAGCAGCATCTGGGTGATCTTCGGCACGACGACCGTCATCAGGATGCTGACGACGATGAGGCCGATCCCGATCATCATCACCGGGTAGGTGAGTGCCGACACGATCTTGCGGCGCAGGGCGCGCTGGGCCTGCAAGTAGTCGGCCAGGCGTCGCAGCACGACGTCGACGTTGCCGGTGGCTTCGCCGGCGCGGACCATGTTCACGTACAGTTCGCCGAACATGCCGGGGTGATCGGCCAGCGCGTCCGCCAGCGAACTGCCCTGGTTGATGCGTTCGCGGATCTCGCGGAACATCGTCTCGGTCGAGCGCTGTTCAGCCTGCTCGATGATCGCCTTCAAGGTTTCGGCGAGGGGAATGCCGGATGCCAGCAGCGTGCCCATCTGACGCGTCACGCTCGTCAGGACCTCGAGATTGCGCATGCTCGGCGTCGCGCTGGCGGCGCGTTTGCGGCGCATCTTCTCGAGGAACCCGATCTTCAAACCCCTGCTCGCCGCGCTCGAGGTGCGGCGACCGCCCTTCATCTCGACGATCTCGCTGACGAGCAGGTTTTCGCGGCGCAGGCGGACGCGGGCCTCGCGCGACGTGTCGGCGTCGATCACCCCGGACTGGACTGCTCCACCGGGTGCGTAGGCCTTGTATTCGTAGATCGGCATGCGGGAGAACCGGCGTCGTTCAGTCGAGGTCGAGTTGCGTCACGCGCAATACTTCGTCCGGCGTCGTCTGGCCGGCCATGATCTTGATGCGGCCGTCCTCGCGCAGGGTGATCATCCCCCGTTCGACCGCTCCGCGTTTCATCTGGGCGGCCGTTGCGTTGTTCATGATCTGCGTGCGCAAGGCTTCGTCGACGGGCATGAACTCGTAGATCGCGGTCCGGCCCGCGTATCCGGAATTGAAGCACTCATCGCAGCCCTTCCCGAAGGCGACCCTTCCGCCCATCTGAACCGGGTCGAGGCCGACCTTGCGCAGCTTGGCCGCCCATTCGTCCGTGATGGGACCATAGGTGTGGCAGTGCTTGCAGATCGTGCGCACGAGACGCTGCGCGATGACGAGGACGAGCGAGCTCGACACCAGGTACGGCTCGACGCCCTGGTCCACCATGCGCTGAATCGTGCTCGGAGCGTCGTTGGTGTGTACGGTGGAGAATACCAGGTGCCCCGTGAGGGCCGCGCGGATCGCGACTTCCGCCGTCTCGAGGTCGCGGATCTCGCCGACCATCATCACGTCCGGGTCCTGACGCAGGAACGAGCGCAGACCGTGGGCGAAGGTGAGGCCCTTCTTCACGTTCACCTGCACCTGACTGATGCCGGGCAGGGAGTATTCGACGGGATCCTCGATGGTGAGCACGTTCTTCTGCGTCGTGTCGACCTCGCTCATGCCCGCATAGAGGGTCGTCGTCTTGCCCGAACCCGTCGGACCCGTGACGAGGATGATGCCGTGGCTGTAGTTCAGGTACTCGCGCAGCATCTCGAGGTTGCGCGGAGCGAGTCCGATCTGATCGAGAGAATAGACCTTGGCCGTCTTGTCGAGGAGACGCATGACGATGCGCTCGCCGTTCGTCGTCGGGATCGAGCTGATGCGGACGTCGACTTCACCGTCGCCGATCTTGATCGTGGCGCGTCCGTCCTGTGGCAGGCGGCGCTCCGCGATGTCCATCTTGCCCATGACCTTGACGCGGCTGACGATGGCTTCCTGCGCCTTGCGCGGGATCGGATCCATGTCATAGAGAATGCCGTCGATCCGGAAGCGGACCTGCATGCGATCGGGGTAGTTCTGGAAGTGCACGTCGGACGCGCGCAGCTTCAGCGCCTGGAACAGGATCGTGTTGACGAGCTTGATGATCGGCGCCTTGTTGGCGACGTCGAGCACGTCTTCGCCTTCGTCGATCTGGTCGGCGAGTCCGGCGATGTTCCCGTCCTCGTTGACGTCGGCGAGGGCCTCGTCGACGCCGTCGGCCTTGTGGCGGTAGGCGCGGCCGAGCAGCGTCGTGATCTCGACGCGTGGCGCTAGCACCGGGTCGATCTCGGCGCCCAGCATGGCGGACAAGTCGTCCATCGGGTGCGGCTGCATCGGCGTGCAGGTCGCGACCTTGAAGACGGAGTCACCGGAGACCTCGAGCGCGACGAGGTTGTAGTTGCGCGCGAAGTGGACGGGCACCTTCGCCACGAATGCGTTCGGTACCTGCGTGCCTTCGAGCGACTTGCGGAACTCGAAACCGAGGTGCTTGGCGTAGATCGAGAGCAGCGTGACCTCGTCGAGGTAGTCCTTCGCGAGGATCACGCGGTCGAGTGAATCCCCGGTCGTGGACGCGACGCGGCGGCATTCCTCCAGTCGTTCACGCGAGAGGCCCGCGTCCACCAGCATCTCGCCGAGGCTTCCGGCCGTGAGCGGCACGGTGGAGCCCGGCATGGTCGGCAACGCATTCGGGCCCGCGCTCATTGGTCCTGTTCCTTCACGGGAGTCGGAGCGCCGTTCTTCTCGCCGCTTTTCAGGATCCCGTTGAGCTTGCTCGAGTCGATGCCGACGGCCGAGTTGTCGACCTCACCGCGCTCCGGGCCGCGGTACAGCGGCACTTCGAATCCGCGCATGTCGACGCCCTGCTTGTCGGCGCCGAACGTGGGATCGACGACGCGGATGCGCGCCGCCCCGATCGCATCGGCGGCCGCGAGCTTGCGCTTGTAGGAGTACTCGGCCAGGTCGGCAAAGTCGTTGTCGCGCATGATGTGCGGCGTCACGAAGAAGTAGAGCGTCGTCTTCGCGCCGGACGTGCTGTTGCTGCCGAACAGGTAACCGAGCACCGGGATGTCGCCGAGGAACGGCACCGACCGGCGCTCCGTGCCCTTGTTGTCGGTGATGATGCCGCCGATGACCATCGTGTCCCCGTCGGGCACGTTGATCGTCGTCTGGATCGTGCGCGTCGTGCGCGGCGGAGGAATCGCGCCGCTGACCGAACCGATGAAGTTCGACACCTCGAGCGAGCAGTTGAGCCGCAGGTAGTGCGACGCGCTGATCGTGGGGGAGATCTCCATCGTGATGCCGGCCTCGACGTACTCCTTGAAGTTCGTCTGCGTCTGGTTGCCGACGCCGCCGGTCGCGGTGATCGTCGTGGTGGGTTGCTCGTCCTTCGACGTCACCTTCGCGCTCTTGTTGTTGTTGACGAGGACGCTGGGCACGTTCAGCACGTTCGTGTCCCGGCGGGTCTTGAGCGCGTTGATCAGGACCGGCAGCGAGAAGTTGTCGCCGTTCAGGATGCCGGCCGTGACGCCTCCGAGCGGGGTGCCACCATCCGCGCCCGTGACGAGGCGGATGTCGGGGACACCATCCGAATTCGTGTCCTGGAACGTCGACAGTCCGAACGACGACACGCCGAAACTGCCGTTGCCGGCGCCCGTGATGTCGGCGAGACCCAGTTCGACCGTCAAGTTGAGCGAGTCCTGATCCGAGAGTTCGACGAGCGCGGTCTCGATCAGGACCTGCTCGGCGCGGCGGTCGAGTCGCTGAATCAGTTGCAGGATCTCCTCGTAGCGCGTGCGGTTCGCCGCGATCAGGAGCGAGTTCGTCGACTTGTCCGCGACGACGACGACCTCGTTGCGCGATGCGGCAGCTCCGCCGGTCGCGGCTGCTCCGCCCGTGCGATTCCCCCCGGTCGCCCCGGCGCCGGTCGAGATGCGGCTCGCGTTGCGGATGAAGTCGTCGAGCGTCTTCGACAGCTCTTCCGCGTCGACGTTGTCGAGGTTGTAGATGTGGTAGGTGCGCTCGCCCTGCACCACATCGACGTCGAGGCGCGCGACGAGTTCCTTGATGCGCGGCATGTCGTCGGGCATCGCCATCACGAGGAGGGAGTTCGTCGGACCGTGCACCATGATCTTCGATTCGGCCTGACCGGTCTGCAGCGGCGCGGTCACCCCCGTGCTGCTCGCCTGCGCCGCGCCACGGGCCTGGGTCGCGCGCTTGCCGGCGTCGAGCAGCTCCGAGATCGTGTCGGCCAGTTCCTCCGCCGAGGCGAACTCGAGTGGCAGCACCTCGAAGAGCGGCGTGACCGTCTCGGTCTTGCCCGAGGCATCGTCGACGAACTTGAGCATCTTCACGATCGACACGACGTTGCTGCCGAAGCCCGTGATGATGAGGCTGTTGCTGTTGCCCACCGGGATGATCTGCTGGCTCTGCGGATCCGTGAACATCTGGCGCATCGAGTTCGACAGGTCGCGCACGTTCGTGTGCGGCAGGTCGACGACGGTCGTGATCGGCACGGCGGGCTGGTCCGCGTACTTGTCGAGATCCTCGGGGAACACGTAGATCGCGTCCTTGCGCGGTCCGCCCTGTCCACGGCCGGCCTGCGGCTGCGTCGACTGGATCACGATCACCGACAGGTGCTCCGGCCCGATCTTCGTGCACACGAAGTCGTTGATGATCATCATGATCTGGAAGAAGGGATAGAAATCGCCCTTCGGGATGATCTTCGAGCCGTACATGCGCAGCGGAATGCGCCCGAGCGTCGCCGCCGTCTCCTGCGTGTACGTGAAGTTGAAGCCCGTCACTTCCTGGCAGTGCTTGACGAACTGCTCGAGCGTGAGCGCGTCCGCGCCGCCGGTCTCGTCGAAGTTCAGGACGTAGAAGTCGCCCTTCTGTTGGATGGGCGGGACCTTCTGGGCGCCGCCCGCTGCCGCCGGGTTGCCGGCGGGCGGATTTCCCGCCGGAGCGGGCTGCGCTCCCGGTTGCTGGGCACCCGGTTGAACCGGGGCCGGCGCGTTCGGACGGTTCCCCTGGGCGAGAACCGGGGCGGCGAGCAGGGTGAGCGCGGCGACGAAAGCGATCATGTGCGTTCCAACTGGACGGTTTGTGGGGCCAGCCGTTGCGCTCTATCCCTTTGGAGCACCGTGGGTTAGATCCTACGCCGCCCGACCCCTAGTGGCGCGCACTCTAGGACCGGGCCGAGTTGGAGTCAAACGGGCTCGACCAGGAAAGTCGCGCGCGGACTGAATCGGATCGATCGGACGTCGACTGAACCTGCTTCTTCCCCGACATCTGGAGCGGAGAGCGGGTGATTCTTTCCACATCCCGTGGTCGACGCGCGTCCGCGTTCTTTCGTATCCTCCGCCGCTCGCCATGCGCCTCAGCGATCTCTTCCAGCCGGAAGACGTACTGGTCGACTTCGCGCCCACCGACAAGTGGGTGGCGATCCGACGGCTCGTCGAACACCTCGTCGAACGCGGTCGTCTGAAGCCGGGCAGCGGCCCGGCCATCGTGGACGCCGTTGTCGCCCGCGAGAAGTCGATGTCCACCGGAATGGAGCACGGCATCGCGATCCCGCACGCGGCCGTCGACGCGGTCGACAGTGTCGTGGCCTGCATGGCCATCATCGGCCCGCGCGAGGGGTTGCCGTTCGAGAACATCGACGGCGGCACGACGCGCATCGTCGTGCTGCTCGTGATTCCGCGGGCTCAGAAGCTCCTGCACATCCGCACGCTGGCTGACATCGCGCGCGTGCTGAATCGCGACCTCGTGCGCGAGCGGCTGATCGCCTCGCCAACGAGCGCCGCCGCGTGGTCGGTCCTGTCCGAAGCCGACGGTCCCAAGCGCGTGTAGCGGACCGAGGGTTCGTGACCGCTGCGCAGAGGTCCGACGGCGGCGCCCGCGCCCTGGCACTCGTCGCGGCATTCCTCGCGGGCGCGTCCGGGCTCGGACTGCAGAGCCTCTTGATCTCGGCGAGCGGTCTGGCGCTCGGCTACGGAGGTTCGGTGGCGATCGGGCTTGCGGCGTGGCTCTGCGCCTGGGCGCTAGGCGCGGGGCTCGCGCGCCGGAGGGGTGTGAGCCAGGCACGCGCTCTCGCGATCGTCGGACTGGCCTTGCTCCTGGTCGCGCCGGCCTCGACGTGGGCGCTCTTGTTCGCGGGCCGCGCGCTCGGCGGGGGGGCCGAAGCCCGTGCGATCGCCATCGTGGCGCTCGCGCTGCCCGCTCTCCTCCAGGGCGTCTTCCTGCCGGTGCTCGCGCGCGGGTTCGAGCGCGTGGGCTGGCTCTTCGCGACGAATCTCGTCGGCTGTGTCGCCGGTGCGTATTGGATCGCCGACCGAGCGGTCGGATCCGGGGGGAGGATGAGCGCCGCCTGGATCGCGGGCGGGACCGCGCTCCTCGCCGCGCTGTGCGGTGTGATGGCCGCGCGCGGAACTCGCGCCGTGACTCCCAGCCCCTCGACCGCGTTCGTTCCGCTGAGCGCGCACCGAGCTGCCGTGCTCGTGGCGCTCGGGACCGCGTGGATGTCGGGCCTGGAGTGGATCTCGTTTCGCCTCGGCGTCCTGTGGCTCGGCGGGATGCAGAACGCGCTGAACGCGGTCCTGTGCGCTTCGCTCGTCGGTCTCGCGCTCGGCGCGGCGGTATTGCCGCCGCTCTTGCGACATCGACGTCACGCCGTCCTCCTCGCGTTGATCGTGTGCGCCGCGTGCTCGATGTGGCCGTTCCTCGTCGCGACGCCGCTCGCGGCGCTGAGCGGGAGAACGCTCCTCGAACGAGCGCTCGTGTTGTGCGTGCCGGCCATGCTCGGGTTCGGCGCGCTGGTGCCGATCGTCCACGCGCGCTGCGGGGGGGGGGAGGACTCGGGCGAGCGGCTCGGCCGGTTGCTCGCGAGCGAGGCCGCCGGAGCGCTGATCGGCATCCCCATCGTGCACTTCGTCGTCGTGCCGCACTTCGGACTCTCCGGCGCCATCGCCTTCGTCCTCGTCCTCGGAGCGGTGGCGATGTTCGTCGTCTCGCGGCCCGTGGCCTTGCCCGTCCTGGCGCTCGCCGTCCTGGCCGCGTTCCAGCGCACCCCCGCGCTCGTTTCCGCGCCCTACTCGAATCCGGCCCTCACCGTGCTCTCGCTCCGCGAAGACCGCGATTTCGCGGTCGGGGTCGTCGACGACGGCATGCAGGGCGAGCGGACGCTCCTGACCGACGGGTTCCGCGCGGCGGGAACCGGGCGCGACTACCTCGACATGCAAGCGCTGGGCCATTTGCCCGTGCTGTTGCATCCAGAACCGAAGCGCGTCGCCGTGCTCGCGCTCGGAACGGGCACGACCGTCGGCGCGGTCGCGTTGCACGACGAAGTCGAGTGCATCGACGTGCTCGAGATC